>NZ_JBEXOT010000002.1:0-418549 GCF_040611675.1 Streptomyces sp. NPDC006551
AGGCTCCCAGTAGACGACTGGGTTGATAGGCCGGATGTGGAAGCCCAGTAATGGGTGGAGCTGACCGGTACTAATAGGCCGAGGGCTTGTCCTCAGTTGCTCGCGTCCACTGTGTTAGTTCTGAAGTAACGAACTGTGCCGTCTCCGGTTCGATATCTTCATAGTGTTTCGGTGGTCATAGCGTTAGGGAAACGCCCGGTTACATTCCGAACCCGGAAGCTAAGCCTTTCAGCGCCGATGGTACTGCAGGGGGGACCCTGTGGGAGAGTAGGACGCCGCCGAACAATCATTAGCCTCAACCCCTGGATACTCTCCGGGGGTTGAGGCATTTTTGCGTTCCGGGGGCGAGCGACCCCTGTGCATCCGTCCGTCGTGGCTGAGGGTAAGGTCAGGGGGCAACATCGGCACGTTCCCACAGGAGGCCCCCGGGTGGAGGTCCAGGAGACTCGCGTTCAGACGGACCGGGTGCTCACCATCCCCAACATCCTCAGCATGGCTCGCCTCCTGGGCGTGCCGCTCTTCCTGTGGTTGATTCTCCGTCCCGAGTTCGGTGGCCCGAAGAGTGACGGCTGGGCGCTTCTCGTCCTGATGCTGAGTGGCGTCAGCGACTATCTCGACGGGAAGCTCGCCCGCCGCTGGAACCAGATCAGCAGCCTCGGCCGGCTTCTGGACCCGGCCGCCGACCGGCTCTACATCCTTTCCACCCTCCTCGGTCTGACCTGGCGCGAGATCCTTCCGCTCTGGCTGACTCTGGCCCTTTTGGCACGTGAGCTGATGTTGCTGCTGATGGTGGGAATCCTCCGTCGGCACGGCTATCCGCCGCCCCAGGTGAACTTCCTCGGTAAAGCTGCCACTTTCAACCTCATGTACGCGTTCCCGCTGCTGCTGCTCAGTGACGGAACCGGATGGCTTGCGTCACTCGCTGAAGTTTTCGGGTGGGCCTTCGCCGGATGGGGTACAACTCTGTATTGGTGGGCAGGAATCCTCTACGTGGTCCAGGTCCGCCGACTCGTGAAGGCGGATACCGCGGCCGATTGAGCCCGTCTGTCCTGTGCCGTGCAACGTCGCCGGCAGCAGCGAGGACGCTGGAGGGCCACTGAGTGGCAGGGCGAAGTCGGCTGGACCGTCGTCTCTTCAAGGAGGACGCTTCCGACATGAAGGCCGTCGTGATGGCCGGTGGCGAAGGAACCCGGCTTCGCCCCATGACCTCGAGCATGCCCAAGCCTCTTCTGCCGGTGGCCAACCGGCCGATCATGGAGCATGTCCTGCGACTGCTCAAAAGGCACGGTCTCAACGAGACCGTCGTCACCGTGCAGTTTCTCGCTTCCCTCGTCAAGAACTACTTCGGTGACGGCGAAGAGCTCGGTATGGAGCTCACGTACGCCAACGAAGAGAAACCGCTGGGTACGGCGGGGAGCGTGAAGAACGCCGAGGAGGCGTTGAAGGACGACGCTTTCCTCGTCATCTCCGGCGACGCGCTCACCGACTTCGACCTCACCGACCTGATCGCCTTCCACAAGGAGAAGGGCGCCCTGGTCACCGTCTGCCTGACGCGTGTGCCGAATCCGCTGGAATTCGGCATCACCATCGTCGACGAGGAGGGCAAGGTCGAGCGGTTCCTGGAGAAACCGACCTGGGGCCAGGTCTTCTCGGACACGGTGAATACGGGCATCTACGTCATGGAGCCCGAGGTCTTCAACTATGTCGAGGCAGACGTTCCGGTCGACTGGTCGGGTGATGTCTTCCCCCAGCTCATGAAGGAAGGCAAGCCCATTTACGGCTATGTGGCCGAGGGCTACTGGGAGGACGTCGGCACCCACGAGAGCTACGTCAAGGCGCAGGCCGACGTGCTCGAAGGAAAGGTTCAGGTCGAGCTCGACGGATTTGAGATCTCGCCGGGCGTCTGGGTGGCGGAAGGGGCCGAGGTCCATCCCGACGCCGTTCTCCGCGGGCCGCTGTACATCGGTGACTACGCCAAGGTCGAGGCCGGCGCCGAGATCCGCGAGCACTCCGTCATCGGCTCGAACGTCGTCGTCAAGAGCGGCGCCTTTCTTCACAAGGCCGTCATTCACGACAACGTCTACATCGGCCAGCAGAGCAATCTGCGCGGATGCGTGATCGGCAAGAACACCGACATCATGCGGGCCGCCCGGATCGAGGACGGGGCGGTCATCGGGGACGAGTGCCTGGTCGGTGAAGAATCGATCGTGCAGGGCAACGTCCGGGTGTACCCCTTCAAGACGATCGAGGCCGGTGCGTTCGTCAACACCTCGGTCATCTGGGAGTCCCGCGGACAGGCCCATCTCTTCGGGGCACGCGGGGTGTCCGGAATCCTCAATGTGGAGATCACGCCCGAGCTGGCCGTCCGGCTGGCCGGAGCGTACGCCACGACCCTGAAGAAGGGCTCGACGGTCACCACCGCGCGCGACCACTCCAGAGGTGCCCGTGCGCTGAAGCGCGCGGTGATCTCCGCGCTGCAGGCCAGCGCCATCGACGTGCGCGACCTGGAGAACGTGCCGCTGCCGGTGGCCCGCCAGCAGACCGCACGGGGCAGCGCGGGCGGCATCATGCTGCGGACCTCGCCCGGCGTGCCGGACTCCGTGGACATCATGTTCTTCGACGAACGCGGAGCGGATCTGTCGCAGGCCGGCCAGCGCAAGCTGGACCGGGTGTTCGCGCGACAGGAGTACCGGCGGGCGTTCCCGGGCGAGATCGGTGACCTCTCCTTCCCGGCGAGCGTCTTCGACTCGTACACCGGCTCGCTGCTGAGGAACGTGGACACCTCCGGGATCGCGGAGGCCGGGCTCAAGGTGGTGGTGGACGCCTCCAACGGCAGCGCGGGCCTGGTTCTGCCGAGCCTGCTCGGGCGGCTCCAGGTGGACTCGCTCACCATCAACCCCGGTCTCGACGAGTCGCGCCCCACCGAATCGGTCGAGACCCGGCGGGCCGGCCTCGTCCGGCTCGGGGAGATCGTCGCCTCGGCGCGGGCCGCGTTCGGCGTGCGGTTCGACCCGGTCGGTGAGCGGCTCTCGCTCGTCGACGAGCGCGGGCGGATCATCGAGGACGACCGATCACTTCTGGTCATGCTCGACCTGGTGGCCGCCGAGCGGCGTTCGGGCCGCGTGGCCCTGCCGGTGACGACCACGAGAATCGCCGAACAGGTCGCCGCGTACCACGGCACTCAGGTGGAGTGGACGACGACCTCGCCCGACGACCTGACCCGGGTCGGCCGCGAGGAGTCCACGATCTTCGGCGGTGACGGCCGCGGTGGCTTCATCATTCCCGAGTTCAGCAGTGTCTTCGACGGTGCGGCCGCCTTCGTACGGCTGATCGGTCTGGTGGCGCGGACGCAGCTCACGCTGAGCCAGATCGACGCCCGTATCCCGCGGGCGCATGTGCTGAAGCGGGACGTCGCGACCCCGTGGGCCGTGAAGGGCCTGGTCATGCGGCGCGTGGTCGAGGCGGCCGGTGACCGGTCCGTGGACACCACCGACGGTGTACGCGTCGTGGAGGCGGACGGGCGCTGGGTGATGGTCCTGCCCGACCCGGCCGAGGCCGTCACCCATCTGTGGGCGGAGGGACCCGACGACACCTCGGCGCAGGCCCTGCTCGACGAATGGGCCGGCGTGGTCGAGAGCGCTGGTCACTGACGGACGGGACAGGTGAGCCGGGAGGTGTCGTCAGGACGCCTCCCGGCTCATCGGTGGGGCCATTCGGCGGTAGGCCGTGCGACGTGCGACGATGTGCGGCATGTCGCAGCAGCACCCCGTTCGGAGCACCGGATCACCCGCCCCGCGTCCGGATGCGTCCATGTCGCTGCTGAACAACGTGATGGACCACGCGCTCGACGACGGCTACGCCGAGGCGTCGGCCCGCCGCGAGGCGGAGGGCGGCGGTCTGCCCCGTACCCTGCGCGCCAAGCTCGGCCTGGCGGCCGGTCTGGTCCTGGCAGCGGCCGTGGTGACCGTCGGCGCCGCCGAGGCGCGGATCTCGGCGCCCGTCGTCGCCAAGGAGCGGCAGGAGCTGATCGGCAGGATCGACGCGGAGACCGCGGCGGCCGACAAGCTGGAGCAGGACGTCGAGAAGATCCGTGCCGAGGTGGGGGAGCGGCAGCGCAAGGCGCTCGAGCAGCACGGCGGAGACCAGGCCGAACTCGTGGCGCTGCTGTCCGGTGCGACGCCGGTGCGGGGCCCGGGCGTGAGGCTCGTGGTCGACGACGCGAAGGGGACCGAGCAGGGCGGCGGAGGCCCCCGGGAGAGCAGCGGGTTCGCCGACACCGGGCGCGTACGTGACCGGGACATGCAGCGGATCGTCAACGGTCTGTGGGAGTCCGGCGCGGAGGCCGTCGCGATCAACGGGCAGAGGCTGACGTCCCTGTCCGCGATCCGGGCGGCCGGCGACGCCATACTGGTCGACAACAAGCCGCTGGTGCCGCCGTACACCGTGCTGGCGGTGGGGGACGGGCAGCGGCTGAGCACCGCGTTCCAGGACAGCGCGGACGGGCAGTACCTGCACGCGTTGCGGGAGAACTTCGGGATCCGGACCAGTATCTCGGCCCAGGCCGAGGTACGTCTGCCGGCCGCGCCGAGCCTGATCGTACGTACAGCAGTGCCGAGGGGAGCCGGGGCGGCCGACGCCACCGGGCGGGCCACGGCCGACACAGGGAAGGGCACATCTTGATCGCCGTACTGGGCCTGATCGTGGGAGTCGTGGTCGGACTGTTGGTCCGGCCCGAGGTTCCGGCGGTGGTCGAGCCCTATCTTCCGATCGCCGTGGTCGCCGCCCTCGACGCGGTCTTCGGCGGCCTGCGGGCCATGCTCGACGGGATCTTCGTCGACAAGGTCTTCGTGGTCTCCTTCCTGTCGAACGTGGTCGTGGCCGCGCTGATCGTCTTCCTGGGCGACAAGCTGGGCGTCGGCGCGCAGCTGTCGACCGGTGTGGTCGTCGTCCTCGGCATCCGGATCTTCTCCAACGCGGCCGCCATCCGGCGCCATGTGTTCCGGGCGTGAGGCCGATGAGCAACGACGAGACTCCTCGGAACGGGACTCCCTCGAATCAGAACGAGACTCCCTCGACAAACGGCGGGGCTCCCTCGAACGAGACTCCTCCTGAGAATCCTCAGAACGCCGCTCCCGAGAACGGGGCTCCCCAGGACGAAGCTCCGCGGGAGGCGGCTGCGCCGAACGGCATGACGGGGCGGCAGCGGCTGAAGGCCGGTCTGTGGCCGCCGCGCGTGAGCCGGGCTCAGCTCATCGTCGCGGTCCTGCTGTTCGTCCTGGGCCTCGGGCTCGCCATCCAGGTGCGCTCGACCAGTGACAACAGCGCGCTGCGCGGCGCCCGCCAGGAGGACCTGGTGCGCATCCTGGACGAGCTCGACGACCGTACGCAGCGGCTCGAGGACGAGAAGGCGCGGCTGGAGAGTCAGCGCTCGGAGCTGGAGTCCAGTTCGGACCAGGCCGAGGAGGCGCGGAAGCAGACCCAGGAGAAGGAGCGGCAGCTCGGCATCCTGGCCGGCACGGTCGCGGCCGAGGGGCCGGGGATCACGCTGACCATCGCGGACGGTTCGGGCGCGGTCGAGTCGGACATGCTGCTCGACGCCATCCAGGAGCTGCGTGCCGCGGGGGCCGAGGCGATCCAGGTCAACGACGTACGGGTGGTGGCGGACAGCTATTTCTCGGGCGGCGACGGTTCGATAGAGATCGATGGAACGAAGGTGGCCGCTCCGTACGTCTTCAAGGTCATCGGCAAGCCCGAGGATCTCGAGCCCGCGCTCAACATCCCCGGTGGAGTCGTCCAGACCCTGGAGAAGGAGCAGGCCACAGCCACTGTGGCCCGGTCCGAGAAGATCGTCGTGGACGCCTTGCGACCTGTGAAGCGGCCTGACTACGCTCAGTCGTCCTCGCAGTGAGGCGGGGTGCATGACGGTCACGCGACAAGGGCAAGAGGTTGCGGGGGGTCGCCGCACCACAAGCGTGGTGCGTGGTGGAAACTGTCCGGAGGATACGGACGTTGTGATTATGTCCGGGTCGGCAGGTGTGTTCATTCAGGGTTCGTCCTGCCCCACGGGCGGGTCTGTTTCGGTCAAGGGGAATCGCCCGTGAAGTTGTTTGCGAAGTTGTTCGGCAAGAGCGCACGCGAGGACGGCGGCAACGCCAAGCACCGCGCGCCGCGCCATGCCCAGAGTGAGGAACAGGGTGGCGAGCGCCCCCTCTTCCGTGATGAGGTCGATGGCCAGGGCGGTGACATTCCGGGCGGACAGGGCGCGTCGTCTGTTGACCCTGCCGGTGCGGGCCGCATAGGTTTCGGAGAACCATCGACCTCGAGTACGGGTGGAGGGTTCACCCCCGACCCGTATGCGACCCAGACCTCCGCGGGTCAGCCGCGGCAGGAGGATGCGTCCATGCCGGTGTGTACGAGGTGCGGTCACCGCAACACCGCGGACAGCCGTTTCTGCTCTCACTGCGGCGCGCCCCTGCGTGCCGGGGTGCCCGCGGAGCGCGCGTCCGAGACGACGTCGACGATCTCGATCTCGGGTCTGGAGGCGTACGACTCCGAGGTCACCGGCCAGACCGCCGTTCCGTCCCTCTCGCCCGAGGCGCTGGCGGCCGTCGAGGCGCTGCCGACCGGTTCGGCGCTCCTGGTCGTGCGTCGCGGCCCGAACTCCGGCAGCCGCTTCCTGCTGGACGGCGAGCTGACCACGGCCGGCCGTCACCCGCAGAGCGACATCTTCCTGGACGACGTGACGGTGTCGCGGCGGCATGTGGAGTTCCGGCGGGCGCAGGACGGCAGCTTCACGGTCGCCGACGTCGGCAGCCTGAACGGTACGTACGTCAACCGTGAGCCGATCGACTCGGCCGTTCTGTCCAACGGCGACGAGGTGCAGATCGGCAAGTACCGGCTGGTCTTCTACTCGAGCCAGCGGGGCGCGTAACGCCTCGGAGAAGCCTTCAGGGAAGGTCCATGCTGCGAACACCGACGGGCGGTGCCGGACACGGTGCCGCCGCCGCGGGCGACCGGCTGGTCAGCATCGGTGCGGTGCTGAATCAGCTGCGCGACGAGTTTCCCGAAGTGACCATCTCCAAGATCCGGTTCCTGGAGGCCGAGGGGCTCGTCGAGCCCCGGCGGACGGCCTCCGGGTACCGGAAGTTCAGCCCGCAGGACGTGGAGCGGCTCGCTCAGATCCTGCGGATGCAGCGTGACCACTATCTTCCGCTGAAGGTCATCCGCGAGCATCTCGACGCCCTCGCCCGGGGTGAACAGGTCACGCTGCCGGCCCCGAGCCCCCAGCGGGACCTGCTGGAGGGTGCCTGGGACGCGGAGGGCGACCGGCCGACCGCCACGCGGGTGGGCCGGGCCGAGCTGCTCGCCGCCGCGGAGGTGAGCGAGGAGGAGCTCGCGGAGTGGGAGTCGTACGGGCTGATCGCTCCGGGAGCCGAGGGCGGGTACGACGCCGAGGCGGTCACCGTCGCCAGACTTGTCGCGGACTTGGGGAGATTCGGTCTGGAACCGCGCCATCTTCGGGCGGTGAAAGCGGCTGCCGACCGGGAGGCCGGGCTGGTCGAACAGATGGTCGCGCCGCTGCGCCGGCACCGTAATCCGCAGACCAGAGCGCATGCGGAGGCCACCGCCAAGGAGCTCGCGGGGCTCTCCGTGAGGCTGCACGCGGCACTGGTGCAGACCGCGCTGGGAATCCGGTTGCAGTGATCTTGGGGGGTCCCGACTACCCAAACCGGTCGAGCACGTCCTAGGGTTGCTGTGTGAACGAGCTCGACGTTGTGGGTGTCCGGGTGGAAATGCCCTCCAACCAACCGATCGTGCTCCTGCGTGAAGTGGGAGGCGATCGGTACCTTCCCATCTGGATCGGACCGGGTGAGGCGACCGCGATCGCCTTCGCCCAGCAGGGCATGGCCCCCGCCAGGCCGCTGACGCACGACCTCTTCAAGGACGTCCTTGAGGCGGTGGGCCAGGAGCTCACCGAGGTCCGCATCACCGACCTCCGCGAAGGGGTCTTCTATGCGGAGCTGGTCTTCGCCAGCGGCGTCGAGGTGAGCGCCAGGCCGTCCGACGCGATAGCGCTGGCCTTGCGCACCGGGACGCCGATCTTCGGCAGTGACGGTGTCCTGGACGACGCCGGTATCGCGATTCCGGACGAGCAGGAGGACGAGGTGGAGAAGTTCCGCGAATTCCTCGACCAGATCTCTCCGGAGGACTTCGGTTCCAGCAGCCAGTGAGGTGTTCCGGCGAGGTCCTGTCCCCGGCGGATGAAGCGGCGAAGTGCCGTCCCGCCCGGGCGCTGATCCGAGGGCGCGTCAGCGCATTCGAGTAGCCTTTCCCCGAAGAGAGATACGGGAAACCACTCTCAGGGTGATTATCACTCGGCGTGCCGAGTGTGGCGATCGTTGACGCACCCCGAGTGACTGCCTACCTTCGTGTGGGCAGGTCAAGGACGGAGGGTCGGCGTGATGAGCAGCGGCGACGGTACGGCAGGGGGCTCCCTCGGGCGTGCGCCCGGTGAGAACGGTCCGTATCCGCTTCACGGCGGTGTGAGCGACTTCGGAACGGACGCGAGTGCGGGCGCGGCCACGGGTGCGGATACGGAGACCGTCGGATACCGGGGGCCCACCGCGTGCGCGGCGGCGGGGATCACGTACCGCCAATTGGACTACTGGGCGCGTACCGGCCTCGTCGAGCCGAGCGTACGGCCGGCCTACGGCTCGGGGACGCAGCGGCTGTACAGCTTTCGTGACGTGGTCGTCCTCAAGATCGTCAAGCGTTTCCTGGACACCGGGGTCGCGCTCCAGAACATCCGGGCGGCCGTGCAGCATCTGCGCGCCCACGGTTTCCGCGATCTGGAGCGGATGACGCTGATGAGCGACGGCGCGACCGTGTACGAGTGCTCCTCGCCCGACGAGGTGGTGGACCTGCTCCAAGGGGGACAGGGCGTCTTCGGGATCGCGGTGGGAGTGGTCTGGCGAGACGTGGAGGCCGCGCTCTCGCAACTGCACGGGGAACGTGTGGACACGGGCGAGACGCTGATCGGGCACAACCCGGGCGACGAGCTGGCGCGACGGCGGCGGGACCGGGCCGTCTGAGCCCGGTGGGCGGCGCTCGCGCGGGCGAGCAGCCGGTAGGGGGCGGCCTGGTCGGCGCGGCCGCACGGGAGTGCGAGCCGATTGTCAGTGGTGTAGGGCAGCATCGGAGATGTGAGAGCCGCGCCGACGATTCTGCATCTGGACATGGATGCCTTCTTCGCCGCCGCCGAGCAGGCGGCGAAACCGAGCCTGCGCGGAAAACCGGTGGTCGTCGGCGGTCTCGGGCCGCGCGGAGTCGTCGCCACCGCCTCGTACGAGGCACGGCGCTTCGGGGTCCATTCGGCGATGCCCATGGCGCAGGCGCGCAGACGGGCGCCGAACGCGGCCTATCTCGTGCCCCGCTTCGCGTTCTACCGTTCCATCAGCGAGCAGGTCATGGAGCTGCTCGGACGACTGTCGCCCCTCGTGGAGCCGCTCAGCCTCGACGAGGCGTTCGTGGACCTGGAGGCCGGGGGCGTCGCCGAGGACAGCGCAAGCGCGCGCAGGGCGGGGGAGCTGCTGCGCCGGGACATCCTCGCGACGACCGGACTGACGGGGTCGGTAGGGCTCGCGGGATCCAAGATGCTGGCGAAGATCGCCTCGGAGGAGGCGAAGCCGGACGGGCTGGTGCTCATCGAGCCGGGCACGGAGCGGGAACTGCTGGGACCGAAGTCGGTGCGGATCCTGCCGGGCGTCGGGCCGGCCACGGGCGAGCATCTGCGCAGGGCGGGGATGACGACGGTGTCGGACCTCGCGGAAGCGGGTGAGGACGAGCTTGTACGGCTTCTGGGGCGGGCGCACGGGGCCTCTCTGTACAGGATGGCCCAGGGGTACGACGACCGGCCCGTGGTGGCCGAGAGGGACGCGAAGTCCGTGTCGGTGGAGGACACCTTCGACGTGGACCTGCACGACCGGGTGCGGATCCGGACGGAGGTGGAGCGGCTCGCGGAGCGGTGCGTGGGCCGGCTGCGGGGTTCCGGGCACTCGGGACGGACGATCGTGCTCAAGGTGCGGCGGTACGACTTCTCGACGTTGACGCGGTCGGAGACGCTGCGCGGGCCCACGGACGATCCGGTGGTGGTGCGGGAGGCGGCGGGGCGGCTGCTGGAGGGTGTGGACACGACGGGCGGGGTGCGGCTGCTGGGCGTGGGGGTGAGCGGCCTGGCGGACTACACGCAGGAGGACCTGTTCGCGCAGGCGGAGGCGGCGGAGCCGCCGTCGGAGGAGGAGTCGGGGGAGGCGCCCGCGCCGCCGGAGGCGGTCGAGCCCGAGGTGCCGGCCGAGCGGCGCTGGGCGCCCGGGCACGACGTGCGGCACGCGGTGTACGGCGCCGGGTGGGTGCAGGGCAGCGGGGTCGGGCGGGTCACCGTGCGCTTCGAGGAGCCGGGGTCGGGGCCGGGGCGGGTGCGGACGTTTCCCGTCGACGACCCGGATCTGGAGCCGGCGGACCCGCTGCCGCTGGTGGGGGGCGGGGCGGGTACGGCGGCGGTCGCCTAGGAGTAACCGGGGCCGCGGCACGCGTGCGCCGACGCGACGGTGAGCTGCGCGCGCTCCCGTGGGCGGCGGTCGCCCCGGAGACCGCGACGCGCGGCCTCCGGGGCGAGCGGGGCTGGAGGGGCCGGTCAGGTGTCCTCTTGACCCGCGAGGTGGCCGAAGTCGTGGTCCGGCACCGGCGGAAGGGGGATGTTGTAGTGGCGGTAGAGCTGGAGCTCCTGTTCCGGGGAGAGATGGCGGCCCACGCCGAAGTCCGGGGCGTCCTTGATCAGGGCGCGCTCGTACGGGACGTGGAGGCCGTCCTCGACCAGTTCGCTGGGCTCCAGGGGGACGAAGGCGTCCCGGCTGAACAGGCCCGTGCGGACCGCGGCCCACTCCGGCACCCCCGTCGCGTCGTCGAGGTACACCTCGTCCACGGTGCCGATCTTGTTGCCGTCGCGGTCGAACGCCTTGCGGCCGATCAGGCTGCGCGGATCGATGTCGGTCTGCACGGTCCCTCCAACGGGTCGCGACTGGTCTTCGAGGACCTTCAAAGACTACGAAAGTGCACATCTGGGATGTCGGCCACTTGAGCGATGGGAGTGGGAACCGCGCTGGTAGGCTGGCTGTGGCTGTCGACCCCGTGCGGGAGAGTCCTCCGGAGAAGGTTTTCGGAGGCGCCGAAGGAGCAAATCCTCCCCGGAATCTCTCAGGCCCCTGTACCGCACGGACGAGGTCACTCTGGAAAGCAGGGCGGGCGTCCGACGGCATCCGCTCTCACCGACGGTGAAAGCCGGCGTGCCCTTCGGCGTGCCGGTGAAGCTCTCAGGTCGAGATGACAGAGGGGGAGGCCGTCCGGGTACCCGCGCCGTGGTGCCCCTCGAAGGTCGTGACGACCAGGAGGCCTCCGTACATGACCGCCCACCGCATTCCGCTCTCCGAGCTCGAGCAGGGCATCCCGTTCGAACAGCGGCACATCGGACCCGACGCCGAAGCCCGGGCCAAGATGCTCGCGCAGGTCGGCTACGGCTCCCTCGACGAGCTCACGGCCGCCGCCGTGCCGGACGTGATCAAGAGCGCCGAGGCGCTCGCCCTTCCCGCCGCCCGCACCGAGGCCGAGGTCCTCGCCGAGCTGCGCCGGCTCGCCGACCGCAACCAGGTCCTCGCCCCGATGATCGGCCTCGGCTACTACGGCACCTTCACCCCGCCGGTGATTCTCCGGAACGTCATGGAGAACCCCGCCTGGTACACCGCGTACACGCCCTACCAGCCGGAGATCTCGCAGGGCCGCCTCGAGGCGCTTCTCAACTTCCAGACCATGGTCGCCGACCTCACCGGTCTGCCCACCTCCGGCGCCTCGCTGCTCGACGAGGGCACCGCGGCCGCCGAGGCCATGGCCCTGTCCCGGCGCGTGGGCAAGGTCAAGAACGGTGTCTTCCTCGTCGACGCCGACGCCCTGCCCCAGACCATCGCCGTGATCGAGACCCGCGCCGAGCCGACCGGCGTCGAGGTCGTCGTCGCCGATCTGAGCGACGGTATCCCCGCCGAGATCGCCGAGCGCGGTGTGTTCGGTGTCCTGATCCAGTACCCGGGGGCCTCCGGCGCCGTCCGGGACATCAAGCCGGTCATCGACGCCGCCCACGAGATCGGCGCGATCGTCACCGTCGCCGCCGACCTGCTGGCGCTCACCCTGCTCACCTCGCCCGGCGAGCTGGGGGCGGACATCGCCGTCGGCACGACCCAGCGCTTCGGCGTCCCGATGGGCTTCGGCGGGCCCCACGCCGGCTACATGGCCGTCCAGGACAAGCACGCCCGCTCCCTGCCCGGCCGCCTCGTCGGCGTCTCCGTCGACGCCGACGGCAACCGCGCCTACCGCCTGGCCCTGCAGACCCGCGAACAGCACATCCGCCGCGAGAAGGCCACGAGCAACATCTGCACCGCGCAGGTGCTGCTCGCCGTCATGGCCGGGATGTACGCCGTCTACCACGGCCCCGACGGCCTGAAGCAGATCGCCCAGCGCGTCCACCGGTACGCCACCGTCCTCGCCGAGGGCCTCAAGGCCGGTGGCGTCGAGGTCGTGCACGGCTCGTACTTCGACACCCTCACCGTCCGGGTGCCCGGCAAGGCCGCCGAGGCCGTCGCCGCCGCCCGTGAGGCCGGCGTCAACCTGTACCTCGTCGACGCCGACCACGTGTCCATCTCCTGTGACGAGACCACCGGCCGCGCCCAGCTCGCCGCCGTGTGGGGCGCCTTCGGTGTCGACGCCGACATCGAGGCCCTGGACGCCGTCGCCGAGGACACGCTGCCCGACGGGCTCCTGCGCACCGACGCGTACCTGACCCACCCGGTCTTCCACGCGCACCGCTCCGAGACGTCGATGCTGCGTTACCTGCGCAAGCTCGCCGACCGCGACTACGCGCTCGACCGCGGCATGATCCCGCTCGGCTCCTGCACCATGAAGCTGAACGCGACCACCGAGATGGAGCCGGTGACCTGGCCCGAGTTCGGTCAGATCCACCCCTTCGCCCCCGTCGAGCAGGCGCAGGGCTACCTCACGCTCATCACCGAGCTGGAGGAGCGTCTCGCCGAGGTCACCGGCTACGACAAGGTGTCGATCCAGCCCAACGCCGGTTCTCAGGGCGAGCTGGCCGGTCTGCTGGCCGTCCGCGCCTACCACCGCGCCAACGGCGACCTGCAGCGCACGGTCTGCCTCATCCCGTCCTCCGCGCACGGCACCAACGCCGCCAGCGCCGTGATGGCCGGTATGAAGGTCGTCGTCGTCAAGACCGCCGACGACGGCGAGGTGGACGTCGAGGACCTGCGCGCCAAGATCGAGCAGTACCGCGACGAGCTGTCCGTGCTGATGATCACCTACCCCTCCACGCACGGTGTCTTCGAGGAGCACGTCGCCGACATCTGCGGAGCCGTGCACGACGCCGGCGGCCAGGTGTACGTCGACGGTGCCAACCTCAACGCGCTGGTGGGACTCGCCAAGCCGGGCAAGTTCGGCGGCGACGTCTCGCACCTGAACCTGCACAAGACCTTCTGCATCCCGCACGGCGGCGGCGGGCCCGGCGTCGGGCCGGTCGGTGTGCGCGCGCACCTCGCTCCGTACCTGCCGAACCACCCGCTGCAGCCCACCGCGGGCCCCGAGACGGGCGTCGGCCCGATCTCGGCCGCCCCGTGGGGCTCGGCCGGCATCCTGCCGATCTCGTGGTCGTACGTGCGACTCATGGGTGGCGAGGGCCTCAAGCGGGCCACGCAGGTCGCCGTCCTCGCCGCGAACTACATCGCCAAGCGTCTGGAGCCGCACTACCCGGTGCTCTACACGGGTCCGGCCGGTCTGGTCGCCCACGAGTGCATCGTCGATCTGCGCCCGCTGTCCAAGTCGACCGGTGTCAGCGTCGACGACATCGCCAAGCGCCTGATCGACTACGGCTTCCACGCGCCGACGATGTCCTTCCCGGTGGCCGGCACGCTGATGATCGAGCCGACCGAGTCCGAGGACCTGACCGAGCTCGACCGCTTCTGCGACACGATGATCGCGATCCGCGGCGAGATCGAGAAGGTCGCGTCGGGCGAGTGGCCCGCCGACGACAACCCGCTCCACAACGCGCCGCACACCGCGGCCGCGCTGGGCGGCGAGTGGAACCACCCGTACACCCGTGACGAGGCGGTCTTCCCGGCCGGTGTCTCGGCCGCGGACAAGTACTGGCCGCCGGTCCGCCGGATCGACGGGGCGTTCGGCGACCGCAACCTGGTCTGCTCCTGCCCGCCGCTGGACGCGTACGACAACTGAGCATGAGTCAGGGCCGGTTCGGAGGTCTCCTCCGGGCCGGCCCTTGTCGTGTTCGTGGTCCCTCGTACGGGTCCTGGTGCCTGAACCGCCTCGGCGTCAGGCGGCGGTGGTCACCTGCCCCACCCTCAGCGGGCGGTGCGGGGCGATGATCTGCCCGTCCGGCAGCAGTTCACCGGTGTCCTCGAAGAGCAGGACCCCGTTGCACAGCAGGCTCCAGCCCTGCTCCGGGTGGTGTGCCATGAGGCGGGCCGCCTCCCGGTCGGCGGAGTCGGCGGTGGGACAGGCTGGCTGGTGCTGGCACATGGGTGGGTTCTTTCGCTGCGTCGTGATGAGTGTCGTCCTGCGGCTCGATGCGGTGCTCATGGCCGCCCCCCGTTGTCGGTTCGGTTGGTCCAGTGTTCCCCTACGGACGTCGATCCGCAGGTATTTCGCGGCAGCTCTTCCTACTGCATGAAGACGTATCACTCTCGCGGGCGGTTCAGCTCAACTGGGAGGTCACTTCGGATGGTTCGGAGTAGCACCAAAGGGCTAGTCCGTACGGGGGGAGTCGTTCGACGGTGGTGTTCGACGCGGTCCGGACGGAGCTCCGCCCCGCGGGCCGGGCCGGCCGCGGGGCGGGGACGGGCGTGATCCGGATCAGGCCGGCGCCGGCGTGCCGAACAACGGCGGCGGCGCCAGGCGCAGGGTGAGGACGGGCAGCAGGTCGGCGACCCGGTGCGGGCGGTGGGCGGCGATTCCCGGCGGCGCGGGGGCGAGCGGGACCAGCAGGTCGGTGGGTGCGGGCGAGGCCGAGGCGCCGTCGGCCTCGGTGTCGCCGTGCAGCCAGAGCGTCAGCATGTACAGCTCCGGTATGGACAGCAGGTGGGGCTGGTACGGCGTGGGCAGCGCCTCGGCCTGGAGCAGCGCGCGTTCCGTGGCGGTGACGTACGGCCCTTCGAAGAAGTGCGAGAACGACCAGCCGTCGGGGGTGAGCATGGTGTCCGCGGCGGCGACGGCCCTGTCGGTGCCCCGGATGAGGAAGCGCCAGCCGACGAGCCGGGTGCGCGGAGCCTGTCCCGGCGGGACGACCTGGTCCCGTACGTCGAGGACGTGTACGGGCAGCGGAAGTTCGGGGCTCAGCGGGCCCTGGGCGGTTCGGAGGGCGGGCGTTCGCGCCTCGCGGACGGCGGTGGGGGAACCGAGGGCCGCGAGGACACTGCGCAGAGCCGGCGCAGGGGCCGGTGAGGGTCGGAGCATGGTGGGTCGCCTCTCGCTCAGGAGACACGGTGACGCGTGGGCAGGTACGACGGCGCTGTCAGCTGCCGGGCCGGAAGGGGGCCATGAGGCCATGGCCGGGCGCCAACACTCTGCCTCGTTCGCGGAGTTTATACGAGAGGTGTTCACACAGTGTTTCCGCTAGCGCTCGCCGATATTACAAGCAAGGTCCCATCCGGTCCTATTTCAACGGCGATTCGGCGGCTTCCCGGTGGGCTCAGGGCGTCTGCCTGCGACGTTGTCCCCGCTGCGGACGGCTGAATATCGATCCCATGGTTCCGGCAATTATGTCGATGGAATATGTCTCTGCCGAGTGCCTTGGGGATGTGCCGGACGGGAACTCCCTTCAGCCTATCGTTCAACGGGGTTGTCGCGCAGGCGTTATGGATCAGCAGGCCGGGGCATCATCGTCCGTGACACGCGCGGCCGTCGCCGCGGCCGCCCATGCGGGGAGGGACGCTTCGATGGGGGAGAAGGTCGTGACAGACGGGTTCGACCTGTCTGATCGGCAGCGATACCGCAGGAAGCTCCAGCAGTGTCTGGCGGGG
The DNA here is from genome assembly GCF_040611675.1 of Streptomyces sp. NPDC006551. NCBI lineage: Bacteria > Bacillati > Actinomycetota > Actinomycetes > Kitasatosporales > Streptomycetaceae > Streptomyces > Streptomyces sp. NPDC006551. The sequence continues at coordinate 16,146 of NZ_JBEXOT010000002.1, forward strand.
CTCGCGAGGCTTCTGGCGGAGAAGAGGTTCGACCGGCCGCGGAATCTCATGGGTCTGGAGATCGAACTCAATCTCGCGGGCCTCGACGGTATGCCCAGGATGGTCAATCAGCCGGTGCTCGAGCGGATCGCGAGCCCGGATTTCCAGACGGAACTGGGAATGTTCAATCTCGAAGTGAACATCGCCCCGCGCCGTCTCGACGGGCGGGTATTCGACCGTCTCGCGGAGGAGCTCACCACCGGTCTGGGATATGCCGACCGCAAAGCCCGTGAAGTCGACGCGGGGGTGGTCATGATCGGAATTCTGCCCACGCTCGCCCAGCGGGACCTCGTCTCCGAGAACCTCTCGGCGGTCGACCGCTACACCCTCCTCAACGACCAGATCGTCGCCGCCAGGGGGGAGGACTTCACCCTCGACATTCACGGCGTGGAACGGCTGAACTGCACCGCGACGTCGATCGTGCCCGAGGCGGCCTGCACCTCCGTGCAGCTGCACCTCCAGGTCACCCCGCAGCGTTTCGCCGCCGTGTGGAACGCTGCGCAGGCCGTGACCGCGGTCCAGATCGCGGTCGGTGCCAACTCGCCGTTCCTCTTCGGGCGCGAGCTGTGGCGCGAGTCCCGGCCGCCGCTGTTCCAGCAGGCCACGGACACGAGGCCGCCGGAGCTCCAGGCGCAGGGGGTGCGACCGAGGACCTGGTTCGGGGAGCGGTGGGTGGATTCCGCGTACGACCTCTTCGAGGAGAACCTGCGGTACTTCCCCCCGCTGCTGCCGATCTGCGACGAGGAGGATCCGCTGCTCGTCCTCGACCGGGGCGGGGTGCCGCGGCTGCGGGAGCTCGTGCTGCACAACGGCACGGTCTACCGCTGGAACCGCCCGGTGTACGGCTGGGTGGACGGGGTCCCGCATCTGCGGGTGGAGAACCGGGTCCTGCCGGCCGGGCCGACCGTCACCGACGTCGTCGCCAACGCGGCCTTCTACTACGGCCTGGTGCGGGCGCTGGCCGAGGACACCCGGCCGCTGTGGAAGCGGCTGCCGTTCGAGGACGCGGCCGTGAACTTCGACACCGCCTGCCGCCACGGGATCGACGCGGAGCTGCGCTGGCCGCGGCCCGGCCGGTCGGGCGGGGTGGCGGCGGTCCCCGCGGTACGGCTGGTCCTGGACGAGCTGCTGCCGCTGGCCGCGGCCGGGCTCGACGCCTGGCGCGTCGAGCCGGCGGACCGCGACTTCTATCTCGGCGTGATCGAGGAACGCTGCCGCGGGCGGGTCAACGGCGCGTCCTGGCAGGCCGACACCTTCCACCGGGCGCTCGACTCCGGTCTCGACCGGGAGGCGGCGCTCGCGGCCACGACCCTGCGCTACGCCGAGCTGATGCGGGCGGGGAAGCCGGTCCACACCTGGCCGGTGGGGATCTCGTAGGGTCGACCACCTACGCGGGGCGGGCGCCAGGAGCGGGGGAATGGCGTCCGGCCCGGAGCGTCACGCATGATCTCCGTACCCGGGAAGCGATGGGGAAGTGGAGACAGGTGTGGTGTCGGAGCAACGAGTGGTGGCCGGTTCTCTTCCCCCTGAGGAGCCGTCGCGCGGGATCCTGCGGTCCGAGACGGTGGTCGTGCTCGCGCTCTCGCTCGGAGCGAGCGGTGTCTCGGCCCTCATCAGCTTCGTCGGATCGTTGACCAAGCCGGGCGGGCTGAAGGACCAGGCGGCGACGCTCAACGGCTCGTACGCTCCGGGACGCCCCTGGCTCGACCTCGCCTGGCAGCTCTTCGGCATCGCCTCGGCGCTCGTCCCGGTCGTCCTCGTCGCGCATCTGCTGCTGCGCGAGGGCTCCGGGCTGCGGGCGATCGGCTTCGACCGGTCGAAGCCGTGGCCGGATCTGGGGCGAGGCGCGCTGGTGGCGGCCGGGATCGGGAGCGCCGGGCTCGCCTTCTACCTGATCGCGAGGGCTTCGGGGTTCAATCTGACGGTGGTGCCCGAGTCGCTGCCCGAGGTGTGGTGGAAGTACCCGGTGCTAATCCTCTCGGCGGTGCAGAACTCCGTCCTGGAGGAGGTCATCGTCGTCGGCTATCTGCTGCGCCGGCTCGATCAGTTGGGATGGTCGCCGACGGCCGCCCTGGTGGCGAGCTCGGTGCTGCGCGGCTCGTACCACCTCTACCAGGGGGTCGGCGGCTTCATCGGGAACATGGTGATGGGCGTCGTCTTCGTCTGGCTGTACCGGCGCTGGGGGAGGGTGGGACCGCTCGTGGTGGCCCACGCGCTGCTCGACATCGTGGCCTTCGTCGGATACGGCCTGCTGGCAGGGAAGGTGGACTGGCTGCCCACGGCCTAGCGGGCAACGGAGCGTAGGGGTGGAGGGGCGTACGGCGGTGGCCGTACGCCCCTCCGTCGTGTACGGGGTCCTGCGGCTTACGGGGTCAGGCGCGCAGCTCCCCTTCGATGACCGTCACGGCGTGGCCGGTCAGGAGGGTGCGGTCGCCGCGCAGCCGGGTGCGCACGAGGCCGGTACGGGCGCCGCCCTGGAATCCGGTCAGCTCGTCGCGTCCGAAGCGGGCGGACCAGAACGGCGCGAGCGCGGTGTGGGCGCTGCCGGTGACCGGATCCTCGTCGATACCGACGCCCGGGAAGAAGCCGCGGGAGACGAAGTCGTAGCCGCGCTCGGGCTGTCGGGCGGCCGCGGTGACGATGACACCCCGGTCGGAGAGGTCGACGAGGGCCGCGAAGTCCGGCGTGACGTAGCGCACGGTCTCCTCGTCGCGCAGCTCGACGACCAGGTCGCCGATGTGGGCGGCGGTGTCGTGGACGGAGACCACCTCCACACCGAGCGCCTTCTCCAGCCCGTCCGGGACCGGTACGGGGGTCAGCGGCGAGGTCGGGAAGTCCATCGTGATGGTGCCGTCCTCTTCGGCCGTGGCGCTGAGGATGCCGCAGCGGGCCGCGAACCGGACGGTGCCGTTCGCCGCGCCGGTCGTGGGGAGCGCACCGGTCGTGTGCAAGACGTGCGCGGTGGCGAGCGTGGCGTGGCCGCACATGTCGACCTCGGTGGTCGGGGTGAACCAGCGCAGCGCCCAGTCGGCCTCGCCGCCGGCGGGCAGGGGGTGGGCGAAGGCGGTCTCGGAGAGGTTGACCTCGGCGGCCACCTTCTGGAGCCAGTGGTCGTCTGGGAAGGAGTCGAGCAGCAGGACCCCCGCCGGATTGCCGGAGAAGGGTCGGTCGGTGAAGGCGTCGACGATTCGAATCCGCATGCCCGGGACCGTACCGGCGGCGCGATGCCGCAGGCCAAGGCCAATCCCGGGTGACTGGACCGGTCGTCGGCGACGGACGCTTGGCAAACGAAGTGTTCCGATATATCGTTGAAGCATCGCGACAGTTCGACGATGTACCCGATGGAAGGAGCGTTGCGATGCGTACTCATGGACACGATCACGAGCACGGGCATGGACATGGAGACTGCGGACCCGGCCCTCGCGGTCGGGGCGACGCCGGACGCGGCCAGTTCGGTCGGGGCGAATTCGGACGCGGTGACTTCGAGCGCCGTCGCGCCGCCTTCGGTCCCTTCGGGCCCGGCTTCGGTGGCGGACCGTTCGGTGGTGGCCCCTTCGGGGGTGGCGGGCGCGGTCGCGGAGGTGGCGGACGGGGAAGGGCGCGGCGCGGAGACGTGCGTGCCTCGATCCTCGCGCTGCTCAAGGACCGCCCGATGCACGGCTACGAAATGATCCGCGAGATCGGTGAGCGCAGCGGCGGGGCGTGGAAGCCCAGCCCCGGCTCCGTCTACCCGACCCTGCAGCTGCTCGAGGACGAGGGGCTGATCGCCAGCGCGAGCGACGGTGGCAAGAAGCTGTTCACGCTCACGGACGCCGGTCGGGCCGAGGCCGAGTCGGGGCCGGAGGCCCCGTGGGAAGAGGCCGGGCGCGGTGTCGACTGGGACGCCCTGAACGAGATCCGGCAGGCCGGCTTCGGTCTGATGGAGGCGTTCGGGCAGGTCTGGAAGACCGGCAGCCCCGAGCAGCGGCACAAGGCCGTCGAGGTCATCAACGACGCCCGCAAGAAGCTGTATCTGATCCTGGCCGACGAACACTGAGCGGCCCCGGCGAAGGAGGGCCCCACGGCGATCCGCCGCGGGGCCCCTTTCATGTCCGCCGCGCGTGTGCCGGGGCGTCCGCGTCAGACCACCAGGCCGGCCAGCTTGCGCAGCGACTCGTTCAGCGCCGCCGTCGCCGAGTCCCTGAGCTTGCCCGCCATCAGCGAGACCGCCGCGCCCGTGAACTCCCCGTCGATGCGCACGGTCGTCGCGTCACCGTCAGCCGCCAGCGAGTAGCGCGTTCCGACGTCGACCCCCATCGGCCCCTTGCCCCGGATGGCCAGCACCCGAGCGGTCTCCAGCTCCTCGACCGTCCATGTCACCTCGGCCGGGAAGCCCATCAGCTTCATGTTCTCCGCGAAGGTGGCACCCGTTTCGAGCGTGGCCGGGCCGCCGTTCGGGAAGTCGGTGTGGGTGGCGTTCCACTCGCCGTACGAGGAGAAGTCCGTCAGCCGTGCCCAGACCTTCTCGGCCGGCGCCTCGAGCCGTGCCTCCGCGCTGACTTCGGCCATGCGACCACCCCTTCACGCGTTCACGTGTGCTGGTTGGGATCCGGTGTCGCGGAACGTAGCCGTACGGCCGTGAACATTCAATACTGATGAACCGTCAGTTCCTTGCCGGTTCCTCGACGTCGCCCATCCACCAGATCTGCGCCGAGTCGAACCAGTCGGAGGCCCGGGGTCCGCCGCTTTCGTCGTGGCAGTGGAACGCGGCCCAGAAGAGATCGGCCGGCAGCGCCTCCCGCGGTGCGTACACGCGGTAGACGTACTGCCGCCCGTCGAGCGCGAGAAGGGCGACCATCCAGAACATGTACGGGAGACGTTGCGCGAGGGGGCCGTGGTTGCGTCCGGGGCGCAAGGCAAGGCGGCGCGCGCCCCGTGCACCGAACTCGCGCAATCTCATCCCGAAGAAGGAGGAGCCGCTCGCGTGCGCCCAACTCCGGTGGGATGCGCACATGCTTCTCACCGGGGATGCTCCGGCCGCCGGAGGCTGATGAGGTGGGAGGGTGCAAAGACCCGTCCACCGCGTGCCCCCGCAGTCGCCGATCCGGCGACGCGCGGACATCGCCTCCGGCCTGACCGCCGAACTCGCGGCGGTCGTGGCGGGCGCGCGACGTCGAGCCCTCCGGGACGGCGACCGGCAGATCGACACCGCCCATCTGCTGCACTCGCTCATCGAGTCCGATCCCGAGGTGGGCGCCGCCTTCGAGGACGCTTCGCAGCGCGCCCGCCTCCTGGGGTATCTCGTGCAGCGCTCCATCGGTTACGGGCTGCGCTGGCAGGGCTCGGTCGAGGAGACCGGCGGCGGACACGTCGTGCGGCGGGTGGAGCCGGCGAACGCCACGGATCACGTGACGGGCAGGGAAGGCGTGGTGGACGCGGCGAGGTGGCCGGAGGTGGGAGCGGCGGGGTGGTCGGCCCCTGCCCCGGCCGGTGTGGCGGGATGGTCTGCCCCGGCCGCGGCGGGGGTGGCGGCGTGGTCGCCCTCGGCCGCCGCGGCCATGGCGAGCGCCTTCGAACGGGCCGCGTCGCGCGGCGAGCCGTGCGCCCGCGGCCTGGATCTGCTCGCCGCCGTCGCGGCGGATCCGGGCAGCCGGGCCGTCGAGGTGCTCCGCAGGGCACGGGTGGATCCGCTCGCGCTGGCCGACCGGATCGGGGAGCTGTCTCAACAGGTGTAACGGGGGTTACGCACCTGACGCCGCCCTGTCATGATGGCCCGATGCACGCGTCTCAGGGGAGAAGCGCCGGCCTGGGACTCGCCCTGGCCTCGGCCTTCGCATTCGGTGGTTCAGGAGTGGCGGCCAAGCCGCTCATCGAGGCGGGACTCGACCCGCTGCACGTCGTGTGGCTCCGGGTGACCGGTGCCGCGCTCGTCATGCTGCCCGTGGCCTGGCGCCACCGCGACCTCCTGCGACGCAAGCCCGCGCTGCTCGCCGGCTTCGGGCTGCTCGCCGTCGCCGGCGTCCAGGCCTTCTACTTCGCCTCCCTGTCCCGGATTCCCGTCGGTGTCGCGCTGCTCATCGAGTACCTCGCACCCGCTCTCGTCCTCGGCTGGGTCCGTTTCGTCCAGCGTCGCCCGGTGACCCGCGCCGCCGCACTCGGCGTCGTCCTCGCCGTCGGCGGACTCGCCTGCGTGGTGCAGGTCTGGTCCGGGCTGAGCTTCGACCTGCTCGGGCTGCTTCTCGCCCTGGGCGCCGCCTGCTGCCAGGTCGGCTACTTCGTCCTCTCCGACCAGAGCGGCGACGAGTCCGACCCGGCCGATCCGCTCGGCGTCATCGCGTACGGACTGCTCTTCGGTGCCCTCGTCCTGACCGTCGTCGCCCGCCCGTGGGGCATGGAGTGGTCGGTCCTCGGCGGCACCGCCGACATGAACGGCACCGACGCGCCGGCCTGGCTGCTCCTCGGCTGGATCGTGCTGATCGCCACCGTGCTCGCCTATGTCACCGGAGTCATCTCGGTGCGCAGGCTCTCCCCCCAGGTGGCCGGCGTCGTCGCCTGCCTGGAGGCCGTGATCGCGACCGTCCTGGCGTGGGTGCTGCTCGGCGAACACCTCGCGGGCCCGCAGATCTTCGGCGGCGCGGTGGTCCTGATCGGCGCGTTCATCGCCCAGTCGTCGACACCGAAGGCCGCCTCGCCGGTCCCGGTGGCCGGGACCGGTCCGGCCGACCGGGAAACGGAGTGGTCGGCCGGACCGGGCCTCCCTCTAGGGTGACGATCATGCATAAGACCGTACTTCCGCCGCCCGCCGCCTAGCGCGGGCGGCACTCTCCCTGACGAAGACCGGGCTCGGGCAGTCCCCGAGCGGGTCCTCGCTGCCCCCGTGCGCAGTCGAGCGACCCCATCACCCGTCTTCACACGGAGAAGTACGTGTCGAAAACCTCTCCCTCCTCCTCCGATCTCTCTTTCGCGTCCGCGGCCTCGAATGCGGCCCCCGCTGCGGCCACGCCCGCCGTCGGGCGGAGCCTCCTCTGTCTCGTCGTCGCGGGAATCGCCTGGGGCACGGCCGGTGCCGCTGCCTCGCTGATCTTCCGAGGCAGCGACCTGGGCCCGCTCGCCCTGTCCTTCTGGCGCTCGGCCGGCGGCCTGGTGCTGCTGCTCGGGGCGCTGGCCCTGCGCCCCCGGCGCACCGGGGCCGGGCCGGCTGAGCCCCGTCGCCGACGGCTGATCCGCATTCTCGGTACGGGGATCTCCATGGCCGTCTTCCAGGGCGCCTACTTCGCCGCCGTCGAGGCGACCGGCCTCGCGGTCGGCACCATGGTCACGCTGGGCGCGGGGCCGGTCCTGATCGCCGTCGGCGCCCGGCTCACCCTCGGCGAACGGCTCGGGCGCGGCGGCATCGCCGCCGTCGCCGGGGCGCTCGCCGGCCTCGCCGTCCTCGTCCTGGGGGGCGAGAGTGGTGGCGTCCGGCCGCTGGGCGCGGCTCTCGCGGTCCTTTCGGCGGCCGGGTACTCGGCGGTCACCCTGCTCACCCGGTGGCTGGGACGGGACGGCGGGGCCTCGGACGCCCTGTCGACGACCGCGTGGGCCTTCGCCATCGGAGCGGTCGGGCTGCTGCCGGCCGCGATCGTCGAGGGGCTCGTTCCGCACACGGCCGAGCCGCTGCGGGTGCTGGGCCTGCTGGTGTACGTGGCGGCGGTCCCCACGGCGCTGGCGTACGCGCTCTACTTCACCGGAGCGGCCGCGGTCCGCGCCGCGACCGTCTCCGTGATCATGCTCCTGGAGCCGGTGAGCGCGTCGCTGATCGCGGTCACGGCCCTCGGCGAGCGGCTCACCGCCGCCACCGTGGCAGGCACCCTGCTGCTCCTCGCGGCCGTCGTGGGCCTGGCGACCGCGGAGACGCGCACGGTGGCCACGTCCCGTGATCGTGAGGCGGAGGCGGAGGCGGAGTCGGAGGTACGGGTGTAGGCGTGGCGGACCGCTACGGGGGGATGCCGGGCGTCCGCCGGGTGCGCGGCGGACGCCCGGGCGCGGCCCCGCCGGTCACGTTGTGGCGTCTGGCCGGGCGCGGCGGCGGAGTTGGTGGGTGCGGGCGGCCGCGTCCCCCGGGGCGGCGCGGCGGGCGAGGCCGTCGGCGATCCGGTTCTGGACCGCCTCCGGTTTGTGGTTCGCGTACTTGAACTTGGCGCGGACGTCCGTCACGTCGAGGCGCAGCACCCGCAGGCCCGACAAGAGCCGTCCGAAGGGCGCCTCGCCGACTGCGACGGGGGCGGTGCCGCCCTCCGGCTGGAAGTGGGCGACCTGGCGGTTCAGCAGCTCCGCCTTCTCGGCCGGGTCGTCGACCACCCACGCGGTGCAGCGCAGTTGGACGGCGGCGTAGAAGGAGGTGGGGGTGCCGTGCTCGGCCGGGGCTCCCTCGGGGGCCGCCCACGGGCCGGGAACGAACACATAGTCGTCCACCACGCTCAACAGGACCGTCGGGTTCCCCTCCAGCGCCGCCCACATCGGGTTCGGGCGGGCGAGATGGGCGATCACCTGCCCGTACCGGCCGGGCTGGGAGTCGTACCGGAAGTGCATCGGCTGCACCCACGGCGGCTCGCCGGGCAGGCCGTTGACCGCCAGCTGGCCGAAGTCGTGGCCGGTCAGCCAGCCGCGCCACTCGTCATCGTCGTGCACGGAGTCCCAGGGATGGATCAGCATGGCGCGGCCTCAGACGAGGGTGAGGTAGTCGGGCAGGGCGATCGCCGGATCGAGGTCCTCGGCCGGGATCGGGGTGCCGTAGGTCGTGCGTACGGGGATCACACCGGTCCAGTGGGGGAGCGTGAGGTCCTCGGGGTCGTCGTTGGGGCCGCCGGTGCGGACCTTGGCGGAGACCTGGTCGAGGTCGAGACGGAGGACGGCCGTGGCGGCGAGCTCCTTGGCGTCGGCCGGGCGCGCGTCCCGGGAGCGGCCGGGGACGACGTGGTCGACCAGGGCGTCGAGGGCGGTGCGCCGTTCCTCGGGGTCGGTCACCTGGTGGGCGGTGCCGTGGACCACGACGGAGCGGTAGTTGATCGAGTGGTGGAAGGCGGACCGGGCCAGCACCAGGCCGTCGACATGGGTGACGGTCAGACAGACGGGCAGCCCGGGAGCCTCGGCACCCCTGCCCGCCATGTGCAACGGGCGGGAGCCGGTCGAGCCGTGGACATAGAGGCGTTCGCCGATCCGGCCGTACAGGGTCGGCAGCACGACCGGGGCGCCGTCGCGGACGAAGCCGAGGTGGCAGACGTACGCCTCGTCGAGTATCGAGTGCACCAAGGCGCGGTCGTACGAGGCACGGTCGCGACCACGCGTGGGGAAGGTCCGCTCGGTCCGCTCGTAGGTGTCCGTCATTGCGCTCTCCATTGCACTAGTGCATAATGTCGTTTGTGCTAGGAGAGTATCGGATCGAAGGCCGTCGCGCATCGGAGATCGCCGCGAGCGTGGAGCGGGGCGTGGCCGCGGGTGAGCTGCAGCCGGGGCAACTGCTGCCACCGATGCGAGAGTTGGCCGTCGGGCTCGGGGTGAACCCCAATACGGTCGCGGCCGCGTACCGCACCCTGCGCGAGCGCGGCGTCATCGAGACGGACGGCCGGCGCGGCAGCCGCGTGCGGCCGAGGCCCGCGACCACGGCCCGCGGGTCGATCCGCGTGGAGGCGCCGGCCGGTGTACGGGACGCCGGCCAGGGCAACCCGGACCCCGCGCTGTTGCCGGCGCTGGGTCCGGCGCTCGCGGAGGCGGCCCGGCGGGACGCCGAGCGGCCCGGAATGTACGGGGAGGCGCCCGTCGACGAGGAGTTCGCCCGGCTCGCGCGGGCCGCGCTGGACGCTGACGGGGTGCCCGACGGACCGATCGCCGTCACCTCGGGGTCGCTCGATGCCATCGAGCGGGTCCTCGCCGTTCACCTCAGGCCGGGGGACGGCGTCGCCGTCGAGGACCCCGGGTGGGGGAGTCTGCTCGACCTGGTCCCGGCGCTCGGGCTCCGGCCGGTGCCCGTCGCGGTCGACGACGAGGGGCCGCTGCCGGACGACGTGACGCGGGCGCTGCGGGAGGGGGCGCGGGCGGTGATCGTCACCGACCGGGCGCAGAACCCGACCGGCGCCGCGGTGACCGCTCGCCGCGCCGCGGAACTGCGGCGCGTCCTCGCCGCCCACCCGGACGTGCTGCTCATCGAGGACGACCACGGCCACGGCATCGTCGACCTGCCGCTGCACCCGTTGGCCGGCGTGACCGACCGCTGGGCGATGGTCCGCTCGGTCGCCAAGGCGTACGGACCGGATCTGCGGATCGCCACGCTGACCGGGGACGCGGAGACCTTCGACCGGGTGCTGGGGCGCCAACAGCTCGGGCCCGGCTGGGTCAGCAGACTGCTCCAGCGTGCCGTCGCACACCTGTGGGCCACGGGCGCGGTGGACGCGGCGGCCGTCGCGGGCTCCTACGCGCGGCGGCGCGACGGGCTCGTGCGCGCCCTTGAGCGACGCGGGGTGGAGGCGCACGGGCGCAGCGGAATGAACGTATGGGTGCCTGTCGCCGACGAGACGGGGGCCGTGGCGCGACTCCTCGGCGCGGGCTGGGCGGTGGCTCCGGGAGCCCGCTTCCGGATGAGCACCGGGCCGGCCGTCCGGCTGACCGTCTCCGGCCTGACCATGGACGACATCGAGCCCCTGGCCGACGCGGTCGCGGGCGCGGCGGGGCCGGCGCCGGCGCGGAGTTACGGCTGAGGCGGGAGGTGCGGGCGGGAGGGGGCGGGCCCGTCGGGGACGGCGCGTGGGCCTCTGCCCGGCAGGGAGTGCTGCCGGGCAGAGGATCGAAGGGAGGGCCTCGTCGTCCTCATGGGCGGCGGGCCCGGCTGTTCTTACGGGCGGCCCGTCCTGGCGCCCGAGGTGCACGCCACGGGCGTGACGGGCGCGGCCGGTGAGGTCGATGAGGCCAAGGGGTGGTCGGCGGGGGTCGGCACGGGCGGCTCCGTACCGGCGGGATCTGCGGGAGCCGGGCCTGCCGGGGCGGGGCGGCGAGGGCCGGAGGGCCCGGCCGGGGCTCCCGTACCCGTGGCGGCCGGGCTTGCCCCCGACCGGCGGCGAGGGCCGCGGGTCTGGGTGAGGGCGGCGCCCGCGAGGACGACGACGGCGCCGATCGGGGTGTTCCACGTCAGCTGTTCGTCCAGGAGCGCGACGCCCGCCGTCGTGGCGATGACGGGAATGAAGTACGTGACCATCGAGGCCGTCGTCGGGCCCACCTCGGCCACGACCCCGTACTGCAGCAGCATCGCGTACCCCGTGCCCAACGCCCCCAGCGCGATCACGGCGAGCAGCGGAACGATCTCGACGGAGGTCGGGAGCGAGGTGAACAGAGGGGTCACCACGGCCAGTTGCAGCGTCGCAAGGCCCACCTGGGAGCCGGCGAGGGAGAGGTGGGAGGCGCCGGTCCCCGACAGCGTGCGTCGGACGTAGATCCAGCCCACCGCGTAACTGAACGAGGCGAGCAGCGCCATCGCCGTGCCCGTGACGTCGAGACCCGAGAAACCCTGCCAGGCGCCGAGCACCGTCAGGACCCCGATGAAACCGATGCCCAGACCCGCCGCGCGCACCCGCGTCGGGCGGTCCTCGGAGAGCGCGACCAGGGACAGTGCCATGCCCCACAGGGGCGTCGTCGCGTTGCAGATACCCGCGAGGGTCGAGGGGATCGTCAGTTCGGAGTAGGCGAAGAGCGAGAACGGGAGCGCGTTGAGGAGGAACGCGGCGACCGTGAGATGGAGCCACGTCCGGGCGCCGCGCGGCAGCCGCTCACGCTTGATCGCCATGACGGCGGCGAGCACCGCCGTACCGAAGAGCAGGCGGCCGAACGTCACTTGGAACGGGGCGAACCCTTCCGTGCCGACCTTGATGAGCAGAAAGCTGAAGCCCCAGATCAGGGCGAGGACGCCGAAGCGGACGCGCCAGTCCAGCGTGCGGCGAGGGCGGCGGGCGGCGCGAGGGAGGGCCCGGAACGGGGCGATGGAGCTCATGACGTACAGAGTGGCGGCTCCGATCTCGTAGAACAAGCGAGATTATTTGGAGGCGTTCCCTTAGTATTGCTTACATGTTGAATCTGGAGCGCCTGCGGACGCTGGACGCCGTCGCGCGGCACGGCTCGGTCAGCGGTGCGGCCGACGGGCTGCATGTCACCACCTCGGCCGTCTCGCAGCAGCTGTCCAAGCTGGAGCGGGAGATCGGCCAGCAACTGCTCGCGAAGAACGGACGAGGCGTGCGGCTCACCGACGCCGGACTGCTCCTCGCCGAGCACGCCGCGCGCATCCTCTCCCAGGTGGAGCTCGCCCAGTCCGACATCGAGGCCCAGCGGGGCCAGGTCGTGGGCGAAGTGCGGATCGCCGCGTTTCCCACGGCCGCCCGCGGGCTGTTCCCCGGTGCGCTCCGCGCGCTGCGCACCGCCCACCCCGAACTACGGGTCCGCACCAGCGAGATGGAACCGGAACAGGGCATCCGAGAGGTGCTTCGGGGCGATGCCGACCTCGCGATCGTGCTGGACTGGAGCAACAAGCGCGCCCCGGTCCCCGGCGGTCTGCAGCGGGTCCATCTCCTCGACGACGCCGCCGACGTCGCCCTGCCCGTCGATCACCCGCTGGCCGGGCGCGCCGAGGTGGACCTCGAGGACTTCGGCGACGAGGACTGGGTGTCCTGGCCGGAGGGCGAGTTCTGCCACGACTGGCTGATCTTCACGCTGCGCTCGCAGGGCATCGAGCCACGTATCGCCCACTGCGCCGGAGAGCACCACACCCAGCTCGTGCTGATCGCCGCCGGACTCGGGATCTGTCTGACCCCTCGCCTCGGGCGCGGCCGCGCACCGGACGGCGTCGCCTTCGTGCCCGTACGGCAGAAGGTGCGGCGGCACATCTACGCGACCTGGCGCACGGACGCCGCTCGTCGGCCGTCCATCCGGGCGGCGGTGGAGGCGCTGCGGGAGGCGGGCGCCTCGCTGAGCAGCTGAGCGGCAGCGGCGGATCGGGTGAGCGACCCCGGTCCGGCGCGACCCCCTCCGCCCGGCGTTCTCAGAGGCGCGCCAGTTTGCGGAAGTCCCAGGAGGCGATCGCGGTCGGAGTCAGCTTCAGCCACGCGTGCCGGCCGTCGTGGGGCATGGCCTCCAGGCCGAAGTTCTTGGCAGCGAAAAGCCTTTCCGGGACGTCGAGTTCGGGGCAGGGCTCGCCCGTGCGCGGAGCTTCGCCGACGAAGGCCGCGGTACCCGACAGTTCCGCGCCGCGCAGCTCCCCGTACTCCTCGCCGTCGTCCACCACCACCGCGATCCGGGGGTCGGCGCGCAGCTGGGCCCAGCGGCGGCTGCGGGTGATCGAGTACAGCCAGAGCGAGGTGCCGTCCCAGACGAACCAGAGCGCGCCGACATGGGGCCGACCGTCGGCGGAGACGGTCGCGACGCGGCAGGTGCGCTGCTCGGTGAGGAAGGCGTCCAGCTCGGCCGGGGTCATCATGATCCGGCGTCCACGGCGTTGTGTGACGGTCATCGGCCGCCTCCTTCAAGGATTCTGATGATGTGTCAGAAATCATGGAGGCTCTTCCCTCCGGGGGCAAGAGTGGCTAACCTCGCCCGCCCGGGCCGGCACGTGATCGCGCCGGGAACAAGGGGGAGACATGGCCGGCGCCGCTCAGCGGGAACAGCTCCGGGGGCAGCTCGCGCCGGCCGGTACGGTGCTGCTCACCGTCGAGTGCCAGCAGGGTGTCGTCGGGCAGGACAGCGCACTGCCCGAACTCGCCGCCGTGGCCCGCTCCTCCGGAGCCCTGCGGAACGTGGCGCGGCTGGTCGCGGCCGCGCACGAGGCCGAGGTGCAGGTGCTGCACGCGGTCGCCGAGCGCCGGCCCGACGGGCGGGGCGCCAACCGCAACGCCCGGCTCTTCCGGGCCGCCGCCCGGCTTCCCGTGCAGCAACACAGCGGCAGCACGGCGGTACGGATCGCCGAACCGATCGAGGTCGCGGACGAGGACCTCGTCGTACGACGGCTGCACGGGCTGTCGCCCCTCGCCGGGACAGATGTCGACCCGCTGCTGCGCAACCTCGGCTGCCGCACCCTGGTCGTGACCGGAGTCTCGGCCAACGTCGCCATCCCCAACGCGGTCTTCGACGCCGTCAACCTCGGCTACACCGTGGTCGTGCCCGCTGACGCCATCGCGGGAGTGCCGGCCGACTACACCCCCGCGATGATCCGCCACACGCTCGCGCTCGTCTCCACCATCACCACCACCGAGGAGGTGCTGAGCTGCTGGAAGGGCTTGCCGCGCGTCACGCGAGGGTGATCGCGTCCCCCTCCACCTTGATCGGCGTGGGTGGCAGGGGAGCGGTCGCGGGTCCGCCCTTGACGCTGCCGTCCGACACGTCGAAGAGGCTCTGGTGGCAGGGGCAGGTGATGACCCCGTCGCCGACGCCGCTGACGGCGCAGCCCTGGTGGGTGCACTTCGACGAGAAGGCCTTGAACTCGCCGGCGGTCGGCTGGGTGATGACCACCCCCTGATCGGCGAGCACCTTGCCGCCGCCCACCGGGATGTCCGCGGTCCGCGCGAGCGGCGCGCCGGCGTCCTGGGGAGCGCCGGACGTGCCCCCGTCCGCCTTGCCGTCCGTTTCCGCGCCCGCCTTGCCGTCCGCGCCGGCGCCGCACGCGGCGAGCGCCACCGCCAGCCCCGCACCGCCCGCCGCCGAGACCACCGTTCGCCGTGCCACTGTGCTCATGCGCTCCCCTTGGGTTCCCGTCCGATCGACGCGTCGACCTGTCAGGGGGGAGTACGGGCGAGCGGCCCGGAGTGTTCAACGACCAGCTCGAAACGAGTGCCGGACCTGGTTGGGCCCCCGTCGGCGGGCCGGGATCGGGCCCCGGCGGTACTCGTCTCACCGTCGACGTTGCATGGTCATACGGATTGATGCATAATTTTGCCATGTCCAAGGTCCTCACCTCCCTTCCCGCCGGCGAGCGCGTCGGCATCGCCTTCTCCGGCGGGCTCGACACCTCCGTCGCCGTCGCCTGGATGCGTGACAAGGGCGCCGTCCCCTGCACGTACACCGCCGACATCGGTCAGTACGACGAGCCCGACATCGCGTCCGTGCCCGGCCGTGCCTCCGCGTACGGCGCCGAGATCACCCGGCTGGTCGACTGCCGTGCCGCGCTGGTCGAGGAAGGCCTTGCGGCACTCGCGTGCGGCGCGTTCCACATCAAGTCCGGCGGGCGCCCCTACTTCAACACCACGCCGCTGGGGCGCGCCGTCACCGGCACGCTGCTGGTGCGGGCCATGCTCGAGGACGGGGTGCAGATCTGGGGCGACGGCTCCACGTTCAAGGGCAACGACATCGAGCGGTTCTACCGGTACGGACTGCTCGCCAACCCGCACCTGCGGATCTACAAGCCCTGGCTGGACGCGGACTTCGTGAGCGAGCTCGGCGGCCGCAAGGAGATGTCGGAGTGGCTGCTCGCGCACGGGCTGCCGTACCGGGACTCGACGGAGAAGGCGTACTCCACCGACGCCAACATCTGGGGCGCCACGCACGAGGCCAAGACCCTGGAGCACCTCGACACCGGCATCGAGACGGTCGAGCCGATCATGGGCGTGCGGTTCTGGGACCCGTCGGTGGAGATCGCCACGGAGGACGTGACGGTCGGCTTCGACCAGGGCCGCCCGGTCACCATCAACGGCAAGGAGTTCGCCTCCCCGGTCGACCTCGTGATGGAGGCCAACGCCATCGGTGGCCGGCACGGCCTGGGCATGTCCGACCAGATCGAGAACCGGGTGATCGAGGCCAAGAGCCGCGGCATCTACGAGGCGCCCGGCATGGCGCTGCTGCACATCGTCTACGAACGCCTGGTCAACGCGATCCACAACGAGGACACCGTGGCCGCGTACCACAACGAGGGCCGGCGGCTCGGCCGGCTGCTCTACGAGGGCCGCTGGCTGGACCCGCAGGCGCTGATGGTGCGTGAGTCGCTGCAGCGCTGGGTCGGCGCGGCGATCACCGGCGAGGTGACCCTGCGGCTCCGGCGCGGCGAGGACTACTCGATCCTCGACACGCAGGGCCCCGCGCTCAGCTACCACCCGGACAAGCTCTCGATGGAGCGGACCGAGGACTCGGCGTTCGGCCCGGTGGACCGGATCGGCCAGCTCACCATGCGGAACCTGGACATCGCGGACTCGCGGGCCCGGCTCGAGCAGTACGTGGGACTCGGCCTGGTCGGCACCGCCCACCCGACGCCGATCGGCGCCGCTCAGGCGGCCGCGACGGGCTTGATCGGTGCCATGGACCAGGGCGGCGCCGAGGCGATCGCCTCGCGTGGCGAGGCCACGGACGAGGAGACGATGCTGGACCGCGCCGCGATGGAGTCCGGCACGGACTGACGGCCGGCGTCGGTCGTACGTACCTGGGCGGTGGGCCCCGGCGGATTCCGTTCCGCCGGGGCCCACGGCTGTTTGTGCGGGCAGATGGACGGAGTGCGTCCGGTCCCAGTTTCCGGTCGCAGTTAATGACAATCAACATGTCGTATATGCGACAATCGTGGCCGTTTGTGATCGTCCTGTCACTGGTCCACGGCAGCTCGGTCAGGAACGTGCACGAATCGTCGTGGACCGCGTTGGGCTGGCCATGAACCAGCAACGCCGCGAACACGATGAGTACGTCTCCGGTATGCGGGCCGAGTCCACCGGAACCCGGGGACTGACCGGAGATTTCACTGACGGACATCTGCTCGACGAGTGTCCCTGGTGCCGGGAACTCGCGAAGTCGGAGGCCGCGAACTCGCGGCGCCGCAAGGCCAAGAAGCGGAAACGCACCGAGTAGGCGGACCATCCGGCCGGGTCGCGGGTAGCGCCGGCGGCTCCCCGCACGGGGAATCGAGCGCCCGCTGCGCCCGTCGCCCCCCCCACGTCACAGGGGGAGGTGCTGGGCGATCTCCAGTGCCAGGCGCAGTTCGAGCGAGTTGCCCGCCGTGGTGGCGGCGGGCAGCAGTTCCTCGGCGCGTTTGACGCGGTAGGTGATGGTGTTGCGGGCCACGTGCAGACGGTCGGCGGCCGTGCGCAGGCTGCGTTCCTCGGCGAGGTAGACGCGCAAGGTCTCCCGCAGTTCCCGCACCCTGTCCCCGCCGGAGGCCAGGGTGCCGAGGACGTCCTGGACGAACCACTGGGCGTGTTCGGGATCAGCCGTCGCCAGGGCCACCAGGCGGACCTCTTGGTAGTCACACAGCCATTGCCCTGAGTGGCGTGCGACGCGCTCCGCCCGGAGGGCTCCCAGGTGGCTTCGGCGCATGCCCTGCGGGCCGGTTCCGGGCGGGCCGAGAGCCGCCCGCACGTCGTGCGACCGGTCCAGCCGGTCCCGCGGGTGCCCTGCCCGGCCGGGGGAGTCTTCGTCGGTGACGGCGAACCAGACCCAGGCGCTCATGCTGTCGGCGGGGATCAGCAGCATGCCGGCCGCTGCCAGGGAGCGTGTCATCGCCATGGCCGTTCGGTGCAGTCGCTCCGCGACGGGCGTGCGGCTGTCGGTGTCGTCGCACCACAGGACGGCGGCGAGGTGGGTGCGGGAGATGTCGTAGTGCAGACTCCGGAGCGCGGTCACCGCGTCCACCGGACGTCCGGCGAGCACGTCGTCGACGATCGCGCGGCGGGCGGCTTCGTCGCTGCCGCGCCAGCGGTCGCGTTCGGCGATGTACTCCTCGGCCATCATGCTCGCGTGGCTGTCCGCGTAGGTGAACAGCAGATCGTTGACCCGACGCACCTCCGCCAGGCGCCGGTCGGCCGGGACGTGTTCCTCGATCGCCGCGGCGAGGTCGTGCGCCAGCCGCGCGTGCCCGAGCCGTACGCCCCGCAGCACCTGGTCGAGGGGGATCCCGCGGCGCGCGAACTCACGGCACCCCTCCAGTGTTTCGCCGGTCAGCGCGGCGATACCGCGCGGGGACTCCGACACGAGCAGCCGCAGAGCGGCCAGGACGGCCGACTCGGTGGACCGCCGCAGGGTGGTCACCGGGCCCTGGCCGCCGCCGTGCTCCGGGACCTGCTCCAGGATCTCCCCCGCGATGGCCTCGGCGGTCTGCACCGCCCACCGGGCCGGGCCCGAGCCCAGGAGTTCCACCGCACTCGCGATGGCCGTCGACGGCATCGCCGGGTCGACCGTCCGATGCTGGTCCGGCTGAAGCCGCATGAGCCACTGTCGAGTCATGAACCGTGCCCTCGGGGTGGGGAGTGGTCGGGGTGCGCGTCCGCGGGTGGCGCGCGCGTGCCCTGTCATTACAAGCCGCTCAACGGCCCGGCTGCCAGGCCGGACGCCCGTACGCGGATGCGGGCGCGTACGAGGAAGGTGTCTTGCATGGCGATCGGCGGTGACGTCCGGTTCTCCTTCGGCGGCGCCGACGGCCGGCGGCTCCGGCCGGCTCACCGCACGGGCGAGGCGAGGGTGAGTCCGTCACGGAGGGCGGTCACCAGGGCGGGCACGTCGTGCATGTGCGCCGCCGCGCCGAAGACGTAGTGATCAGGGCGCAGCAGCAGGGCGTGCCGTCCGGCCCGGTCCAGGTGGGGAAGGTAGGCGCCGTCGAGGTCCACCACATCGGACCGGCCGTCGGCCGCGGGGTCGTCGGTGATCCTCAGGAGACGTATTCCGACCAGCTCGCACCATGCGACCGTTTCCGCGTCCAGCACACGGCCCGGGTCCTCGACCGCCAGGAGGGTGAGGCCCGTACCCACCACCTGGTCGAACAGCCCTGTACGGCCGCGGAAACGTACCCGGCCCTGGCGGCCGAGTTCACCGGCCGGTTCCGCCGGGCTGCCGTCGGCCTGGCACGAGAGGAGTCCGCCGGTGAGGGTCTGCGGCGGCATGCCCGCCAGAGGATCGCGACGGGCCCGCTGGTCGGCGAGCATCTGAGCGTCGCGCTCGGCGGCGGCGCCCGGGTCCGGCTCACAGATGATCCGGCCCAGGTGCACCGAGAGCTCGATGGCGTGCCGTAGGTGCTGGGAGCGTTCGGTGGTGTAGGTGTCCAGCAGTGCCTCGTCCGCGTGGCCGGACAGGACGAGATCGAGCTTCCAGCTGAGGTTGGCGGCGTCCCGGATGCCCGAGCACATGCCCTGGCCGGCGAAGGGGGGCATCTGGTGGGCGGCGTCTCCGGCGAGCAGGAGCCGGCCTTCGCGCCAGGTGTCCGCCCAGCGGGCCTGAAAGGTGTAGACGGTGTGCCGTTCCAGGGTGGCGTTGCCGGGGTGCACGTCCCACGGTTCGAGCAGCCTCCAGGCCGATTCGGCCCGGTTGAGCTCGGCGACCGTCTCACCGGGCAGCCGCATGAACTCCCACCGCCGCCGACCGGGGCCTCCGGAGACGACGGTGCTGGGCCGTGCCGGATCACAGACCTGGAGGTTACGGGGGGACCACGCCCGGTCCCGGTCGTGCGGGACGACGTCGAGGACGAGCCAGTCGTACTGGAAACCGAGGTCCGTCATCGCCGTCCGCATACGGGAGCGTACGAAGCTGTTCGCGCCGTCACAGCCGACGACGTACGCGGCACGCAACGTGCGGTGCTCCCGTACGCCGTCGCGCAGCAGCGGCCGGTCACCGGCGCTCGCGGCCACGGTCGATTCGACGCCTGTCGGCTCTTCGGTCAGCTCCATGGCCTCCCAGCCGCGCAGGATGTCGATGCCGGGCAGGGCGCGGGCCCGCTCCTCCAGGGCGGCTTCGAGACGGGGCTGGGTGAAGATGCTCATGAACGGCCAGCCGGAGTGGCTGGTGTCGTCGAAGGCGAGGCGCAGCAGGGTCTGGCCCTCGCCGTTGCGCCACTCGTAGTCCTCGGCGGGCTCGCTGAGCGTCGGCAGGACGTCGTCGAGTCCGAGTGAGGCGAGGATGCGGGCGATCTCGTGGTCGAAGACCACCGCGCGCGGCAGCGGGTAGGGCTGCGGCCAGCGCTCGACCACACCGACCCGCCGGCCCCGCATGGCCAGCTGGATGGCGGTGGTGAGCCCCACGGGCCCCGCGCCGACGACCAGGACGTCGTACTCGAAGGTCATGGCTGCGCCCATGTCGTTGTCGGGGTGCATGGTTGTCTCGTACTCCCGTCAGCTCGCGTCGTGGGCGCCGGTCATGAGAGCGGCGAGGTCTTCGGGGTGGAGGAAGGACGGCGGCACGGGCGGGCCCCAGCTGTAGAGCGCGCGGACGTCCTCCCACACGCGCGGCGTCCACAGCTGGTCGTCGACGATGCAGTCCATGTCGGCGAAGTACTCCGAGAAGTTGCCGGCCGGGTCCTTGAGGTACCAGAAGAAGTTGGATCCCAGGTGGTGGCGGCCCAGTCCCCACACGTGCCGCTCGGGGTGGCCCTCCAGCATGCGGGTGGCGCCGCGGCCGACCTCGTCCACGTCGTCGACCTGCCAGGAGGAGTGGTGCAGGAAGGCGATGGGGGCTTGCTGGACGAGGACGTTGTGATGGTCGGTCGAGCAGCGCAGGAACGCGGCACCGGGCACCAGGTCGCTTGCCTTGAAGCCGAGTCCCTCCGTGAAGAACCGCTGGGACGCCTCCTGGTTCGTCGACCCGAGGACGACGTGGCCCAGCCGGCGCGGACGGACGGCGCCCTCACGGAGCACGCCGGGGGCGCGCACGTCGGGGCGTTCGGGTCGGCCGGGCGCGTTGTACGGGACGGGGGCGGGGGCGGTCTGGACGACGCGGGGCTGGACCTCGACGGTGACGGTGACCTCGGTACCGGGGTCCACCGCGCGCAGGGAGTGCGTGTCGCGGATGAACGGCACCTCCAGCCGGTCCAGGGCCGCGCCGATCCGGCCCAGGTCGTCGGCGTCGTCCGTGCCGACGACCAGTTCCTCCAGGCGGCGACGGCCGGCGTGGACGATCTTCAGCTGCTCGCCGCCGTCGGCGGAGGCGAAGCGTCCGTCGCCCAGGGCGGTCAGGCCGAAGTCGGCGTAGTAGGCCGCGGTCGCGTCGACGTCGGGGACGCCCATGGTGATGCGGGCGAGACGGTGCAGGGCCATGGTGGGCTCCTCGGAACGGGGGCGGGGAAGGTGGGCGCGCGTTGGGGCGGTGCGCGGTGTGGATGAGGCGTGGCTGTGTGGCCCGTCGGCGACTACCGGTGCGGGTGTCGGTCGTGGCGGCTGTCGGGGCCGTGCGGGCCGTCCGGGTAGGCCGAGCCGGCGACCAGGGGGTTGCGGAGCTCCCCGACACCTTCGATCCAGCTGCGCAGTTCCTCGCCGGGGGAGAGGAACCGGCGCGGGTCGCGTGCACCGCCCACACCGGCAGGGGTACCGGTGAAGAGCAGGTCACCGGGGAGCAGCGGGCAGATCCTCGAGATCCAGGCGATCTGCTCGGACACCGAGAAGATCATCCGGCTGGTGCGGGACTCCTGCATCGTCTCCCCGCCCAGCGCGCAGCCGAGCGCCAGGTCGTCGGGATCCGCGAACTCGTCGGGGGTGACCATGACAGGTCCGGTCGGGCTGAACCCGGGGAACGACTTCCCGAGCGAGAACTGCGGTGCCGGTCCTTCCAGTTGGATGCGCCGCTCGGACAGGTCCTGGCCGGCGGTGAGCCCGGCGACGTACCGCCACGCGTCCTCGGCCGCCACGTGGTGGGCCTTGACCCCGATCACCGCCACCAGCTCCACTTCCCAGTCCACGAGCGTGCTGGGCAGCTCGATCGTGTCGTGGGGGCCGGCCAGTGAGGTGGGGAACTTGGTGAAGACAGTCGGCTGGGCGGGCGTCGTGGCCGCCGACTCCTCGACATGGTCGGAGTAGTTCAGGGCGACGGCGAAGACCTGCCGCGGACGCGGTACGGGCGCGCCCAGGTCCCGCGCGTCGAACGGGGCACGCTCGTGACCGGCCACAGCCGTGGAATCCGCCCAGGCACGGAACTCCGGCCAGCGGTCGAAGACGGCCTGCGGGTCGGAGGAGAACAGGCCGTCGCTGGCCTTCTCCACGTCCACCACGCCGTCGTCGAACACGAGCGTCAGACGGTCATTGACATTGGCTGTGCGCATGGCGCACACCTCCGCATCGAAGTGAGATCAAGGGATCTGGTGATCAGCCCCGGCGGAACTCGTCGTCCATGGCGGGGCGTTCGGCCACGGGCGTCAGGGCCGGGGGCGCAGTGCCGGATCGGCTCGGCGCCATCGCAGGAGCCAGTGGGAACCTCGGCTGGTGACGGCCCGTCAGCTCCAGCCCCCCGGCCCGGAAGCGGACGGCCCGCTCCAAGGTCGCTCCCGCCCACGGCCCGAAGTGGCTGAACCGGACGTGATGGAGCACCGCCCCTCCCTCCGTGGACTCCCAGCGGCCGGCGTACGCGACGGTTCCTCCAGGTGCACGGTGGGCGTCGGGGACGCCGGCGTGGCCCTCGGGGTCGGGCGTCAGCAGGGCGCTCATCCAGCCGTCGGCGGTGTACAGCAGCATCCCGCCGGGCCGCTCGCCGAGCGGGTGGGTGGTGAGCCCTGCGCGTGTGGCCGAGAAGCCCTCCAGGGCCCAGACGCCCACCAGGCCGTCCAAGTCGTCCACGAGCACCTCTCAGGTTCCTCAGGCAGGGCCGGTCCGGCCGGGGAGGACGCGGTCGCAGCACGGGTCAGCGCCCGGCCGGCCGGACCGTATGACCGACATCCGCCGACCACGCACCCAAGCCAACCCGCACACCCGCGTGTGGCTCTCGGTCCCGGGGGCCAAAGATCGGCCTGCCCTTTGGGGCGACGGCCCATAGGGGGAGGTCATGGCCGGGGCCACGCCCGCCGCGTACGCACGGGTGCGAGCCGAGGGCCCGCTGTTCGAAAATTTCTTACGGAAGGCGGCAACCTCCCGGGCACTCGCACGTCGTGCGGGATGAAGGGGC
This sequence comes from Streptomyces sp. NPDC006551, assembly GCF_040611675.1. NCBI lineage: Bacteria > Bacillati > Actinomycetota > Actinomycetes > Kitasatosporales > Streptomycetaceae > Streptomyces > Streptomyces sp. NPDC006551. Next base: position 38,997 of record NZ_JBEXOT010000002.1, read on the forward strand.
GTGATCCCGCGCCCCCGTACCCACGTCGGGAGAACCACCGTGCCCCACCTGAAGCGCGCAGTCGTCATCGCCGCCGCCACCGGCGCGATCGTCGCCGCCGCCGTACCCGCCTGGGCGGCGGCCGGGCCGAGCGCCACGCCGTCCGCCGCGCCGGCCCCGGTCACCAGCGGCGCGCCGAGCGCCACGCCGGTACCTTCGTCACCGGTCACCCGGGACCCGTCGAACGCCGGACCGTCCGCCGCACCGGCTCCGCTCACCAGCGGCGCCCCGTCCGCCGCACCGGCTCCGCTCACCAGCGGCGCCCCGTCCGCCACGCCGGAGCCTTCCACCAGCGGCGCCCCGTCCGCGACGCCGGAGCCTGCCACCAGCGGTGCCCCCGGAGCCCCGCAGCCCTCCGCCACCCCCGAGCTCGCGCATACTGGTGGCGACAACGCCACCAACGCCGCTCTCGGGGCCGGCGCCCTCGGGCTCGTCGGGCTCGGGGCCGGGACCCTGTTCGTCGTACGGCGGCGCGCTCTTCGCTGACGTGCTCGATCCGAGAAGCCCTGTGCTGCACCACGCCCTGCCGTTCCGCCCCGCCGCGCCCGGATTCCCCCGGATGCGGCCGGGCGGTGGGCGGGGCGTGCGCGCGGCACTGCGCGCTCTGTTGCTGCGCCGCGACCGGTCCGCCCCACCCGTCGACCGTCCCCCAGCGAGCCATCGGCCGCCCGCGCCCTCGTACGGCACCGCGGCCCACCGGCCTCCCACCGTCACCGACCTCTACCACGCGCACCGCCTCGGCATGGTCCGCCTCGCGGTGCTCCTCGTCGATGACCTCGCCACCGCCGAGGACGTCGTCCAGGACGCCTTCACCGCCCTCTACCGGCGCCATGGCGAGCACATCACCGAGGTCGACAACGCGCTGGGCTACCTGCGCACGGCGGTCGTCAACACCTCCCGTTCGGTGCTGCGACGCCGCCGGACCGTCCGCGCGTGGACGCCGCCGGCCCCCGCCGACATCCCGTCCGCCGAGGAACACGTCGTGCTGGACGAGGCGCACCGCGAGGTGCTCACCGCGCTGGGCATGCTCACCCCACGCCGCCGCCAGGTCCTGGTCCTGCGGTACTGGGCCGACCTCAGCGAGGCGGAGATCGCCGAGACCCTGGGGATCAGCCGGGGAGCCGTCAAATCGAATGCCAGCCGCGCCCTGGACGCACTGGAAAAGATCCTGGAGGGACGCGTATGACGGCCGAAGGGGAACGCGAACGTCTCGTGGAACACCGGCTCCGGCAGGCCCTCGCAGCCCGAGCGGAGTCGGTGACCGTACGGGATCTGCGTCCTGCCGCGCCGCCCCGCCCGGCCCGCCCGCGGCCGTGGTGGAGGCGAGGCCCGGTGTCGCAGGCCGGCCGCGCCGGTCTGGCCGGCCTCGCGACCGCGGCCGTGGCCGGCATCGCCTATCTGACGCTGGCCCCGGCACCGGCCGACCCGCGCCCCGTCCCCCCGGCCGTCCCGCCCGCGATCACCTCCCCGACCCCGGGCACGCCTCCGAGCGCGACCCCCACCACGAGCCCGAGCCCCGCCCCGAGCACAACGCCGCACCGGCAAAGTCCGGGAGTCCGACCCTGACTCCGGCCCGAACCGCGACGAAAGACCCTCCGCACCGACCCCGTCCCGCGCGCGAGCGGCGGCGTTCGACGTCGTCGAGGGGGAGGAGGGTTTCGGTCGCCTGAGTCCCGGCCTCCGGCGGTCACCGTTCATAGTCACCGCGCGGTGTATCGGCTCCAGGTCCGTTGGCCTCGTGGGGCGCGGTCGGCTTCTGCGAGGCCACGTCGAACGCGGTGCCGCCGGCGAGGACCCGATAGGTGGGGCAGCCGGTCATGGCGTCGAAGATCCGGCCGATGCCGTCCGACAGCTTTTCGGCGGTGTCGCTGTACAGCTCCTCGGTGACCTCCGAGTTGCTGCCTCCGGTGTAGGTGAAGATGGCCTTCGCCTTGCGCGGGAATGCGAGCGAGCCCCCGGTGGCCGCATCGCCGCCCAGCTCGCTCAGGGCCGTACAGCCGACAACGGTTACGTCGTCGTGTCGGGACGGACGCTCCGGCCGGCGCAGGTAGCCGCTGCCGAGGTCGCTCTCGTCGAGCAGGCGCGTCTGCAGCGCGGCCGAGGACAGCGGGGCGGCGTTCTGGTCGGCGCCGGCTGACTTTCCGGCCTGGGACGGGGAGGCGGTGCTGGGCTTGGCCCCGGCCGTGCCGGTGGAGCAGGCGGGTAGGGCGAGCGCCCGGGACGCTGCGCCCGCATGACCGAAGACGGTTTCCACCGCGGTGACGTCGCGGCCCGGGGGCTCGTAGGAGCCGGTGCCGGCCCCGACGTTCAGTGCCGTCCGTGCATCCCCGAGCGCATCCCGGACCCTTGCGGCGATCCGCGGCTCGGTGCGCCGCGTCGCCGGGTAAGCGGACCCGATGGCGTCCTACAACTGCGCTCAAGCACTTTCAGTTGTTCCTCCGGTGTCGTCCTGACCCCCATCGCCCGCGCCTCCAGTTCCCTGTCGATGGCCGTCACCATGGCAGCAGCGCGGTCGCGCTGTTCCAGCAGCAGGCCGCGCAGTCGGGGCAGGTGCGCGACCGCGTCGGTGGGCCGGGTCGTCGACCAGATCCGCTATCTCGCGCAATCCGAAGCCCAGCCGCCGGTAGGCAAGCACCTCCCGCAGCCGCTCCACGTCGCCCGCCGAATACCCGGTGCCCGGCCGAGGTTCGCGCTGACGGCCGCACGAGGCCGATCTCGTCATAGTGATGCAGCGGGCGGACGCTCACACCGGCCGGCTCGGCCACGCGCCCCACGGTCAGGTGTTCCTCCACGCCACGACCATGGGGCATGACGTTGCGTGAGGGTCACGTGCTTCGCCTTGACCTGGCGGACTGTCCCGGCGACATGCGCTCCGCCTGACGCTACTCGGTGCGCAGCGCTGTTGCCGCACCGGCCTTGGCCGCCCAGCCGGCCGGGACCAGCGCGCCCAGCAGGGCGAGCACGACGCCGCCCAGCCCCAGCAGGAGCAGCTGAACCGGCGAGTACACATCGAGGACCGACGACGGCATGCTCGTACCTACGGCGCGCCCCATCACCGGCATGACGAGGCCGTGCAGCACGTATCCGATCGGCACGCCCATCAGGGCGCCGATCACACCGATCGCCGCCACCGAGGCGAGGACGAGGCTGACTGTCTGCCGCGGCGTCATGCCGATCGCTTTGCAGACTCCCAGGTCATGGATGCGTTCCCGGGTGTCGAGGACGACGGAGTTGAGGATGCCGAGGCCGGCCACGCAGACCAGCATGAGGGTGAACAGCAGTGCCATCGCGTCCATGATGAGGATGACGCCCTCGTGCTCCGCCGGGGGGATGGTCGTGGCGTCGCCGCCCAGCGGCTGCACCACCGCCGCGAGCTTCTGGGCGTACTCGTCGGCGGAGACGCCGGGCTTCACCTCGACGAGGAACGTACTGGGCTCGGCCGATGGGAAGTCGGCCATCTCCGCGTGGATCTCCAGCTCATTGCCCGAGGTGTCGAAGGACTCGCCCACGATCCGCAGGTCGACGCTCTCCTTCTCGTAGGTCAACCGCACCGTGTCGCCGACCTTGGTGCTGGTCCGCTCCAGGAAGCGCGTGGGCACCACGACCTGCCCCTTACCGGTGATCCAGTGCCCGGAGAGCATCTCGTAGCCGCCGTCGCGCGAATCGCCTTCGTAGAGGCTGACCTGAACCGAGCCGGAGACCCCGGCCACGGCGGCCTCGGTCTGGAGCTTGCCGTAGTACGACTCCAAGCCGGCCTGGGACTTGATGGCGGACCGCACTTTCACCGGGTCGGCGACCCTGGGCTTGGGCGTGCCGGCCACGCCGCTGCTCACGGGAGACGGGCTTGCCTCGGTGCCCCCGACAGGAGGCGGCGGCGGGGGAGCGATGTTGTTCAGCCTGACCGTCGTGACCGTGACCGCGGCACGGCTCTCGGGATCCTGCGAGGAGCCGACCGCGCTCAGGGACGAGGTCAGCCCCACCGCGAAGGTCGCCGCGATCGTGCCGAACGCCACGGCGAGCAGCATCGCGAGGGCACGGACCGGATGCGTGAAGGGGGTGGCGAGGCCGTAGGTCGCCGGCCGAGACAGCGGCAGCAGCCCCAACGCCCGGTGCGCCCACTGCCCTCGCCCCGTACGCGGCGCTCTGCCGACCGCGATGGCCTCGACCGTGTGCAGCTTTCCGGCCCGCCGTGCGGGAATCAGCGCCGCGAGCCCTACGACGAGCAATGCGGCGGCCGGCACCGCGATGTCCACCCACCAGGCCACCGAGAGCGAGACGGCACCGTACAGCGACTCCGTGTCCGCCAGCATCGGCACTGCCAGGAGGTTGCCCAGCAGGACTCCCACGGCAATGCCGGCGCAGGCCGGAATGAGAGCCTGGGCCACGTAGGCACGGACGACCTCGCGCGGAGTGAAGCCGATGGCCTTGAGGATGCCGATCCTGCGCATACTGGTGCCGACCGCACCGCTGATCACGCTGCTGACGATGATCACCGACATCACGATGCCGAGCACGCCGAAAGCCATCACGAATGGGACGGTCGCCGCCGCACCCTGATCCGCGGCGCGCTTGGTGTCCAGCCAGGACTGCGTACCGAGCAGCGCCCCGGACTCCACGGAGGCGGCGAGCCTCGCCCGGTGGGTGAGGATCCGCTCCTTCGTGCCCGCCGAGTCGAAGCGGTAGAGCATCTGACGTGTGACGGGATTGCCCTGCGACGCCAGCGCGTCGACCTGCGCTGGGGTGGCCCAGGCGTCGGCGCTCCTGCTGCTCGACACGGCGAAGCCGACGACCGAAAGGGCCGGGGCGTTCGCGGTGTCCGCGGTCTTGAGGGCGGAGCCGATCTCGAGGCCCGGCCCCTCGAACGCCGAGCTGAGCACGATCTCGCCCGGCTTCTGCGCCCACCGGCCGGACTTCAGTTCCACGCGGTCGACGTCACCGTCCGGGCCGGGCCGCCCGACCAGGGTCAGCGTCGGCAGTGGTGAGCCCGCCCGATCCACTGGGCGGAACACCGTGGACGGGTACGGGCCCGCGCTCGCGGTGACGCCCTCCAGCCTTCCGGTCTCCGCCAGCCGCGCCGCACTCGCCTTGGCCGGATCGAACTCTGCCGTGATGTGCGCGCCCTGCTGCTTGGTGAAGGCGTGGTCGAAGGGCGCGGCCGCGGCGACCATCAGCGCCCCGGCGACCACGGCCGAGGCCACGGCCATCATCGTGGCCACGGCGATCACTACGGTCTGCACGCGCCGCCGGCCGACCCCGGAGCGCACGACCCGGCCCAGCGCGCCGTTACCGAACAGGCTCACCGGACGACCTGCGCATACGTGTCGAGGGCCAGGTGACCGTCGACCAGACGAATCGTGCGGCTCGCGCACGCCTCCGCCAGCGCCAGGTCATGTGTCACCAGCACGATGGTCTGGCCACCTCGGTGCAGATCCATCAGCAGATCGCGGACGTCGTGGCCCGAGGCGGTGTCCAGCGCACCGGTGGGCTCGTCGGCGAGCAACAGCTCGGGCCGGTTGATCAACGCGCGGGCGACACCGACCCGCTGGCGTTCACCTCCCGACAACCGGCCCGGGTAGGCGCGGGCGTGCTTGTGGATGCCCAGCATCTCCATCAGCTCACCCGCGCGGGCCGCGGCCTCGCGCCGACCGGTCCCGGTCAGCTGGGCAGGGAGCTGGATGTTGTCGATGACGGTGAGGTCGTCGAGGAGGTTGAAGAACTGGAAGGCCATGCCGATGTGCTTGCGACGGAACGTGGCGAGGGCGTGCTCGCCCAGCCGGTCGATCCGTCGCCCGGCCACGATCACGGAGCCCTCGGTCGGCTTGTCCAGGCCGGCGACGAGGTTCAGCAGCGTGGACTTGCCGCTGCCGGAAGGTCCCGTCACGGCAATGGCCTCACCCTTGGCGACGCTGAGCGTGAGCGGTCCGAGCGCCGGCGCGCCGGCGCTGTCGTAGCGCTTCGCCACACCCTCCAGTTCGATCACTTGATTCATGCGGGCTGTCCGTCCTCACTGTCGCGGGAAGCAACATGCCGTTGCCGGTCCTGTGAACCTAGGAGCGCCACCGGTGGGGCGCGTCGGCCGCGGAACCGACATCAAGTCCTTCCTGCGGACAATCCAGCCGCGGACCCCTACCTGAGGAGGAGGACCGGGGGACAATGCCCTGGTCAGGCAGGCGGACGCGGGCCGGGCGCAGACCGCAGCACAATGTGCGGATGGAGACGGAAGACCGGCGCAGCAGGCAGCGACAGTTCATCGAGGCGCTGCGCCCTGAGGCCGGGACCACTCCGCTGTCCAAGCGAGCGGTGCGCGCCGATGTGGTGCTGGCGGTCGTACTGACCGTCATCGCTCTGTTCGTCGCGGTGCGCTTTCCCGGTGACGCGCCGGTGAACATCGACCCGCCCAAGGTCGACATCGGGAACGGGGTCCCGGCCCCGCCGCCGCCCGGACCCGATCAGGCACCCGCGGAGGACGACCTTCCTCCCGTGCCCTGGGCCCCGGTCGTCCTGTCGACGCTGCCGCTGGCGCTCCGGCGCCGTTACCCGCTGGCCGTATTCGCGACGGTGCTGGGCGCGAGCCTGGCCATCGGCAGCTCCGCCTCCTGGATCACCGTCCTGGCCTGTGTCGTCGCTGCCTACAGCGCTGTCGTCCACAGCCGTTACCGGATCATGGCGATCGCTGTCCTGGTGATCGCCGCCGTGCTGTCCGGTTTCGCCTTCCGCGACGCGGACCCCGTGGTCCCAGGGTGGTCCAGCCCGGGATTCGTGCTGCTGGTGGCCGGGATGCTGGCCAGCCTGGTCCGCTTCCTGCAACTGCGGCTGGCGTCCAGTCGGCGCCGGGTCGTCGAACTGCAGGAGGCTCAGGAGCAGGCCATGCGCCGGGCTGTCGAGGAGGAGCGTGCCCGTATCGCCGCCGAACTGCACGACGTCGTGACCCACAATGTGAGCGTGATGGTGATCCAGGCGGGCGCGGCCCGCACAGTGATGGACGTGGCGCCCGAGCAGTCCAAGGAGGCTTTGTTGGCCGTCGAGGCGGGCGGCCGGGCCGCCATGGCCGAACTGCGCCATGTGATGGGCCTGTTGGCAGCCGCAGACCACGCGAAGCCCGACGGCCTGGAGCCCCAGCCTGGGCTCGCGCAGCTCGACGCGCTGGTCGCCCGCGTGCGTGCGGCCGGGACACCCGTGAGCGTCGAGCTGTCGCTGCCGCCGGAACCGCTGCCACCGGGGGTGGACCTCGCGGCGTACCGCGTCGTGCAGGAGGCGCTGACCAACACGATCAAACACGCACGCGGAGCGGAGGCGTCCGTCTCGATCGGCTACACCGACAACAGTCTGCAGATCGAGGTCACGGACACCGGTGGCGCGAAGGAATTCCCACCGGTGGAGAGCAGCGGCCGTGGCCACCTGGGGCTGCGCGAGCGGCTGGCCGTCTATGAGGGCGAGTTGACCGCCGGGCCGACGCACACCGGCGGCTACCGGGTCACGGCCCGCATCCCGCGGAGGGCTCAATGACAGCGAACAGGCCGGCGCTGCGGGCCGTCATCGCAGACGACCAGGCTCTCGTGCGCACCGGCTTCAAGATGATCCTGGCCGCGGACGGCATCGACGTGACAGCCGAGGCGGCTGACGGTGCAGAGGCCGTCGCAGCGGTCCGCCGCACGCGGCCCGACATCGTCCTCATGGACATCCGGATGCCGGAGATGGACGGCATCGAGGCCACCAGGCGCATCCTCGCCGGTGACGGCCCGCAGGAAACCCGCGTCGTCATCCTCACCACATACGACCTCGACCACTACGTCTACACGGCGCTCACGGCCGGCGCCAGCGGCTTCCTGCTCAAGGACGTCAGCCCCGAACACCTGGTCGCCTCCCTACGCCTGGTGCAGTCCGGCGACGCTCTTCTCGCGCCCACGATCACCCGCCGACTGATCGAGCGCTTCGCCCGGCGCGACGAACCGCAGACCATCGCCCCGCACCGTGATCTATCCGGCCTGACCCCGCGTGAACTGGAGGTACTGCGCCTGCTCGCGACGGGCCTCAGCAACGCCGAACTCGCCTCCCGGCTCTACCTGAGCCCGACCACGGTCAAGAGCCACATCGGCCGCATCCTGTCGAAGCTGGACCTGCGCGACCGCGTCCAGGCCGTCGTCTATGCCTACGAGACGGGCCTGATCGCCCCGGGCGGGGGCGCGCAGGACTGGCCCGGCTGATCATGTGCGGAGCCAGATGGCCAGCGCCGCTGCTGTGGCTGCGCCGAGGAAGAACGTAACCGCGCTTGTCGTATCGCGTGGTCATGGGCTCATAGGTCGCGGCGGCGGACGGCGGCCATGGCGATGACTGCTGCGGCGAGGGGCCAGGCCGCGTACGCGATCCACGACCCGCTGATGGTCGCCGGGTAGGGGGCCGATCCGAAGGGGTCGCCCATCTGCACCAGTCGTTCCCACGCACTGCGGGGCAGCGCGTGAAGGATGCCGGACGACCAGCGGTGGCGGTCGTTGAGGAGGAACGGCAGCAGCAGAAGGATGCCGGTGAACGTCACGATGGTGGCAGCGGTGTGCCGGATGAGGGCGCCGAGGCCCATGCCGACGAGCGCGCACACCGGAGCGAGCAGGGCGGACGCCGCGACGGCGCGCAGCGCGCCGGGGTAGTCGAGGGACAGGCCGATGTCCCGACCGGACAGGATGGCCTGTGTCACGCCGAACGAGGTTCCCGCGACGACCGTGCCGTAGACGAGCATGACTGCCGTCACGACGCCCATCTTGGCCGCTACGACCGAGCGGCGGGCAGGGACGGCCGCGAAGGTCGTACGGATCTGCCCGGTGCTGTACTCGCCGACGATCGTGAGGGCGCCGATGCTGCCGGTGACGAGTATCAGGACCATGCAGGCGCCGATGGTGAAGGCGTCCCGCATGGCCCAGATCGGAACGAAGAGGGCTCGGATCCCTTCGTTGTAGGTCGGCCAGTTGTTGTAGTCCGCGACGGCCGCGCTGATGTTGATGGCGATGATGACCAGCGCGCTGACCCCGAAAGCCCATGAGGAGGAGCGCAGCGACCACAGCTTGATCCATTCGGCGGCGAGGAGGTCCCGGAAGCGGGCGCCGGGCTCGGCGGCACGTACGGCGGTGGAGGCGGCCGTCGGCTGTGTGGTGGTCGGGGTCATCGGGGTTCTCCTGCGAGGTATTCGACGCTGTCGGCGGTGAGTTCCATGAATGCCTCCTCCAGTGAGGAGGTGCGGGTGGTCAGCTCAAGGAGCACGATGCGGTGGTGGGAGGCGAGTTCCCCGATGCGGGCCGCGCTCAGGCCGGTCACGGTGAGCAACTCCTCTGCGCCGGCGCCCGTGTCGTCCGGCTGCACCGAAGCGCCCTCGGCTTCGAGCACAGCTGCCAGCGCGGTGGTGTCGGGCGTCCGCACGGTCACGCTCTGGCGGGTGCCGCGGGCCGCGAACTCCGCCACGCTCTCGTCTGCGATCAGCTTGCCCCGGCCGATGACGATCAGGCGCTCGGCGGTGTTCTGCATCTCGCTCATCAGGTGGCTGGAGACGAACACGGTGCGCCCTTCGGCGGCCAGCCGCCTGAACAGTCCACGTACCCACCGCACGCCCTCCGGGTCCAAGCCGTTGACCGGCTCGTCGAACAGCAGCACCGGAGGGTCGCCGAGCAGAGCCGTGGCGATGCCGAGCCGCTGCTTCATGCCCAGGGAGAACCCGCCGATGCGGCGCCGGGCCGCAGGAGCCAGTCCTACCTCCTCAAGGACCTCGTCCACCCGGCGCCGCGGGATACCGTTGCTGCGGGCCAGGGCGGACAGATAGGCCGCTGCGCTGCGACCGCCATGGACGTCATGGGCGTCGAGCAGGGCACCGGCGTGGCGCAGGCCACGCGGGTGGTCCCGGAACAGGTGACCGTCGATGGTGGCGGTGCCGCTGGTGGGTTCGGTCAGGCCGAGGAGCATCCGCAGCGTGGTGCTCTTGCCGGCACCATTGGGACCGAGGAACCCGGTGACGTGCCCGGGGCGCACGGTGAAAGTCAGGCCGTTGACGGCAGTGGCCTTGCCGTATCGCTTGGTCAGTTCGTTGACTTCGATCACCCGGCCAACGGTGCCGGGGAGAGTGTCCGCTCGGCATCGGCCCGTCGGCTGCACTCGTGGGAGGGCTGGTATCCCGTGGGCGTACGCCCACAGGCCAATGTTCCGCCGCTGGTCAGGCGATTACGATCGCTTCATGTCCGCCAAGCCGCGTCCCCTGCTGTCCTGGCACCTGCGGCCGGCCGTGCGGGCGGCCCTGGCCTGGTGCGGGGCCATCGCCTACCCGTTCGCACTGTTCTTCGCGGCACGCGGCACACCTTTCGACTCCCCCGGCTTGCCGTTCGTCTCGGCGGCCGCGGTCACGGTCCTGCCTCTCGGACTGCTGCGCCGCCACCCACTGTCGGCCCTGGCGCCGATGCTCCTCGGTACGTACGTCACGGCGACGACAAGTCCGTTCTGGCAGGTCGTGTATCTGCTGGTTCTGGCGAACGATCTCGCCGTCGGATACATCGTGGCCACGCGGCCTCGCCGCATCGCGGTCACCGCTGCCGCTGCGACGCTCGGCGTACAGGTCGCTTTCGCCGCACGCCTCGGGACCGGGACGGACGGCTTCGCCCGTACGGTCGTGGTCCTCGTTCTCGCGCTCGCCGCCGCCTGGATGACCGGCCATTCGGTTCGCGAACGCCGCGAGCACGCTGCGGCACTGCACTCACAGACCGCCGCCCAGGCCGTCGCCGCCGAACGGCTCCGGATCGCCCGCGAACTGCACGACATGATCGCGCACAGTATCGGCGTCATCGCCATCCAGGCAGGCGTGGGCCGCCGGGTCATCGACACACAGCCGGACGAAGCCCGCAACGCGCTGGCCACCATCGAAGACACCAGCAGGGAAACCCTCGCCGGGCTGCGGCGCACCCTGGGGGCACTACGTCGCGCCGAAGCGGGCCCCGGGCCGGAGGCCGCGCCACGCGAGCCCCCGGGGCTGGGCGATCTCGACCGGCTGGCCGCCTCGACGAGGGACGCGGGCGTCCATGTCGAGGTGCGATGGCTCGGACTACGACACCCCCTGCCCTCCGACATCGACCTCGCCGCCTTCCGGATCGTCCAGGAGGCCCTCACCAACGTCGTACGCCACGCGGACACCCCCGACTGCCGCGTCACCATCGGCTACCAAGACGGCGAACTGACCATCGAGGTAACTGACGACGGCCGCGGCGGCCTCACCTCCGGCACCGGATATGGCATCACCGGAATGAGGGAACGCGTCACCCTGCTACGCGGCCAGTTCACCGCCGGGCCGCGACCCGAGGGTGGCTTTCGCGTGGCGGCCCGGCTCCCCCTCTCCGAAGGAGTACACATCTGATGACGGTCCGCGTCGTGCTCGCCGACGACCAGCCACTGGTCCGCAACGGCCTGCGTGTCCTGATGGCCGACGCCCCCGACATCGACGTCGTGGGAGAGGCCGGAACCGGCGCCGAAGCGGTCCAGTTGGTCCGCGACACCGAGCCCGACGTGGCAGTGATGGACATCCGCATGCCAGGCATGGATGGCATAGAGGCCACCGGGATGATCACGGCATCCGCTGGAGCGACGCGCGTCCTCGTCCTCACCACGTTCGACGACGACGAGTACATCTATGGCGCGCTCCGCGCGGGTGCGAGCGGGTTCCTCGTCAAGGACATGGCACTGGACGACATCCTCGCGGCGATCCGCGTGGTCGCCGCCGGAGACGCCCTGATCGCACCGAGCGTCACGCGCCGCCTGATCGCAGAGTTCGCCGCCCGCCCCGAACCTGCCCCGCATCCACGGCCGGTCGGGAACATCACCGAGCGGGAACGCGAGGTACTGACCCTCGTCGGACGCGGCATGTCCAACAGCGAGATCGCCGCCCATCTCTACATCAGCGTGGCCACAGCGAAGGCACACATAGCGCGGCTACTCACCAAACTCGAAGCCCGCGACCGAGTCCAACTCGTCATCACGGCCTACGAAACAGGCCTCGTAACGCCACATCCGTGAACACCAAGCACCTCATCGTGTTGAAAATCCGGGCCCATGACGGGCCCTCAGCGCCCTTCCCGACCGACCAGTCGGACGCGGACGACGGCGAGCAGCCGTCCGAAATATGACCCACAGCCCGGCTCGCCCTGCCTCTCGCGCGGCGCCGCAGTCGCCTCCGCCTACCACACCCGCCGCTTCACCCTGGTGCCCCGGCTGAAGAAGGCACTGCGGGTGCCCCTTGTCCCTGGCACCCGCGACCGCGACTTCCGTTCGTACACCGAGCTCGATGCCCAGCGGCTGGCCGTGCAGCTCCGTGACCGGCGTCTCCCGCGGCAGACCGATGCCGAACGGCACACTGGACCGCTCGCCCGTCGAGAGGCGGAAGTTGCCGCCGAGGGTGAACCGGCCGAAGGTGACCATGCCCTCGGACTCGTCGTCGCCAATCCTCGCCCTGGGTCCGCGCGACCAGTTCCAGGGCGATCTGGTTGATGACGACGTCGCTGGTGCGCCGCCCCCCTGAAGACGAACCTGTCCGCCGAGACTCCCGCCGGGCTGTACCGCACCAGGGTCGAGGACCGTGTCCACCGTTGGCCCGCCAGCGCCGAGCGAGCGGGATTGTTCGCCTCGGGCGGCGGCAGAGGTGCTGCGGCCGACACCTGAGGGCCAGCGGGGGTCGCCCGTAGACGTAGCCCCACGGTTGTATGCCCGGGCCACTGGGACGGAGCCACGGGCGGATGGCAAAGCCCATACCCATCCGTAGCGTTCAGGCATCCGGTCGTGACGCGCGTGTCGCGATCAGCCGTCGACAGAAGGAAGTCAATGAAACGCGCATTTCTCGTAGGCGCGACGATCGCCGTGGCACTGGCCGGCAGCGTGTGCGGTGGAACCGCCCATGCGGACATACCCGTCGCGAAAGCGTCCGTGCCCGCCCTCGCGCTCCCCGAACCCACGGGGAACCATCCGGTCGGGATGACCACCATGCACCTGGAGGACGAGGGCAGGGCCGATCCGTGGGTGCCGACGGAAGACCGGGAGCTGATGGTCTCCCTCTGGTACCCGGCCACGAAGCCCTCGCGCACGCCCGCGTCGTACATGACCACCGCGGAGTCCAGGAAGTACGGCGAGTCCACCGGACTGGGTCTGCCGCCGGACCTGTTCGCCACCGTCGCCACCCATGCGACCGTGGAAGCCGAGCCCGTGAGGGTACGCGGCGGGCTGCCCCTGGTCGTCCTGTCGCCGGGCTTCGGGATGCCGCGCGCCACCCTGAGCGGGCTCGCCGAGGAACTGGCCGGCCGGGGCTATGCCGTCGCCGGGATCGGTCACAACTTCGAGGCCCATGGCACCACTTTCCCCGACGGTCACACGACCGCTTGCGTGGCGTGCGAGAACACGGACTTCCCCAGGGTCGGGGCCGTCCGCGCCCAGGACGTCTCCTTCGTGCTCGACGAGCTCACGGGAGAGCACTCGGCCTGGAAGGGAGGTGCGCTCATCGACAAGGGGCGCATAGCCATGGTCGGACACTCGGCCGGCGGCTTCAGCACGATCCCGGCCATGCTGCGGGATCCGCGCGTCAAAGCGGGGGCCAACATGGACGGCAACTTCCGATTCCCCAACGACGCACCCCTGAACCGGCCCGTCCTGATGCTGGGCAAGCCCAGTCACGTACCCGGCGGTCAGGACCCGACCTGGGACCAGACCTGGCACGAACTCACCGGATGGAAACGCTGGGTGAGCGTCGACGACACCGAGCACCTCTCCTTCACCGACCTGGCGCCGCTCGCCAAGCAGCTCGGCAGTCCGCTCCAACAGCTCGACGGTGACCGCGTCGACACCATCACCCGCAGCTATGTCGCCGCGTTCCTCGACACGCACCTGCGCGGTCGGAACGCGCCGCTGCTGGACGGACCGTCCGTGCAGCACCCGGAGGTCCGGTTCCACGCACCGTAGTCGGGTCGGTACGGACGGCGCCCCTCGCGATGGGGACCCTCCCCGTACCAGCCGTGCCATCCCCTGCCCACAGCATCTCAGTGAGCGGGCGGGGTGGCGCGGTGACCGAAGTGCTCCTGCTGCTTCCGGCCCTGGTCCTCACGCTGGCGTGCGTGGTGTTCGTCGCGGCCGAGTTCTCCCCAGATTCTCCCCAGGGCTCATCGGCGCGATAGCTCAGGTGGCGCGGCGTCACCTATTTCCGTGGATTTCGAGGGGGGCAGGCCGTATAGCCTGGCGAAATGCTTACAGAAGTGACAGCGACCCGCTATGTCACGCCCCTGCGTGAGGGCGGTTCGCTCCCGGGCATCGTCGAGGCCGACGATCTCGGTACGTACGTCATGAAGTTCACCGGCGCCGGGCAGGGTCGCAAGACCCTCGTGGCCGAGGTCATCTGCGGACAGCTCGCCCGTCGGCTCGGGCTGCGCGTGCCCGAGCTCGTCACGATTCAGCTCGATCCCGTCATCGGCCTGTCCGAGCCCGATCAGGAGGTGCAGGAGCTGCTCAAGGCGAGTGGTGGCCTCAACCTCGGGATGGACTATCTGCCCGGCTCCCTCGGGTTCGACCCGCTGGCGTACGAGGTGGACCCGAAGGAGGCCGGGAAGGTCGTCTGGTTCGACGCCGTGATCAACAACGTCGACCGGTCCTGGCGGAACCCGAACTTGCTCGTCTGGCACGGCGACGTATGGCTGATCGACCACGGCGCCACCATGATCTGGCACCACAACTGGCCCGGCGCCGAGGCGTCCGCCGCCAAGCCGTACGACGCGTCCGACCACGCGCTCGCGCCGTACGGCCCCGATGTCGCATCCGCCGCCGCCGAACTCGCGCCGCTGGTCACCCGGGAGCTCCTCGACGAGGTCGCCGCCGACGTCCCCGACGAGTGGCTGGTCGACGAGCCCGGCTTCGACACGACCGACGCGCTGCGCCGCGCCTACGTGGAGGCGCTGCTTCCGCGCGCCGCGACGATCCACGAGCGGATCACCCTCGGGCCGCCCACCCGGCGCAAGCCCTCGCAGGTGCCCGGCTGGCTGGCCGACCGCCTTCCCCCTCGGCCGCACCCCACGCAGAAGGACCGCACCACGTGACCGACCGCGATGTCTTCGAGTACGCCGTGCTGCGCGTGGTGCCCCGTGTCGAGCGGGGCGAGTTCTTCAACGCGGGCGTGGTGGTCTACTGCCGTGCCAAGTCCTTTGTCGCCGCGCGTACGCATCTCGACGAGAACAAGCTGACCGCGCTCGACCCGGATGCCGACGTCGTCGGTGTGCGGGCGGCGCTGCACGGTGTCGAGGGGGTGTGCCTGGGCGGCGACGACGCGGGTCAGGCGGCGCGCGACGACGCCGGGCGCCGCTTCCGCTGGCTCATCGCGCCGCGCTCCACGGTGGTCCAGCCCGGCCCCGTGCACACCGGCCTGACCGCCGACCCGGAAGCCGAGGTCGAAAGGCTGCTCGATCTCCTCGTGCGCTGAGCGGCGGCGTGGAACCGTGGAGTGAGCGGGTGCACCCGGTGGGCCGTTGACACCGGGTGCCAGTGCTTCTAGCGTCTCGTCTGCGGAAGGTACTAAGCGGTCGCTCATGTGCGGACCGCGGCGTGGGCCGCAGACCAGGGATGATCCAAGGGCGAGGAGAATCAGCATGTCCACCACCGAGCAGCGCGTAGCCGTCGTCACCGGCGCGGCGCGGGGCATTGGCGCCGCGACCGCGGTACGGCTGGCCGCGGAAGGCCGCGCCGTCGCCGTACTCGACCTCGACGAGGCTGCCTGCAAGGACACCGTAGAGAAGATCACCGCCGCGGGCGGCACCGCCATCGCCGTCGGCTGCGACGTCTCCGACAGCGCCCAGGTGGAGGCGGCCGTCGCGCGGGTCGCCGGCGAGCTCGGCGCGCCGACGATCCTCGTCAACAACGCCGGCGTGCTCCGCGACAACCTGCTCTTCAAGATGTCGGAGTCCGACTGGGACACCGTCATGAACGTGCACCTCAAGGGCGCGTTCCTGATGGCCAAGGCCTGCCAGAAGCACATGGTGGACGCGGGCTTCGGCCGAATCGTCTCGCTGTCCTCCTCCTCGGCGCTCGGCAACCGCGGTCAGGCCAACTACTCCGCCGTGAAGGCCGGTCTGCAGGGCTTCACCAAGACCCTCGCCAAGGAGCTCGGCAAGTTCGGCATCACCGCCAACGCCGTCGCTCCCGGCTTCATCGTCACCGAGATGACCGCGCAGACCGCCGAGCGCGTCGGCATGGGCTTCGAGGAGTTCCAGGCCGCCGCGGCCTCGATGATCCCGGTCCAGCGCGTCGGCAAGCCGGACGACATCGCCAACGCCATCGCCTTCTTCACGGGTGACGACGCCGGATTCGTCTCCGGCCAGGTCCTGTACGTGGCCGGCGGCCCGCTCAACTGACGCACCGACGCGCGAGCGGAAAAGGAGACGTACATGAGCACCAAGGAACTTCCCGAGCTCTCCGGCAAGGTCGCCCTGGTGACCGGAGCCAGTCGGGGCATCGGTTACGGCGTGGCCGAGGCGCTGGTCGCCCGCGGCGACCGGGTCGTCATCACCGGACGCGGCGAGGAGGCCCTCAAGGAGGCCGTGGAGCGCCTCGGCGCCGACCGGGTGGTAGGCGTGCCGGGCAAGGCCCATGACGAGGCCCACCAGGCCGCCGCGGTCGCGGCGGCGATGGACGCCTTCGGCCGGGTCGACTTCCTGGTCAACAACGCCGGCACGAATCCGGTCTTCGGGCCGATCGCCGAGCTCGATCTGAATGTGGCCCGCAAGGTCTACGAGACCAATGTGATCTCCGCGCTCGGATTCGCCCAGCAGACCTGGCGCGCCTGGCAGAAGGACCACGGCGGGGCGATCGTGAACATCGCCTCCGTCGCCGCCATCTCCGCCTCGCCGTTCATCGGCGCGTACGGAATGAGCAAGGCGGCCATGGTCAATCTGACCCTCCAGCTGGCACACGAATTCGCGCCGGTCGTGCGGGTCAACGCGATCGCCCCGGCCGTCGTGAAGACCAAGTTCGCCCAGGCCCTCTACGAGGGCAGGGAGGCGGAGGCGGCGGCGGCGTACCCGCTCGGCCGGCTCGGCGTCCCCGAGGACATCGGCGGGGCTGCCGCCTTCCTCACCTCCGGCCAGTCGGACTGGATCACTGGCCAGACCCTCGTGGTCGACGGCGGGATTTTCCTGAACGCCGGAGTCGGGTGACCGATATCCGGACACTTTCCGGAATGACTGTCCGGATTGGCCCCGGTTGCACGTCGAATGCCTCAAGTGCCCCGCCCGGGTCGAACATTGACCTGGCGGGGTGCTGCGGTAAGGTCGGCCGACCCATGGCTGAACGAGGAGCGTGCACGTGTTCAACCGGACCAGTCTGCAGGCCGCTGCAGCCCTTGCGTCCATATCCCTGGTATCCGGATGCAGCCTGTTTTCGGACGGTGAATCCGCCGGGGAGCAGAGAATCGTCGTCGGTACGACGAGTTCTCCCACCACGCTTGATCCAGCCGCTGCCTGGGACAATTCCTGGGAGTTGTTCCGGAATGTCTTCCAGACGCTGGTGAGCTTCCCGACCGGCAGCACGACTCCGCAGCCCGACGCCGCCAACTGCGAATTCAAGGACACGGCCAGCCGTATCTTCGAGTGCAAGCTCGTCGAAGGCCTCACATTCTCGAACGGGCACAAACTGGACGCCAAGGCCGTCCAGTACTCCATCGAACGCATCCGGAAGATCGACGTCGACGGCGGCCCCAGCGGCATGCTCGGCTCCCTCGACAAGATCGAGGTCGCGGACGACCGCACGGTGGTCTTCCGGCTGAACAAGCCCGACGCGACCTTCCCCTTCATCCTCGCCACGCCCGCCATGTCGCTCGTGGACCCGGCCGAGTACCCCGCCGACAAGCTCCGCGAGGACGGCAAGCTGGTGGGCTCCGGCCCCTACGTCCTCGACGAGTACGAGGAGGGCGAGAAGGCGGAGCTGACGAAGAACCCCACCTACAAGGGCTTCGCCGACTCCAAGAACGGCGGCGTGACCATCCGGTACTTCAAGGAGTCCGAGCCGATGGTCGCCGCGCTGAAGGCGAAGGAGATCGACGCCACCTACCGCGGTCTGACCGCGGCGGAGGTCGTCGACCTGCAGGCCAACAAGGACGAGAACAAGGGCCTCCAGCTGATCGAGTCGACCGGCGCCGACATCCGCTACCTCGTCTTCAACGCCCAGGACCCGTCGGTCGCCAAGGCCCCCGTCCGCAAGGCGATCGCCCAGCTCGTGGACCGCGACGAACTCGTCGCGAAGGTGTACCAGGGCACGGCCGAGCCGCTGTACTCCATGGTCCCCAAGGGCATCGCCGGCCACACCACCGAGTTCTTCGACCGCTTCGGCGAGCCCAGCGTCAGCAAGGCCCGCGCCATCCTGAAGGACGCCGGGATCACCGAGCCCGTGGCCCTGGACTTCTGGTTCACCACCGACCGGTACGGCTCCTCCACGGCGCCGGAGTTCGCCGAGCTCAAGCGGCAGCTGGAGGCGTCCGGCCTCTTCAAGGTCACCCTGCACAGCAAGCCCTGGAAGGAGTTCCAGACGGGCTACCAGAAGGGCCAGTACCCGGTCTTCGGTCGCGGCTGGTTCCCCGACTTCCCGGACCCGGACAACTTCGTCGCCCCGTTCGTGGGCAAGCAGAACGTGCTGGGAACGCCGTACGTGCGTCCCGAGATCACCGACCAGCTGCTCCCGAAGTCCCGTCGCGAGAGCGACCGCGGGGCGGCCACGGACGAGTTCAAGAAGGCCCAGGAACTCATGGTGGAGGACGTCCGGCTGCTGCCCCTGTGGCAGGGCAAGCTCTACATCGCGGCCAGCGAGGACATCGGCGGCGCGGAGCGCGCGCTCGACCCGCAGACCGTCATGCAGATGTGGGAGCTCAGCCGCAGGGCGAGCTGGTAGGAGGCCGTCCCGCCGGGAGCCGGCGGGGCGCCCGCCCGTGGGCGTTGTCAGTGGCCCCCGGTAGGTTCTGTGATCGTAGAGATACCGGCCTACCGGAGGTTGTTGAACGTGACCGACACCGACATGCTGCCCGAGTCCTGGCGCGACGTCCTCGGTGAGGAGCTGCAGAAGCCCTACTTCAAGCAGCTCACCGAGTTCGTCGAGGAGGAGCGGGCCAAGGGGCCGGTCTATCCGCCGCGCGAGGAGGTCTTCGCCGCCCTGGCGGCGACGCCGTACGACAAGGTCAAGGTCCTGATCCTCGGCCAGGACCCGTACCACGGCGAGGGGCAGGGGCACGGCCTCTGCTTCTCCGTACGGCCGGGTGTGAAGACCCCGCCCTCGCTGCGCAACATCTACAAGGAGATGAAGGAGGAGCTCGGACACCCCGTGCCGGACAACGGCTATCTGATGCCGTGGGCCGAGCAGGGCGTCCTGCTGCTCAACGCGGTCCTCACCGTCCGGGCCGGCGAGGCCAACTCGCACAAGGGCCAGGGCTGGGAGAAGTTCACGGACGCGGTGATCAGCGCGGTGGCCTCGCGGAAGGACCCGGCGGTCTTCGTCCTGTGGGGGAACTACGCGCAGAAGAAGCTCCCGCTGATCGACGACGAGCGTCATGTGGTGGTGAAGGGCGCGCACCCCTCGCCGCTGTCGGCGAAGAAGTTCTTCGGTTCCCGCCCCTTCACCCAGATCGACGCGGCGATCGCGGCCCAGGGCCACGAGCCGATCGACTGGCGGATCCCGGACCTGGGCTGAGCCCGCCCGGCTGACAGGCTCGGGGCCCCGCCCGAGCCTGTGCCGGATCGGTGGCGGCTGCGGCTAGCGTCGGGTTCTCGGGACCGAGAGTGCGCGGAGGCCGCAGTGACGGAGCAGCAGCAGGTGTCGGACGACGGCGTCATGACCAGGATCGGGCAGACGATGATGCTGCTCCACGGCGGGGACCGCGAGGAGGCGCGGAACCGTTTCGGGCAGCTGTGGGAACAGATCGGCCCGGACGGCGACCCCCTGCACCGCTGCACCCTCGCGCACTACATGGCCGATGCGCAGGACGACCCCGACGCCGAACTGGCCTGGGATCTGCGGGCCCTGCTGGCGGCCGAGGGGCTGGGGGAGGAACGGCCGGCGCATGACTCGGCGGCCGCGCTGCGAGCCCTGTACCCCTCGCTCCATCTCAATCTCGCCGCCGACTATGTGAAGCTGCGGCGGCCCGACGCGGCGCGGGTCCATCTGGACCGGGCCCGCGCGGCATCGGCCGCCCTCGACGACGACGGTTACGGCAACGGGGTGCGCGCCGCGATCGCACGCCTGGAGACGCGGCTCGGTTCGGGATGAGGGCAGCGTGCGGCCGGCGGAGGGTCGGAGGCCGCACGTCGGGGGCGGGGTGAGGGAGCGACCGTACGTTCGCGGGGTCAGTGACCGTGCGTACCCCTGCAGATCTTCGCCTCGTGGCTGTCGGGCCGCCAGCCGCCGTACCGCTCGCCCAGGTCGCAGACGTCACCGCGGGAGTGGGGCGGCTCCGGCCGCTTGGGCGGCTTCGGCGGCTTGGGCGGTTTGATGCCCTTGTCTCTCTTCTGCTTCGGTACGGACGAGGGACGTTCGCCGTCCTTCCGCGCGTCGGACCCCGTCTCCTGCCTCCGCTCCCCGGAACCGGCGCGCGGCGCCGGCGGTTGGGGGGCGGGGAGCGCCGCTTCGAGGGCCTCACGGGCCGGCCCCTGGACGATCTGCGGCGCCACGTCCTGGGTGGGGCGGCTGATCTCCGGGGGTCGTTCGGGGGCCGGTGGCGGCGACTCCACCGAGACACAGCCGGAGAGGGCGGCGACCGCCATCCCGACCAGGACCTTCGCTGTGGTTCTCGTTCCATGCACCCGCGCAACTCTGCTGGCCGGGCGGTGATCTTCGCGCCCCTACTCGCCAGGAATGCCCCGCACGGGTGACGCGTGACCCGGGGCGAACGTCCGAGGGCGGTCGAACGCCCGCCGACCTGGGTCAGTCGCCGGTAGACCTCCTGCCGGGCTCAGTCGCCGGTCAGCCGCCCGCCGCCCGGGCTCAGTCGCCGGTCGCTCCGTCGATCCGCTCGCGCAGCAGATCGGCGTGGCCGTTGTGACGGGCGTACTCCTCGATCATGTGGGTGTAGATCCAGCGCAGGTTGAACCGCTCGCCGCCGCGGGACTTCCGGGCGCTCAGGTCGTCGAGGCCGTGGGCCGCCGCGATCGCGCGGGCACGCTCGATCTCCTCCCGCCAGGTGGTGTGCGCCTCCTGCCAGGTGTCGGCCTCGGTGACGTGGATGTCACCGTCCGGGTCCTCCTTCGTGCTGTAGATCCGGGTGGTCTCCTCCCCGGCCAGCGTCCGGCGGAACCAGCCGCGTTCGACCTCGGCCATGTGACGGACGAGGCCGAGCAGACTGAGGTCCGAGGGAGGTGCCGAGGCCGTGCGCAGCCGGGCGTCGTCGAGTCCCTCGCACTTCATGGCGAGCGTCCCGCGGTGGTACTCCAGCCAGCCCTCCAGCATCTCGCGTTCGCCCGCGGTGGTCGACGGCACGCTGCGTTCGGTGGTCCGGATGCGTTCGGTGGTCTCGGCGCTGTCGTCGCTCTCGGCGACTTCGGTGCTTCCGGTGCGGTCCACAGTGGTCATGCGGGCATCGTCGCCGACGATCGTGCGCGGTGTCAGGGACTTCGGCCCGGTTCACCCGCCGAGCATGCCGCGGAGCAACTCCTTGAATCCCCTCCGCAGTTCCTCGCGGCTCGGTACGGAGGAGTGGAACGACCCGGCGGCGCAGGAGAACATCAGCCCCTCGCACCAGGCGATCAGGGACAGCGCGTGCCGCTCGGGTTCGGGCGAGCCGGCGTTCCCCATCATCGCGATCAGCGGGCCGTGGAACACCGAGCCCGCCGAGTCGAAGAAGCGGCGCAGCTCAGGGCGGCGCGTGGCCTCCAGGGCGAGTTCGTAACGGGAGACGAGCAGCGCCCGGTGGTCGGTGAGATAGCGGTGCAGGGCCAGGGAGAGAGCGTCGACCAGGGCGTCCGCGTCGGCCCCGGCGGCCGGCATCTCGTGCGGGGTGAGGACTCCCGCCTCCAGCTGGACCTGGCGCCGTACGGCCGTTTCGAGCAACGCCTGACGGGTCCGGGCATGGTTCGAGGTGGACCCCTGGGGGAGTCCCGCCTTCTCGTCCACGGCGCGATGGGTGAGCCCGCGCATCCCCCGTTCGACGAGCAGCTCGAGCGCGGCGTCGCCGATCAGCGCCGCGCGGGAGGACGTCGGGGAGGTCGCTTCGGGAGTGCGTGCGGTCATGTGCACAACTTATCCACCACGCTCACTACAGCTGTAGTACGGTGAGAGGTGTCACTACAGATGTAGTAGCGAGGGGAGAAGCCATGGAACAGCACCGTGCCGTCGTCGTGGGAGCCGGCATCGGCGGACTCACCGCCGCCGTCGCCCTCCACCAGCGGGGCTGGGACGTCACCGTCCTGGAACGCGCCGCCGCCCTCACCCCCGTCGGGGCCGGCATCGGCCTCGCCCCCAACGCCCAGCGCGCCCTGGACGTCATCGGCCTGGGCGACCGGGTCCGCGAACTGTCCGCCTGGCAGGGCGACGGAGGCATGCGCGCCCCCGACGGCCGCTGGCTCGCCCGCACCAGCGCCAAGGCCGCCGCGGAACGCTTCGGCGGACCGCTCGTCCTGCTCCACCGCGCCACCCTCGTCGAGATCCTCACCTCCGCCCTCCCCGACGGCGTCGTACGCACCGGGGTCACCGCGTCCCTCGCCGACCCGGGGGACGACCGGCGGCCCGCCGTCGTCCGCACCCCCGAGGGGGACGTCGAGGCCGAACTGGTCCTCGGCGCCGACGGCATCCACTCCGGCGTCCGCCGCGCCCTCTTCCCCGATCACCGCGGCCTCACGTACTCCGGCTTCACCACCTGGCGGGTCGTCGTACCCGCCCCAGGCCGCCCGTTCGCCCCGCACGAGACCTGGGGAGCCGGCCGACTCTGGGGCACCCAGCCCCTCAAGGACGGCCGGATCTACGCGTACGCCATGGCCGCCGCGCCCGCCGGCGCCCACGCCCCCGACGACGAGAAGGCCGAACTCCTCCGGCTCTTCGGCGACTGGCACCACCCGGTCCCCGACATCCTCGCCGCCACCGAACCCGACGGTGTCCTGCGCCACGACGTGCACCACATGGCACAGCCGCTGCCCGCGTTCCACCACGGCCGGGTCGCGCTCCTCGGCGACGCCGCCCACGCCATGCAGCCCACCCTCGGCCAGGGTGGCAACCAGGCCATCGAGGACGCCGTCGTCCTCGCCCACCACGCCGGACGGACACTCCCGCCGAGCCGCGCCCTCGCCGCGTACACCGCCGACCGGCTGCCCCGCACCACGGCGATCGTCCGCAAGGCCGCGCGCACCGGCCGGCTCACCCTGCTCTCCGCCCGGCCCGCCGTCGCCGTGCGCGACGCGCTCATCAGCGCCGTCTCCCACTTCGGACCCGGTCTCGTCCTGCGCGGTTTCGACGGCATCGCCGACTGGAGGCCGCCGGATCACTTGGACGGGCCCCGCGTATGCTGACCTGCGCGAACGGCACATCCCTCACCGTCAGCGGCACGACGACAACGGCCAACGGAACACCGGGGCCCGTCGGACCGCGCCTCACCCAGCGCTAGGAGATCCCGTGAAGGTCGGCTGCATCGGACTCGGCGACATCGCGCAGAAGGCCTATCTCCCCGTCCTCGCCGCCCTTCCCGGGGTCGAGCTCCATCTGCAGACGCGTACCTCTGCGACCCTGGCGCGGGTCGCCGACGCCCACCACGTGCCCGCCGCCCGCCGTCACGGCGACCTCGACTCGCTGCTCGCCGCGGGCATCGACGCCGCCTTCGTCCACGCCCCGACCGCCGTCCACGCCGAGATCGCCACCCGGCTCCTCGAAGCCGGCGTGGCGACCTATGTCGACAAGCCGCTGGCCTACGAGTACGCGGACTCCGAAGCGATCGTGGAGCTGGCCGAGAAGCGGGGCGTCAGCCTGGCCGTCGGCTTCAACCGCCGTCTGGCACCGGCGTACGCGCAGTGCCTCGATCACCCGCGGGACCTGATCCTCATGCAGAAGAACCGGATCGGGCTGCCCGAGGACCCGCGCACCCTCGTCCTCGACGACTTCATCCACGTCGTCGACACCCTGCGCTTCCTGCTGCCCGGAGAGGTGGAGCACACGGACGTACGGGCTCGCGTCCGCGACGGACTGATGCACCACGTCGTGCTCCAGCTCTCCGGCGACGGTTTCACCGCCATCGGCATGATGAACCGGATGAACGGTTCCACCGAGGAGATCCTGGAGGTCTCCGGGCAGGACACCAAGCGCCAGGTCCTCAACATCTCCGACGTCGTGGACCACAAGGGGCAGCCGACGATCCGCCGACGCGGGGACTGGGTCCCGGTCGCCCGCCAGCGCGGCATCGAACAGGCCGTGGTCGCCTTCCTCGACGCCGTACGGGCGGGCAGGCGGCTCAGCGCACGGGACGCGCTGCTGACCCACGCGCTGTGCGAGCGCGTGGTACGAGAGTCCCTGACGCAGGCTTCCTGAGCGAGCCCATGCCCTCGGCGGCACAGAGCACGGCGAGGACCGCGAGCGCGCCCCACAACGGCCAGTCGCCGTGGCGCGCGTACCCGGTGGTGGTCCGGGACAGCGGCAACTCGTGGACGACGGCGGCGCTCCGGTCGGTCGACAGGGGCGCGCCGATGCGCCGGCCGTCGGGGCCGTAGACCGCGCTGACGCCGGTCAGTGTCGCGTGCACCACCGGACGGCCGGTCTCCGCCGCCCGCAGCGCCGCCAGCGACGCGTGCTGGGCGGGCGCCCAGCTGTCCTGGAAGGTCGAGGTCGCCGACTGCGCGATCAGCAGCTCGGATCCCTCGCGGGTCAGCCGACGGCTCATGTCGGGGAACGCCGACTCGAAGCAGACGAGGGGGCCGATCCGCAGAGCCGGACGGCCGTCGTCGGCCGGCAGGGTCATCACCACCGGGGCGGTGCCCCGTCGGCGGTCCTCGCCCGCCGCCTTGCCGACCGACGTCACCCAGCCGAGCACCGACCGGGCCGGGATGTACTCACCGAACGGCACGAGCCGCATCTTGTCGTAGCGGTCTCCGGTCGGACCGTTCTCCCCGATCAGGACACCGCTCTTGAAGATGCCCGGCCGGTCCGAGCGGCGGGCGTCCACATTGACCAGGATCGGTGCGTCCACCGCGCGGGCGAGCGCGGTCAGCCGGGCGGCGAGGTCGGGGCGGGCGGTCAGATCGGCGCCTACACTGCTCTCGCCCCAGACGACCAGGTCGAGGCCCCGGCCCGCGAGCCCTCGCGTGAGCTCCTCACCACGGGCGAATCTCCGCTCGGCGCCACCGGAGCCGTCGAACACCCCGGGCTGGACGACGGCGACCCGCACCGTCCCCTGCTCGTGTGGTGGGCCGACGCCCCACCACACCACACCCAGGGTGAGGGCACACACGACGAGCCCGACGAGGGCGGTCAGACGTGTGGACGCGGCCGACACCAGAAGGACCACCGCTGTGTTCACCGCCACCACCAGCAGGGTCACCAGCCAGACACCGCCGACGGAGGCGAGCCGCAGGGCGGGTGCCACCTGCCACTGGCTGGCGCCGAGCAGCCCCCAGGGCCCGCCCAACCCCTCCCAGGACCGGACGAGTTCGATCAGCAGCCAGCCGGAGGGCAGGACGAGGAGAGCGGCGGCGCGCGGACCCGGGGGGCCGTCCCCGAGCATCGCACGCGCCAGCCACCCCCAGGGCACCCACAACAGCCCGAGCAGAGCGGCCAGTACGAGAATGAAGACGTGCAGGCTCGGCATCAGCCAGTGGTGCACGGCCAGCGTGAAGCCGATGCCGCCCAGCCAGCCCTCCAGGCCGGCCCGGCGCGCGGTCGGAGCCGTACGGAGCAGCAGCAGCCACGGGACGAGTGCGACGTAGGCGAGCCACCAGAGGGCGGGCGCGGGGAAGGCGAGCGCGGGCACGGCCCCGAAGACGACGGCGAGCGCGGCGCGTGCGGCGGAACGGCGGGACGCCCGCGGGGGGCGGGGCGGGGCACCGGAGGCGGTCCCCCACCCGTTGGGGTCGGGTTCCCCCATCCCGGGTTCCCGGGCCGCGCCGTCGGCGCCGTATGGGCCGGGTTCCCGCCGGCCGGAGTCGCGGACCTGCGGACGGGGGCCGGGTCCTGACCCGGCCCCGGCCCCTTCGGGGCGGCGCCGGCCGAACGGAATCCGCATCCCACGCCTCCAGGTCCCGCGCCTTCGGGTGTCGCCTCCAGTGTGCGCGTGCGGCGCTACGGCCGGCGCCATTTCTCGCGTACGACCACCGAACGGAGTCGCCAGCCCGCGTCCGTACGCAGCAGGCCGAAGGTGTACCGGCCGCCGCACACGAAGTCCTCGCCGGACTCGAACCGCATCGGGTTCACATAGTCGGCGCGCACGTCCGCGCTGTCGCCCGGATACCCGCCGAGGTCCTGGATGCGGACGCGCCGGTTCACGATGAGGTGCTGGCGTACGGGAAAGAGCCGCATCGTCTCGGCGAGCCAGTCGGCGACCTCGGCGGCGGGGCCCTCGACGCCGCCCGACCCGCGGTAGT
This sequence comes from Streptomyces sp. NPDC006551, assembly GCF_040611675.1. NCBI lineage: Bacteria > Bacillati > Actinomycetota > Actinomycetes > Kitasatosporales > Streptomycetaceae > Streptomyces > Streptomyces sp. NPDC006551. The sequence continues at coordinate 65,606 of NZ_JBEXOT010000002.1, forward strand.
CGGCGCGGCCGTCACGGGTGAACAACGCCCGGTAGCCCGCCCAGTCGGAGTCGTCCACGGCCACCGCGTACCCGGTGACGAGGTCGTCGATGGCCAGCCGGTCCATCACGGTCGCGAGATCCACGCGCTGTGTCATCGGCTCAGTGTCGGGCAGGGAGTGCCGCGGGGCCAGGGGCCGTGCGGCGGGGCATGGCCGGATCGCGGTCATACTTTCGGGATGCGCATCGACATCGACCCCGGCCTCAGCGACCGGAACACCTTCTACCGGCTCCTCACCGCCACCGTCGTGCCCCGGCCGATCGCCTGGGTCTCGACGACCTCCGCGGACGGCGTCGACAACCTCGCCCCGCACTCCTTCTTCACCATCTCGTCGGTGACGCCGCCGGTCGTCCAGTTCACCTCGGTGGGGCGCAAGGACTCGCTGCGCAATGTCGAGGACACCGGCGCGTTCGTGGTGAACCTGGCGCCCGAACCGCTCTTCGAGCGGATCAACGCCACGGCGACCGACTTTCCACGTGGAACGAGCGAGTTCGACGTGTGCGGGGTGGAGCGCGAGCCGAGCCTGCGGGTGAAGCCTCCCCGGGTGGCGCAGGCGCCGGTGGCCCTGGAGTGCGAGCTGCACAGCACGCTGCGGATCGGCGACTCGACGGTCGTCTTCGGCCGGGTGGTGCACGCGGCGGTGGACGAGGCGGTGATGGTCGACGGCCACCCCGAGATCACCCTGATGCGGCCGCTGACCCGGCTCGGCAAGAACGAATGGGGGACGCTGGGCGGCATCCGCGAGATCGCCCGCGTGCCGTACACCCCGTAGATCCGCCGTGGGCCCGCCGTCGAAGGGACAGGCTTCAGGCGGCTTCCCAGCGGTGCGGGCGGCCGCCGCGCCACTCCACCAGGTGCGGGTCGTCCAGGATCATGTCGGCGTCCTCGAGCCCCGCGCGGCGCAGGAACTCGACGAGGTCGGTGTCGTTGTCCGCGAGGCCCACGATCTGCCCGCGCACGGTGACGCGCCGGCCGCCGCCGGGGGAGGGGCGGTGCACGACGATGGGTGGTTGCCAGGCCATGGTTCCAGGGTGCGACGGGCGCCCGGAGACCGCCTGGTGGCGCGGTGCGTTCCGTTCGCACCGGGTGTGAAAGGAACGCGTCGAACGGTGTCGCGCACACCCTCGCCGCCACGGGTGCCCGGCGGGAGGATCGTCAGGTCCGTTCGGGCGGGGCGCGCGCACCTGAAACAGAGCCGCCGGGAAGTCCCCCGAGTCCGGCGACCCGTCCCGATCCGGCGCGCGGCCCGGCTCCCGCCCGAACGGACCCCGACCGCTCTTCGTAGGGGCGGAAGGGGCTGAGCACGCGGCGCGGTCGGAGTGGCCGGAGCGGGTGTCAGCCCGCCGACTCGCCCGCGTGGGGGCTGAGGACGTCCGTGCCCACGAGGATGAAGAGCAGGATGCCGAGCAGGATCCGGTAGACCACGAACGGCATGAAGCTCTTGGTCGTGATGAACTTCATGAACCACGCGATGACGGCGTAGCCGACGACGAACGCGATGACCGTCGCGAAGATCGTCGGGCCCCAGGAGACGTGGCCCTCGCCCGCGTCCTTCAGCTCGAAGACGCCGGAGGCGAGTACGGCGGGGATGGCGAGCAGGAACGAGTACCGGGCCGCCGCCTCGCGGGTGTAGCCCATGAGCAGACCGCCGGAGATCGTCGCGCCCGAGCGGGAGACGCCCGGGATCAGCGCCATCGCCTGGCAGAGGCCGTAGATCAGGCCGTCCCGCACGCCGAGGTCCTGGAGCGTCTTGCGCTCGCGGATCGCGCGGTGGCGTCCGCCGATCTCGTCGCGGGCCGCCAGCCGGTCCGCCACGCCGAGGACGATGCCCATCACGATGAGGGTCGTGGCGATCAGCCGCAGATCACGGAACGGGCCCTCGATCTGGTCCTTGAACGTGACGCCCAGAACGCCGATGGGGATGGAGCCGACGATGACGAGCCAGCCCATCTGGGCGTCGTGGTCGCGGCGCATCGACTTGTCGCGCAGCGAGCGGAACCAGGCCGAGACGATCCGCGCGATGTCCTTGCGGAAGTAGATCAGGACGGCGGTCTCCGTGCCGATCTGGGTGATCGCGGTGAAGGCCGCGCCCGGGTCGTGCCAGCCCGCGAACGCCGCGGTGAGGCGGAGATGCGCGCTGGAGGAGATGGGAAGGAACTCCGTCAGCCCCTGGACGAGTCCGAGGATGAATGATTCGAACCAACTCATGGGGCTAGGGCCGTCCCGAATGTGCTCGTGCGGTCAGAAGAGATCGGGCCGAGGCCGCCACGCGGGTGACGCCACGAGCCCGCGGCGGTCGGATCGGAGATCCACCGCCGGTCGCTGCGCAGCGTACCGCCCTCAGGTGACGGGGCCGATCTCAGGTCTCCGAGGCGCTGTGCGGGGCCCTGTCCGCGGAGGTCCGCGCGGGGTCGTCCGACGGGCCCGTCGTCGTCCAGCCCGGAGCCCGCACGTGTGGGGTCAGACTCGCGGTGTCCGCCTCGCCGCCGCAGCAGGCGCAGACGACCCGGGGGCTGAGAACCTCACCGCAGCTGTGCTCCAGGAGCACCGGCCGGTGCTCCTTGTTCAGGTGCCGGTCGCCCCAGGCCATCAGAGTCAGCAGCACGGGCTGCAGCTCCTCACCGGCCGGTGTGGCCCGGTACTCGAAGCGTCGAGGGCGGTCGCTGTACGGCACCCTCTCCAGGATTCCGGCCTCCACCAGGCGCTTCAGACGGCTGGTCAGGATGTCGCGCGGGGCCCCGGTGTTGCGGGCGATCCGGTCGAAGCGGCGCACGCCGAGCGAGATCTCGCGCAGCACCAGCAGGGAGTACTTCTCGCCGACGAGGGCGAGGGCGTCGGCGATCGAGCAGGGGCGGGGGGCGGCCTTCATGCGCCCCAGCCTAAGGCAGGAAAGAGAGAGGGTTTGATATTCCAACCCACTGGGCTATGTTACTGACAAGTGTTGGTTCGGTTTTCCAACTCATCTGGTGATCGAGGAGCCGTCATCATGCGCGACGCCGTCATCGTCGAAGCAGTCCGCACGCCCATAGGGAAGGGAAAGGCCACCGGCGCGCTGTCCCAGGTCCATCCCGTCGCCCTGCTCTCCCACACCCTCACGGCGCTGATCGAGCGCGCGGGCATCGACCCGGGCCTCGTCGACGACGTCATCGGCGGCACCGTCGACCAGGTCGGCGAGCAGGCCATGAACACCACCCGGTACGCCTGGCTGGGCGCCGGCTTCCCCGACTCGGTGCCCGCCACCACCGTCGACCGGCAGTGCGGCTCGTCCCAGCAGGCCGTGCACTTCGCCGCCCAGGGCGTGATCTCGGGCGCGTACGACATCGCGATCGCCTGCGGGGTCGAGTCGATGAGCCGGGTCCCGATGTGGTCGAACGTGCCGGCGGGCGCGGACCCGTTCGGCCCGGGGGTCGCCGAGCGCTACCCGGAGGGGCTGGTCCCGCAGGGGATCAGCGCCGAGCTGATCGCCGCGAAGTGGTCCATCGGACGCGAGGCCATGGACGAGTTCGCCGCCGCCTCGCACGCCAAGGCGGCGCGAAGCTGGGAGGGCGGGCTCTTCGACGCGGAGGTCGCCCCGTACGGCGACGTCCACCGCGACGAGTCCGTGCGGCCCTCGACCACGACCGAGGTCCTGGCCGGACTGCGGCCCGCCTTCCAGGACCCGGTCTTCGCCGAGCGCTTCCCGCAGATCGACTGGTCGGTGACGGCGGGGAACAGCAGCCCCACGAACGACGGCGCCTCGGCGGTGCTCGTCATGGCGGCGGAGACCGCGCGGCGGCTCGGGCTGCGCCCGCTCGCCCGGCTGCACAGCTTCGCCGTGACCGGCTCCGACCCGCTGCTCATGCTGACCGGAGTCGTCCCCGCGACGGAGAAGGTGCTGAGGCGGGCGGGCCTCGGCCTGGACGACATCGATCTCTTCGAGGTCAACGAGGCCTTCGCGAGCGTGGTGCTCGCGTGGCAGCAGGAGACCGGCGCGGACCCGGCCAAGGTCAACGTCCACGGCGGCGCGATCGCGCTCGGCCATCCGCTCGGCGCCAGCGGCACCCGCCTGACCACCACACTCGTCCACGCCCTGCGCGCCCGCGGTGCGCGCTACGGCCTCCAGACGATGTGCGAGGCGGGGGGCCTGGCCAACGCGATGATCGTCGAGGCGCTCTGAGCCCACGGGCCCGGCGGGTGGTGGTGGGCGACTCCCGGCAGCCCAGGGGCGATTACCGGTGCTCCGCCGCGCCCGCCCCCGCGAGAGCGCGCTCCGGCGCGGGTCCGGAAGGAGCTTCGCCCGTCGCGCGCAGGCCATGGCGCTTGCGCCAGGCGACGACCGCCGCTACCAGGCCGGAGACGACGATGAACCCCATCGAGATCAGGAAGGCGGGCGAGGTCGGGGAGCCGGCCTCGCTGCCCGCCACCACGTACGCCGCCGTGTTCGGGATCGACCCGAGCCCGGTGGCGAGGAGGAACGGCGCGTAGCCCATACGGGAGACCGCCGCGCAGTAGTTGGCGGCGGCGAACGGCACTCCGGGGAAGAGGCGGATCGCCAGCATCGAGCGGAACCCGTGCCGGCTCAACTGCCCGTCCGCCGCCTTCAGCCAGCGGCCCCGCACCAACGGCCGCAACGCGTCCTGCCCCAGCACCCGCCCGAGCGTGAACGAGATCCCGGCCCCCAGGACCGTCCCCGCCACCGCCGCCATCAGCCCCGCCTGGGTGCCGAAGAGCGCGCCCGCCGCCAGGTTCAGGATCGGCCGGGGTACGAACGCGGCCGTGCACAGCCCGTACGCGAGACCGAACAGCACCACCGCCCCCGCGCCGCTCACCTGCGGCGGCCAGCCCGTGGCGAGCAGGCGCTGTGGCTCGTACAGCACCACCGTCGTGGCCGCGCTCAGCAGCAGAACGGCGAGCAGGGAGAGCCGCGACCAGGGCGAGAGCAGGGCCCGGGAGCAGCGAAGAGCGAGAGAGCCCGGCGGCCGGGTGACGGGGTCGAGCATCCGGGGAGACTAACCGACAAGCACATGTGATCGCCGTAATGCGCGTCATCCGCCGTAGTGTGAAACGCATGACGTCCGCCGTCCCCGACAGCGCTCTCGCCGACACCCTGCTGGCCCGCCTCACGGAGACCTACCCGACCGCCGGCGATCCCGTCCGGGCGCGGCAGGCGAGCGCGTACATGAAGGGCGTCGCGCCGTTCCTCGGCATCCCCACCCCGGAACGGCGCGCGCTGTCCCGTACGGTCCTGGACGGCACCCCACGCCCCGACGAGGACGACTGCGCGGCCGTCGCGCTGCGCTGCTTCGCCCTCCCCGAGCGCGAGTACCATTACTTCGCCGTCGACTATCTGCGGCGGTACGTGAGGCGCTGCTCCTCCGGATTCCTGCCCGTCGCCCGGCGGCTCGTCACCACCACCTCCTGGTGGGACACGGTCGACCACCTCGCCGCACACGTCGTCGGCGGACTCGTCGCGGCCGATCCGGCGCTCGCGGCCCGCATGGACGCGTGGATCGAGGACGACGACCTGTGGGTGGCGCGCACCGCGCTCCTGCACCAACTCAGGTTCAAGGACGCGACCGACACCGAGCGGCTCTTCGCCCACTGCCTGCGCCAGGCCGGCCACCCCGACTTCTTCATCCGCAAGGCGATCGGCTGGTCCCTGCGGGAGTACGCCAAGACCGACCCCGACGGGGTGCGCGCCTTCGTGACACAGCACCGGACCCGCCTCTCACCCCTCTCCGTCCGCGAGGCCCTCAAGAACCTCTGACACCCTCCGACGCCACGAAAATCGTTCGACGCCGGCGGCCCGCCACGACATGATCGTGTGCATGTTCCGGTACGCCTTCCTCGCAGCACGGCCCGCAGACGCGGCCGCGCCGAAGGCTGCCGTCGGCTACTGCGCGGCTTCTGTCGCGGCTTCCCTCGCGGCCCTTGACGGCGCCCGAAGCTGACCCTCCCCGGATCGTCCGGCGGACCCCGTAGGGGGAGGGTCGGTCAGGCCCCGGGGTCCCCTCACGCTTCGAGATCGAGGAACGAGCGAACCATGCCCAAGACGGCATACGTGCGCACCAAGCCGCACCTGAACATCGGCACCATGGGCCATGTCGACCACGGCAAGACCACATTGACCGCCGCCATCACCAAGGTCCTCAGCGAGCGCGGGACCGGCACGTTCGTGCCGTTCGACCGCATCGACCGCGCGCCCGAGGAGGCCCAGCGCGGCATCACCATCAACATCGCGCACGTCGAGTACGAGACCGACACCCGGCACTACGCCCATGTCGACATGCCCGGCCACGCCGACTACGTCAAGAACATGGTCACGGGCGCGGCCCAGCTCGACGGGGCGATCCTCGTCGTCTCCGCGCTCGACGGGATCATGCCGCAGACCGCCGAGCACGTCCTGCTGGCCCGTCAGGTCGGCGTCGACCACATCGTCGTCGCCCTCAACAAGGCCGACGCCGGGGACGACGAGCTGACCGACCTGGTCGAGCTGGAGGTGCGGGAGCTGCTGACCGCGCACGGCTACGGCGGCGACTCCGTCCCCGTCGTACGCGTCTCCGGCCTGCGCGCCCTGGAGGGCGACCCGCGCTGGACCGGCGCGATCGAGGCGCTGCTCGACGCGGTGGACACCTATGTGCCCATGCCCGTGCGGTATGTCGAGGCGCCGTTCCTGATGTCCGTCGAGAACGTCCTCACGATCACCGGCCGCGGCACGGTCGTCACGGGCGCGATCGAGCGGGGCACGGTGCGCGTCGGCGACCGCGTGGAGGTGCTCGGCGCGGACACCGAGACGGTCGTCACCGGCGTCGAGACCTTCGGCAAGCCCATGGAGTCGGCCGAGGCGGGGGACAACGTGGCGCTGCTGCTGCGCGGTGTCCCACGGGACGCGGTCCGTCGCGGGCATGTGGTGGCGGCGCCCGGCAGCGTCGTGCCGAACCGGCGGTTCACCGCCCAGGTGTACGTCCTGTCGGGCAAGGAGGGCGGTCGTACCACCCCGGTCTCCACCGGCTACCGGCCGCAGTTCTACATCCGGACCGCGGACGTCGTGGGCGACGTCGACCTCGGTGAGACGGCGGTGGCGCGTCCCGGCGACACGGTCACCATGACCGTCGAACTCGGCCGTGACGTACCGCTGGAGCCCGGTCTCGGCTTCGCGATCCGCGAGGGCGGCCGCACGGTCGGCGCCGGCACGGTCACCTCCGTCGGCTGAGCCGGCACCGCCCGACGACGGGAGGCCCGTATTCCGTAGCACGCGGGATACGGGCCTCGCCGGCCGCGCCGGATTCTGATCAGGCCGCGGACAGCGGAGTGGCCCGAGCGGCGGCTCCTCGTCACCGCGGTCGACGCCCTGACCGGCGAGCGCGGGCACAATGGGAGCGTGAACGAGCAGATTCCCGTCATCCGGGACGTCGACCAGGGCACCGCCCGGCTCATGCCCGATGTCGACCGGGAGCGGGCCTGGCTGCTCACCGTCGACGACGCGCCCCAGTCGTACATCGACCTGGACGAGCCGACGCATCTCGAGTTCGAGTACGCGCGCCGGCTCGCCCATGTGCTCGACAGCGCCGCCGACGAAGGAGTGCCCCTCGACGTCCTGCACCTCGGCGGCGGGGCGCTCACCCTGCCCCGCTACGTCGCCGCGACCCGTCCCGGCTCCCGCCAGGACGTGGTCGAGGCGGACCGGGGACTGCTCGACCTGGTCACCGAGCACCTTCCGCTGCCGGCCGGCTCGGGTGTCACCGTGCACGGGGCGGACGCCCGCGCCTGGTTGGAGAACGCCCCGGCAGCGTCGGCCGACGTGCTGATCGCCGACGTCTTCGGCGGCTCCCGGGTGCCCGCGCATCTGACCTCCGCCGAGTACGCGCGCGCTGCCCGGCGGGTGCTGAGGCCGGGCGGAACCTACGTCGCCAACCTGGCCGACGGCGCGCCCTTCGCCTTCCTCCGCTCCCAACTGGCCACCTTCGCCGCCGTCTTCGGCGAACTGGCGTTGATCGCCGAACCCGCCGTGCTGCGCGGGCGCCGCTTCGGCAACGCCGTCCTCGTCGCCTCCGACGCGGAGATCGACACCGCCCGTCTGGCCCGCCGCGCGGCCGCGGACGCGTTTCCGGCCCGGGTGGAGTACGGCGCCTCGCTCGCCCGCTTCACCGGCGACGCCCGGCCGGTGCACGACGAGGACGCCGTGCCCTCTCCCGTACCGCCGGACGGCGCTTTCAGCGTCGGCTGAGGCCCGGCGGCAGCGGCTCGCAGCTCGCGGGGAGGGACCCGGAGGTCCGGCCGTCCGTCGGGGCCGGCGCCCTCAGGTGCCGGAGCGGTCCGGTCGGCCGTCGGTGACCGCCGTGGGACGCATCGCGGCGGCGGTGTCCGGGAGGGCGGCGCCGCCGTCGACCGGGCCGGCGACCCGCTTCGTACGACGCGTCAGGTTCCGTACGTCCGGCACAAGCAGCACCAGCGCCGTCACGATCACGATCAGCGTCGCCGAGCCCCACAACGCCTCCCGGCGGCCGAACAGGCTCTCCGCCGGACCCGCGAGCGCCGTGGACAGCGGCAGCATGGCCGTCGAGCCGAACCAGTCGTAGGCGGAGACCCGCGACAGCTTGTCCTCCGGGATCTCCTGGTGCAGCGTCGTCATCCAGGCCACGCCGAACACCTCGATGGCCACACCGCTGACGAACATCGCCGCCGACAGCCCCACCACGTCCAGCGGCACCGCGAGCGCCGCCGAAGGCAGTGCGATCGGGAAGACGCCCAAGGTGCCGACCAGCAGCATCCGCCGCGGCTTCCAGCGCATCATCAGGAAGGCCCCCGCGAGCGTGCCGACACCGAACGCGGCCAGGGCGAGTCCCCAGGGCCGCGCCCCGCCCAGATGGTCCTGGGCGACCAGCGGTCCGTACACCGACTCGGCCGCGCCGACCAGCGCCACCACGATGGAGAACTGGGCCACGATCGACCAGAGCCACGGGCGGCCGATGAACTCCTGCCAGCCCTCCCGCAGATCGGAGAGCAGACCGCCGCCCCCCGCGCGTTCGGCGATATGACTGACGTCGAGGAACGCGCGCAGCGCGCCCGCGAGGGCGAAGGCGGCGGCGTCGATGGCGAGGACCCAGCCGGGGCCGACGGCGGCGATCATCGCGCCGCCGAGGGCGGCACCGCCGATCCCGGCGCCGTGCATGGCCATCCGGAAGAGGGCGAAGGCACGGCTGGCCTGCTCGCCGCTGACGCTGGACAGCAGCATGCCCTCGGCGGCCGGGCTGAAGAAGGCCTGGCCGGTGCCGCACAGCGCGGTGAGGACCATCATCTGCCAGAGCTGAGGGTCGCCCGCCAGGACGAGGAGGGCGAACGCGCCTTGCGAGACGCAGTTGAGGGCGTTGGCGGCGACCATCACGCGGTGCCGGGGTATGCGGTCGGCCACCGCGCCGCCGATGAGCAGGAAGAGGACGAGCGGGAGGGTGCGGGCCGCCGCCACCAGGCCCACGTCGCCACCGTCCCCGCCGGACTGGAGAACGGCGAACGCCGCCGCGATCAGGGCCCCGTGGGTACCGAGGTTGGTGATGATCGCGGCGGCGGTCAGGAGCAGATAGTTGCGGCCCGCCCACTCGGGACGGCGGGAGCGCAGCGGCGTGCGGGCGGAGGCGGCGGGAGTTCTCACTCCGGGACTATCCCTGGCGCCGCCGCCTCCTGCCAAACCGTTAAGCGGACGCCGCCGCCCGGGCGGCGGCGTCCGTGCGGCGGCGTGCGGTCAGGAGGAGGGCGCCAGGCGCACGGTGGAGAGGATCTGCTGGATCGTGGCGTCCGGCAGCTCCTCCTTCACCCCGTCCGCCGCGTAGAGCACCCAGGAGGAGAAGTCGCCCTGGGCGTTCTTGAAGGAGAACGCGATGGACTTGCCGTCCGACTCGCACTTGTTCCGCTTCTTGATGCCGGGGGCGGTCGCCGTCGAGACACTGCCCACGAGTCCGGACTTCGTGGTGTACGGCACGGCCTTGCTGATCTTGATGGTGCCCTTGGGCATGTGCTGGGCGTAGCCGGCCCACACCCAGTTGCCGGCCTCGTTGAACGCCGCTTCCTCGGTGTTCTTGGCGCCCTGGCCGCCCTTGGTGCCCACGCTGCTCAGGCCCCAGGTCTCCTCGGTGCCGTTCTTGTCGGAGTCGAAGGTGCACCACTTGCTCTTGTAGCGGGCGGGCGCGGACATCGTGACGACGGGGGTGCCGTCGTTCTTCTTCTCGTCCTCGAAGAACGTGATCGAGCCGGGCTTCAGCAGCTCCCACTCGGGCGGTACGTCGAACAGCGTCCCGTACTTCGGGTTGTGCACGACCTTCCAGCCCGGGATCGTCGGCTGCTGCCCGGCGTCGTCGCGCGGGTTGTCGAGCGGGGGCGCGGACGGCGGGGTGGACGGGGTGGCCGAACCGGACTGCTTGGGGTCGGTGGCGGTGGTGTTCTTGTCGTCGTCGTTGCCGAGGACGAGGTAGCCGGTGACGCCCGCGGCGACGATCACGGCGGTCGCGGCGATGATCGCGATGAGCGTCGTCTGCTTGTTCCTGCCGCCGCCGGAGCCGTCACCGGGCTGGACGGGGCCGGGGACCGCGTACTGGGGCACGGTCGGCTGCTGGTACGGGTTGGGCTGCGGGTATCCGGGCTGGGCCGGCTGCTGGGGATAGCCCTGCGGCGGCTGCTGCGGATACCCGGGCTGTCCCTGCGGCTGCGTGGGCGGCAGCTGAGGCTGCCCCTGCGGCTGCGTCGGCGGCTGCCCCTGCGGCGGCTGCTGGTACGGGTTCGGCTGCTGGTAACCCGGCTGCTGGTACGGGTTCTGGTTCTGGTCCTGCGGGTTCTGCTCGCCCCCGGGCGGCTGCTGTCCTGGCCACATGGCCAGTAACCATAGAGGTGCGGCGGGAACCCGGCTACGCCCGCCCCCGCGCCGACCGGGGCGCGAGGGGATGGCCATCCCTGCTACTCGCGGGTAACCTCGGCGCATGAGCGCAGACCAGATGTCCGTCGGCGAGATGCTCGCCGCCACGGTTCCCATGGCCAGGACCCTCAACCTGGAGTTCCTGGAGACCAGTTCCGAGCGTGCCGTCGTCCGCATGCCGGACCAGGCCGACTACCACAACCACGTCGGCGGACCGCACGCCGGAGCCATGTTCACGCTGGCCGAGTCCGCCAGCGGGGCGATCGTCCTCGCCGCCTTCGGCGAGCAGCTGAACCGCGCCGTGCCGCTCGCCGTCAAGGCGGAGATCGGCTACAAGAAGCTCGCCATGGGTGTCGTCACCGCCACGGCCACGCTGGGCCGCCCCGCCGCCGAGGTCGTCGCCGAACTCGACGCCGGTGAACGCCCCGAGTTCCCCGTCCACATCGCGATCACCCGTGAGGACGGGGCCGTGACGGGCGAGATGACCGTCGTCTGGACCCTGCGCCCGAACTCCTGACCGCTCGGCCTCGAGGCCCACCGCCTCCCGGCCTCCGTACGGTCGTCACGTCCGCCCCCGCACTCGAAGAGACGCGGGGGCGGACGCGTCCGGTCCGCTCCGCGGACACCGCCGGCACCCGGTGCGCGGAGCGGCCGGGAAGCGGCGCCCGACGGTCCGTCCGGCTGCCCGTCCGGCCGCCTCCCACCGGGACGAGGGGCCCACCGTCGATGTCGAGGTCCGTACCCCCTGAGCAGGTAGGCTGCCCCGGCGTGCGCGACGCCGCGCACGCCGCGACCCCGGGCCGACAAGACGGGCCCGGCGTCGACGGTCGATACGGGAGGAACTCGCGTTGCACGTCCAGGAGTGGCTGGAGACGATCCCCGCGGTCGCCATCTACGCGCTGGTGGGAGTGGTGATCGGGCTGGAGAGCCTGGGCATCCCCCTGCCCGGCGAGATCGTCCTCGTCAGCTCGGCCCTGCTGGCCTCGCAGCACGGCGACATCAATCCGTACGTCCTCGGCGCCTGCGCCACGGCCGGCGCGATCATCGGCGACTCCATCGGTTACGCGATCGGCCGCAAGGGCGGGCGACCGCTGCTCGCCTGGCTGGGCAAGAAGTTCCCCAAGCACTTCAGCGAGGCCAACATCGCACTGGCCGAGCGGTCCTTCGAGAAGTGGGGCGTGTGGGCGGTCTTCTTCGGCCGCTTCGTCGCCCTGCTGCGGATCTTCGCCGGACCGCTCGCGGGCGTGCTGCGCATGCCGTACTGGAAGTTCCTCCTCGCCAACGTCTTCGGCGGCATCCTCTGGGCCGGCGGGACCACGGCCGTCGTCTACTCGGTCGGTGTGGTCGCCGAGGCGTGGCTGAAGCGTTTCTCGTGGCTGGGACTGGTGCTCGCGGTGGCGATCGGACTCACCTCGATGCTCGTCCTGAAGAACCGAGCGAAGAAGGCGGCGGCCCGGGCGGAGACGCAGGCTCCGGCGTCCGCCGTGCCGGTGGCGAAGGAGCCCGTGCCGGTCGCCGACTGAGCGACGGTGGTACGGCGAAGGGCGCGGTGCCGGTGAGGCACCGCGCCCTCGGTCGTCGCGGTCGCGCCGGTGGTCGCGTCGCTTCAGCCGCTTCAGCCGATCCGGTCCTCGGGTCCGTCGTCGAAGACCTCCGCGTGCGCCTTCGCCAGGTGCAGGTACATCTCCGCGTTGAGGCGGATGCCCGCCCGCTCCTCCTCGGTCAGCTCGCGCCGTACCTTCGCCGGGACCCCGGCGACGAGCGAACCCGGCGGGATCTCCATCCCCTGGGGCACGAGCGCCTGCGCGGCGACGAGCGAACCGGCGCCGATGCGAGCGCCGTTGAGGACCGTGGCGCCCATTCCGACCAGGACGTCGTCCTCGACCGTACAGCCGTGGATCGTCGCGTTGTGGCCGACCGTGACCCGGTCGCCGATCGTCACCGGGAAACCCGGGTCGACGTGCACGGTGCAGTTGTCCTGGATGTTCGAGTCCTCGCCGATCGCGATCGGGCCGCAGTCGGCCCGTAGCACGGCGTGGTACCAGACACTGGCGCGGGCGCCGAGCGTGACGTCGCCGAGCACCACGGAGGTGGGGGCCGTGAAGGCCGTGGGATCGACCCGCGGCTCCTTGCCGCCCACGGCCTTGATCAACGCCTGCTCGGTCATCGTCCGCTCCTGCTCGCTCGCTCTTGGGCCGCGCCTGGGGGAACCCTACGAGATGCCCTGCGCCCGCCCGCCGTCGACCGCCCGAGTCACGATCGCCGCCGAGATCGACACCCGTGACGGACACTCGTAACGGACATCACAGCGCACCGCGCGGATCAGGTGTGACGGCGGCGACTACCGTGGGCGGGTGCCCAGGAACAGAAACACGTTCTCGTCTCTCGCCGGCTTGCGGCGCCGCGTCGTCGCCCGCGCCGTGCAGGCCGGCTGGCGCTGGGTGCAGGAGGCCGGTGCGGTGACCGCCGGGTCCCCCGGGCGGCTGCGTTTCCGCCGTCTCGGCGCGGGCACCCGGCTCGCCTTCCCGCAGGGCACCGTCTTCGGTGAGCCCTGGATCGAGATCGGCGAGCACTGCATCATCGCCGAACAGGTCACGCTCACCGCCGGAATGATGCCCGGCCTCGACCTCGGCCCGGAGACGGTCCTGACGCTCGGCGACGGGGTGGTCCTGGGGCGCGGCAGCCACGTCATCGCGGACACGACGGTGACCATCGGCTCCGACACGTACTGCGGGCCGTACGTCTACATCACCTCGACGAACCACAGTTACGACGATCCGCACGAGCCCGTCGGCCGGCAGTGGCCGCGCTCGGAACCGGTGGCGATCGGGCCCGGCTGCTGGCTGGGCACCGGCGCGGTGATCCTGCCGGGGGCGCGGCTGGGCCGCAATGTGGTGGTCGCGGCGGGCGCGATCGTACGGGGAGAGGTGCCGGACCACTCGGTGGTGGCCGGCGCCCCGGCGCGGGTGGTGCGCAGCTGGGACCCGGAGAAGGGCTGGCAGCCGCCGCTGCGGACCCCGGCGCCGGTGCCGATACCGGACAGTGTGACGCCCGAACAGCTCGCCGCGCTCGCGGAACTCGTGCTCGCCGACGAGATCGAAGGCGACGTGAAGGACGTCCTGAAGGACGCCTGAGCCGATGGCCGCCCGCGCCTTGGGCGGCCGCCCCCGGGTGGACGGGCGGTCAGCCCGTGGCGAGCAGGACCGTGCCGACCAGGGCGAGACCCGCGCCCGCAGCCTGGACGGCGCGCAGGCGTTCCTTGAGGACCCCGCGTGCCGCGAGTGCCGTCACGACGGGGTAGAGGTTGGCGAGGACGGCGGCGACGGTGACGGGACCGTTCTGCGCCGCGATCGAGTACGTGCCGTTGGCGGCGACGTCCGCCAGGCCGACGAAGGCGAGGGCCGGGGCCGCGGCCCAGACGACCCGCATCCCGCCGCCGCCCTCGGGCAGCGCCCGCCCGCCCCGCTTCACGGAGACGTAGAGCGCGCCGCCGCCCACCAGGACGTTGGTGACCCGCTGGACGAACAGTGCCAGGAAGAGCCCGGTGAGCGTCGACGACGCCTCCGCGATCAACGCCATCACCGAGCCGAAGCCGAAGGCGGCGACGAGGGTGAGCAGCACCGCCTGGCGCTGGACGGGCGCACCGCGCAGCTCGGGCCCGCCGGCGAGGACGATGCCGACGACGGCCACGCCGATCCCGGCGAACTGGAGCAGCCCGGGGCGGTCGCCGATCAGCAGGCCCACCGAGACGGGGACCACGACACCGAGCGAGCCGAGCGGGGAGACCACGCCCATGGGGCCGAGGGCGAGTGCCTTGTAGAAGCAGAGCATCGCCACGGGGCCGACGACGCCGGCCGCGACCGCGTACCAGAGGTCCGGGCCGATCTCGCTCCAGCCGCCGGTGGCGATCACGATCGCGCCGAGGACGACGACCGCGATCGCCTGGGAGGCGACGACGACGGTCAGAGCCGGTATGCGCCGGGTGAGCAGTCCGCCGCCGAAGTCGGCCAGCCCCCAGAGCAGGGCGGTGGCCAGGGCGAACAGGGCAGTCATGGGATCCTCGCAGGGGGTGGTCTCGCAGTACAGTGCGGTGGACAGCTGGGTACAGCGTGGTACACCACACCGTAGTTCAGTCTGTTGAACTCTGTCATCCAGAATATTGGACGGAATGTGTCGGACCTCGATCAGCTCACGCAGTCGCTCGCGCGGAACCTGAAGCGGTGGCGCCATGAACGCGGGTTCACGCTGGACGCGCTGGCCGCGCGCGCGGGGGTCAGCCGCGGCATGATCATCCAGATCGAGCAGGCCCGTACCAACCCCAGCGTCGGCACCACGGTGAAACTCGCCGACGCCCTCGGGGTCTCGATCACCACCCTCCTCGACTACGACCAGGGACCCCAGGTCCGCCTCGTGCCGCCCGACCAGGCGGTGCGCATGTGGTCCACCTCCACCGGCAGCCACACCACGCTCCTCGCCGGCACCGAGGCCCGCGGTCCGCTGGAGCTCTGGTCCTGGACGCTGATGCCCGGTGACGGCAGCGCCTCCGACCCGCACCCCGAGGGGACGACCGAGCTGCTGCACGTCACCCAGGGCGTGCTCACCCTCGTGGTCGAGGGCGCGGAGCACACCCTTCCGGCCGGCACCTCGGCCGTCTTCGAGGGCAATGTGCCGCATGCCTACCGCAACGACGGCGACGAGCGGGTGGAGATGACGATGGCCGTCTCCATCCCGCCCGTACGCTGAGACGCCCAACCTCCGCCCGGGACCGGCTTGTTAGCCTGACCGGCATGCGCGCCCCCATCGGAGACTTCGACAACGCCCGCCCCGCCCCCGACTGCCTGGAGCTGCTGACCGAGCCGGTCGCCGCCGCCGTCCGCGCCTGGCAGGGAGCCGTACCGGCCGACCAGCTGCTGTACGTCGACACCGACCCGGAGATCGCCGACACGGCCGTCTTCGTGGCGCACCACGGCTCCCGGCTGCTCGACGAATCGGCGAACTGCGTGATCGTCGCCGGGAAGCGCGGCGAGGCGACGACGCTCGCCGCCTGTGTGGTGCGCTCGGCGACCCGCGTGGACGTCAACGGGGTCGTCCGCAGGCATCTGGGCTCGCGCAAGGTGCGGTTCGCGCCGATGGACACGGCGATCGGCGCGACCGGCATGGAGTACGGCGGCGTCACACCGATCGGCCTCCCGGGCGACTGGCCGGTCCTCGTCGACGCCACCGTCGTCGACACCCCGTGGGTCCTGATCGGCAGCGGCCGGCGCCGCGGCAAGCTCATCGTGCCGGGCAAGGCCTTCGCCGAGCTGCCCGGCGCCGTCGTCCTGGAGGGCCTGGGCGTCCCCGTCAGCTGAGGAGCGGGATCTCGATCGCGGGGCAGCGGTCCATGACCATGTCGAGGCCCGCCTCGCGGGTCCGGGCGTACGCCGCCTCGTCGATCACGCCGAGCTGGAACCAGACCGCCTTCGCACCCACGGCCACCGCCTCGTCCGCGACCTGCCCGGCGTGCTCACTGTTGACGAAGACATCGACCACGTCCACCGGGAACGGGATGTCGGAGAGCGTGGCATAGCCCCGCTCCCCGTGCACCGTCTCCGCCTTCGGGTGGACGGGCACGATCCGCTTGCCGTAGCGCTGCAGCACGGCCGCCACGCCGTACGCCGCGCGCGCCTGGTTCGACGACAGACCCACGACGGCCCAGGTGTCGCCCGTGTCCGTCAGGATCTTCCGTACGGTGTCCGGCTCGGTGGTCGCCGTCTCGCCGCTCATGCGCTGCCTCCCATGGATCGCTGGTCCCTCGGCTGAACGAGCCCGGCCCCCGGAGGATTCCCGGACGCCGCACCGGGACGTCACGCCCAGGACATGCGTCGGAGGTCCCGGGGGTGGAGCCGTCCGGCGGACGCATAGGGTGGCGGGATGCACGAGCAGTACCGCACGCTCGCCCGAGAGGGCGTGCACGAGACCGAGATCAACCGCTCGCGCTTCATCTGCGCGCTGGCGCCCGTCGCGACCGAGCAGGAGGCGCAGGACTTCGTCGCCCGCGTCCGCAAGGAGCACCCGACCGCCACGCACAACTGCTTCGCGTACGTCATCGGCGCCGACGCGTCCGTCCAGAAGGCGAGTGACGACGGTGAGCCCGGCGGCACCGCCGGCACCCCCATGCTCCAGATGCTGATGCGACGCGAGATGCGGTACGTCGCGGCCGTCGTCACCCGTTACTACGGCGGCGTCAAGCTCGGCGCGGGCGGGCTGATCAGGGCGTACGGCGGTGTGGTCGGGGAGGCCCTGGACGCCCTCGGCACCCTCACCCGCCAGCGTTTCCGTCTCGCCACCGTCACCGTGGACCACCAGCGGGCGGGCAAGCTGGAGAACGATCTGCGGGCGACCGGGCGTGGGGTGCGCGAGGTGCGGTACGGCGAGGCGGTCACCATCGAGATCGGTCTGCCGGACGCCGACGTGGAGGCGTTCCGGGCGTGGCTCGCCGATGTGACGGCAGGCGCGGCGACCCTGGAGCTCGGCGGCGAGGCGTACGGCGACGCGTGAGGGGTGCGTCACGGCGTCTCGGCCGCGCCGGGCCCCAGCGCGCGGGGTGAAGGGCCCGAGATGAAGGACACGAGGCGATGGGCCCGGGGCGTCGGACGCGCCGGAAGCGAGGGGTGCGACCGGCCGTGATCCGGCGTCCGTGCCGGATCAGGTCCTCAGGCGCGCTAGCGTGGTCGCTGCTGTCCGCGAGGCCCGTGCGCCCGCCGTGACGGCCGGGGCGGAAGAACGGAACACGTGCGGGGCGGACAGGCAGGGGCCGGAGACATGCGGGGCGGCGGAGACATGCGGCGCGGAGCGGCACGTTGAGACTTCTGCACACGTCGGACTGGCACCTGGGCCGTTCCTTCCACCGGGTCGGCCTCCTCGATGCTCAGGCCGCCTTCCTCGACCACCTGGTGAGGACGGTGCGCGAGCGCGAGGTGGACGCGGTCCTCGTGGCCGGTGACGTCTACGACCGGGCCGTCCCCCCGCTGCCCGCCGTGGAGCTCTTCGACACCGCCCTGCACCGGCTCGCCGACGCCGGGGTGCCGACCGTGATGATCTCCGGCAACCACGACTCGGCCCGCCGCCTCGGCGTCGGCGCCGGGCTCATCGAGCGCGCCGGAATCCACCTCCGTACCGACCCGGCGGGGATCGGCACCCCCGTCGTCCTCGCCGACGACCATGGCGACGTCGCCCTCTACGGCCTGCCGTACCTCGAACCCGCCCTCGTCCGTGAGCGGTTCGGCGCCCCGAAGGCGGGACACGAGGCGGTTCTCGGTGCCGCCATGGAACGGGTCCGGGCCGACCTCGCCGAACGGCCCGCCGGAACACGTTCCGTGGTCCTCGCACACGCCTTCGTCGCGGGAGGCGAGCCCAGCGACAGCGAACGCGACATCACCGTCGGCGGGGTCGCGGCCGTGCCCGCCGGAGTCTTCGACGGCGTCGACTACGTCGCCCTCGGCCATCTGCACGGCAGCCAGACCGTCACCCCGCGCGTGCGCTACTCCGGCTCCCCGCTCGCGTACTCCTTCTCCGAGGCCGAGCACCGCAAGACGATGTGGCTGATCGACCTCGGACCGCAAGGCGAGATCGCGGCCGCCGAACGGATCGACTGCCCCGTGCCCAGAGCGCTCGCCCGCATCAGGGGCCGCCTCGACGACCTGCTGGCCGACCCCGCTCTCGTACGCCACGAGGACTCCTGGATCGAGGCGACGCTCACCGACTCCGTACGGCCGGCCGAGCCGATGGCCCGGCTCTCCGAGCGCTTCCCGCACACCCTCAACCTCGTCTTCGAGCCGGAACGCACCGAGGGCGATCCGCTCGCCTCGTACGCCCAGCGGCTCCGGGACCGCACCGACCAGCAGATCGCGGAGGACTTCGTGGCCCATGTGCGCGGCGGCGCCGGACCGGACGGATCGGAGCGAGCGGTCCTGTACGGCGCCCTCGACGACGTACGCGTCGACGCGGAGCGCCGCGAGGTGGGCCGGTGAGACTCCACCGCCTCGCGATCACCGCCTTCGGGCCCTTCGGCACCACCCAGGAGATCGACTTCGACGCCCTGTCGTCCGCCGGGCTCTTCCTCCTCCACGGGCCGACCGGCGCCGGCAAGACATCCGTACTCGACGCCGTCTGCTACGCCCTGTACGGCTCCGTCCCCGGCGCCCGGCAGACCCCCGGCGCCTCGCTGCGCAGCGACCACGCGCCGGCCGGGACGTTCACCGAGGTCACCCTCGATCTGACCGTGGGCGACCGACGACTCGAGATCACCCGCCGCCCGGCCCAGGCGCGCCCCAAGAAGCGGGGCGGCGGGTTCACGACCGAGAAGGCTCAGAGCCGGCTGCGCGAGTACGACCCCGAGACGGGTGAATGGGCCGGGCTCAGCCGCTCCCACCAGGAGATCGGCGAGGAGATCGTCCAGCTCGTCGGTATGAGCCGGGAGCAGTTCTGCCAGGTCGTGCTGCTGCCGCAGGGCGACTTCGCGCGCTTCCTGCGCGCCGACGCGGAGTCCCGGGGCAAGCTCCTCGGGAGGCTCTTCGACACCCGGCGGTTCGCCGCCGTCGAGGAGCGGCTCGCGGATCTGCGGCGCGCGGCCGAACAACAGGTACGGGAGGGTGACGAGCGGCTCCTCGCGCTCGCCCACCGGATGGCGCAGGAGGCGGGCGGCACCGTCGTCGACGAGCGGCCCGGCGAGCCGGGGCTCGCCGAAGCCGTCCAGACGCGGGCGGCCGAGGCGCGCTCGGAGGCGCGCGAACACCTCGACATCGCGCGCGTGGCGGTCTCCGCCGCGGAGGAGCGGCAGGCCGCCGCCCGCCGAGCGCTCGACGCCGAGCGGGAACTGGCGACCCGTCAGGCGCGGTACGCCGAGGCCCGGCGCCGGCACGAGGAACTGGAGGCGAGCAGGCCCGAGCGGGACCGCTGGGAGACCACGCTCGATCGCGCGCGCAAGGCCGGCCTGGTGGCGCCGGCGCTGAACCTGCGTGCCGACGCCGAGCGCGAGCACGGCTCGGCGAGCGCGGCACGCGAGCGGTCGCGCGGACTGCTGCCGGACGACCTGGCCGACGCCGGCGCGGAACAGCTCTCCGCGCTGGAGCGGCGGTTGCGCGAGGAGCTCGGCGGCCTCGAATCCGCGCGGCGCGCCGAGCGGCGCGGCGCCGAGATCGCGAGGGAACGCGAGGTACTGGAACGGCAGGCCCGCGCGGACGAGGAGATCTTGCAGGACTCGGCCGGCTGGCTGGCCGGATGGGGGGCCCGCCGCGCGGAGCTCACGGCCCGCATCGAGTCCGCGCAGGAGGCGGCCGCCCGGGCCGAGCACCTCGCCGGCCGCCTGGAGCCCGCCCGCCGCCGTCTGGCGGCGGCCCGCCGCCGGGACGACCTGGCGCTGCGGGCGGCCGATGCGGAGGCCCGGCTGACGTCCGCCCGCGAGCGCCGCAACGAAGCCCACGAGACCTGGCTGGACGTCAAGTCCCGCCGCCTGCGGGGCATCGCCGCCGAACTGGCCGCCGCCCTCACCCCCGGCGACCCCTGCCAGGTCTGCGGCTCGGCCGACCACCCGGCCCCCGCCCGCACCGGCGCCGACCACGTCGACCGTACGACGGAGGACGCGGCCTACGCCGCCTTCACCCACGCGGAGGAGACCCGCACCGCCGCGGAACGCGACCTCGCGGTCACCCGAGAAGCCTGGGCCTCCGCCCGCGCCGAGGTCCTGACGAGCCCGGCGACGACGGTTGCCGCCCGGACGGAGGGAGTCGGCGCCGACGCCAGGGTCGCGGCCGTGGCGGGCGTCTCCGGCGGGCCGGTGTCCGGCCCGGCCGGGCGGGCATGGCCGGGCGGGCGGGCCACGGCGCCCGATTCCGGGGACGCGGCCGACGCCGACACCAGCGCGGAGGAGGGCGTTCCGGCCCGGGCTCTGCCCAGTGCCAGGGGCGAGGAGCTCCCCGCCGACGCTGCGGCCGACCGCCACCCGAAGCGCTGTACGGTCCCGGGACAGGGCACGGGCGCCCCGTCGCGTGCCGACTCCCGCGCACGAACCGTCGGTGCGGACTCGGACGTACGTGCCGGGTTCGGCGCGGACGGCGAGGGTGCCGAGTCCGGCGTGCGTGCCGGCCGTACCGAATCCGCCATGCCCGCCGACGGCCCCGACTCCGGCGTACGTGAGCCCACCGTCGACGAGCTCGCCCGCGAGGTCGAGGAGCTGGCCCGGCAGCACGCCGAGGCGCACGCGCTCGCCGGGCAGACCCACGCCGCGCGGGAGGGTCTCGCGCGGGCCGAGCGGGAGTACGAGGACAGGGCCGCCGCGCAGCGGGAGGCCGAGCGGCGGGTCGCCGCGCGGACCTCGCAGCGGGAGGCGCTCGACCGGGAGCAGACCGCCCTGGAGGCCGAGGTGGCCCGGGGCAGGGGCGAGTCCGGCTCCGTCGCCGAGCACGCCTCACGCCTGGAGCGCCGGATCGCCATCCTGCTCGACGCCGCCGAGACCGTACGCACCGTCGAACTCACCGCCCAGCGCCTGAAGGAGGCCGACGACCGTCTCGCCGACGCCGCCTTCCGCGCCGGCTTCGACACCCCTGCCGCGGCCGCCGCCGCGCTCCTCGACGACGGCGAGCACCGGGCCCTCCAGCACCGCCTGGACACGTGGCACGCGGAGGCCGCCGCCGTCGCCGACCGGCTCGCGGAGCCCGAGACCGAGGCCGCCGCCCACCGGCCGCCCGCCGACGTGGCCGCAGCCGAGTCGGCGCACGCCGCCGCCGAACGGGCCCTGCGCGACGCGGCGTCGGCCCTCGACGCCGTACGGGACCGGTGCGCCGAACTCGCCCGGCTCTCCCGCGAGGCCGACGCCGAGGTCCGCCGGCTCGGTCCGCTCCGCGAGGAGTACGAACGGGTCGCCCGGCTCGCCGGGCTCACCGCCGGCACCTCCGCCGAGAACGAGCGCAAGATGCGCCTGGAGTCGTACGTCCTGGCCGCACGCCTCGAACAGGTCGCGGCCGCCGCCACGGCCCGTCTCCAGCGGATGTCCTCCGGCCGCTACACCCTCGTCCATTCCGACGCGCGCTCCGGCGGCAAGCGCGCCGGGCTCGGTCTCCATGTGGTCGACGCCTGGACCGGCAACGAACGCGACACCGCGACCCTCTCCGGAGGAGAGACCTTCTTCGCCTCCCTGGCGCTCGCGCTCGGTCTCGCCGACGTCGTCACCGACGAGGCGGGCGGCGTCCGGCTCGACACCCTCTTCATCGACGAGGGCTTCGGCAGCCTCGACGACCAGACCCTCGACGAGGTCCTCGACGTCCTGGACTCCCTGCGGGAACGGGACCGCAGCGTCGGCATCGTGAGCCACGTCGCCGACCTGCGCCGCCGGATTCCGGTCCAGCTGGAGGTGGTCAAGGAGCGGCACGGCTCGGCCGTGCGGCTCCGCACGCACGGGTAGCGCGGGGAGCGGGGGCGGTCATTCGATGACCGTGAGCGGTGGCGCCCGGGACGTCCCGGTGTCAGCGGCTGATCGCGCGCCGGGGGAGTGGCGAGGAGTAGACGACGCTGGTCGTCACCGAGCCCAGCGTCATGACCTTCCCGGAGATCTCCTCCAGGTGCCGCATGGACCGCGCGGCCACCTTCATGACGAAACAGTCGTCGCCGGTCACGTGGTGCGCCTCCAGGATCTCCGGCATCGCGTCGATCAGGTCGTGGAACGGCTTGTAGTTGCCGTGCGGATAGCGCAACCTGACGAAGGCCAGTATCGGCAGCCCGAGCCGCTCCTGATCGACCACGGCCGTGTACCCGGCGATCACCCCGGTCTCCTCCAGTCGGCGCACCCGCTCCGTCACGGCGGACGCGGACATGGAGACGGTCCGCGCCAGCTCGGCGAAGCTGGCGCGGCCCTGGCTCTGCAGGGCTTCGATGATCCGCCAGTCGGTGGCGTCCGGTGCGTATCCGCTCATGCGGGAGAGATAGCAGGGCGATCCCCGGCCGATCAAGCGATGACCGGGGAGTTCTCGCGGTCCGGACACGCCGGGGCGGTGGAATCCCTGTTCGGGGGCGGCCCGCCGCCCGGCGCCGCCGCTCCTGTCCGTCTCCAGCGTCAGAGACGCGAGATCTCGTCCACCAGGTCGTCCAGACCCAGCGGCCCCTGCGACAGCGCCGCCATGTGCCACGCCTTCGCGTCGAACGCGTCGCCGTGTGCGGCCATCGCGTTGGCCCGGCCCAGCAGCCACGCCCGCTCGCCCAGCTTGTAGCCGATCGCCTGGCCCGGCATCGACAGATAGCGCGTCATCTCGCTCTCGACGAACGACGGCGGGCGGCTGCTGTGCTGCTGGAAGAACTCCTGCGCGAGCTCCGGCGTCCACCGCTCGCCCGGGTGGAACGGCGAGTCCGCCGGGATCTCCAGCCGCAGGTGCATGCCGATGTCGACGATCACCCGGCAGGCCCGCATCATCTGGGCGTCCAGGTAGCCCAGCCGACGCTCGGCGTCCGGCAGGAAGCCCAGCTCGTCCATGAGCCGCTCCGCGTAGAGCGCCCAGCCCTCCGCGTTGGCGCTGACCCCGCCGATCGTCGCCTGGTAGCGGGAGAGCTGGTCGGCGACGTGCACCCACTGGGCGATCTGCAGATGATGGCCGGGGACGCCCTCGTGGTACCAGGTCGACACCAGGTCGTAGACGGGGAAGCGGGTCTCGCCGTCGACCGGCAGCCAGGTGCGGCCGGGGCGCGAGAAGTCCTCCGAGGGGCCGGTGTAGTACGGGGCGGCGGCGCTGCCCGGCGGGGCGATCCGGGACTCCACCTTCCGTACTCTCTCCGCGAGTTCGAAATGGGTGCCGTCGAGCGCCTCGATCGCCTCGTCCATCAGGTTCTGCAGCCAGACGCGGACCTCCTCGACGCCCTCGATGTGGGTGCCGTGGACATCCAGGTGCGCGAGCGCCTCCCACGGGCCGGAGCCGGGAAGGATGCGCTCCGCCTCGGACCTCATCTCGGCCAGGAGACGGTGGTATTCGGACCAGCCGTACGCGTACGCCTGATCCAGGTCCAGGTCGGTGCCGTTGAAATACCGCGACCAGCGCTGGTAGCGCTCGCGGCCCACCGTGTCGGGAGCGCCGGCGACCGCGGGGGCGTAGACGTCGCGCATCCAGTCCCGCAGGGACACGACGGCCTCGTTGGCGATCCGGCCGGCGGCGGCGAGTTCGGTACGCAGCTCCGGATCGAGGGAATCGGGCCTGGAGGCGGCGAACTCCTCGAACCAGCCGGGGCTCGCGGAGTCCGCCCCCGACCACTCGGTCAACTGGTCGACGAAGGTGGCGGTCGGCCGCGGGCCGCCCAGGAGCTTGCGCTCCAGGCCCAGTTGGAGCGAGGCGCGGTAGCCCTCCAGCGCCGCCGGCACCGCGCGCAGTCGCTGGGCGACGGCCTTCCAGTCCTCCGCGGTCTCCGTCGGCATCACGGTGAAGACCATGCGCACACTGTGCGCGGGCGAGCGCATGTTGCTGACCGTGCACAGACCCTCGTCGGCGTCGTGGACGGCGAGTTCGGCCGTCAGACGCTCCCGCAGCAGCCGTCCGCAGCGGCGCTCGGCATCGGTGTCCGCGCCCGGCCGCCGCTCGGCCTCGTCGAGCAGTTCCAGGGTGCGGCGGGCGAGTCGGGCCACCGCCTCCTGTCCCGCGGGCGAGAAGTCGGGCAGGAGGCCGGCACTCTCTTTGACTCCCAGGTATGTACCGGTGATCGGGTCGAGTGCGATGAGTGCGTCGACGTAGGTGTCGGCGACCTGGCGGGGCAGCGCGGTGCTGGAAGTCTCTGGCATGAGGCTCATCCTCGTCTCTCCACGGGCCTCGCGTCATCCTCAATCGATCTCAGTCGGCTGACAAATGAGCGCTCGGGGACGGCGGCAGGAGCGGTCCGCACTCCCACTGCTGGAAGATCAGCCGGGTCTCGACACGGGCCACCTCGCGGCGCGACGTGAACTCGTCCAGGACGAGTCGTTGCAGGTCGGCGGGGTCGGCGACGGCCACGTGCACCAGATAGTCGTCGGGTCCGGTGAGATGGAACAGCGCCCGGGACTCCGGTAGCGCGCGAATCCGGTCGACGAACGGACCGATCAGTTCCCGCCGGTGCGGACGTACCTGGACGAGGAGAAGCGCTTCGAGGCCGCGGCCGAGTTTGGCCGGATCCAATCGGAGCTGGTGCCCCAGGATCACTCCGGTGCGGCGCAGCCTGGCGACCCGGTCCAGGCAGGTGGAGGGTGCCACCCCGACCTCGGCGGCGAGCTCGCGGTAGGTGGTCCGTGCGTCGTTCTGCAGGAGGCGAAGAATGTGCAGATCGACCGCGTCCAGTACGACAGAATCGGCCATGCGGCGAACGTAACACGGTGTTTCTCCCCTACCCTCCGGTATCCGTTCACAGTTCCGCCCATGGACTACGACGCCTCGACCACCCCCAGGGCTCTGGCCACCGAAGCCGTGCACGCCGGCCGCGAGGACCTCGCCGGGCTCGGCCTGCATGCCCCGCCGCTCGATCTGTCGACCACCTACCCGTCGTACGACACCCGGGCCGAGGCCGCGCGGATCGACGACTTCGCGACCACCGGGGCCCGGCTGGACGGCCCGCCCGTCTACGCGCGCCTCGACAACCCCACCACCGCGCGCTTCGAGGAGGCCCTCGCCCGCCTGGAGGGGACCGACTCCGCGGTGGCCTTCGCCAGTGGCATGGCGGCCCTCACCGCCGTCCTGCTGGTCCGGGCGAGCCTCGGTCTGCGCCATGTGGTCGCCGTCCGGCCGTTGTACGGCTGCAGCGACCATCTGCTGAACGCGGGCCTGCTCGGCACGGAGGTGACCTGGACCGACCCGGCGGGCATCGCGGAGGCGATCCGTCCGGACACCGGTCTGGTGATGGTGGAGACGCCGGCCAATCCGACGCTGGCCGAGGTGGACATCCGGGCCGTCGCCCACGCCTGCGGCTCGGTGCCGCTGCTGGTGGACAACACCTTCGCCACCCCGGTGCTCCAGCGGCCGGCCGAGCACGGGGCGCGGATCGTGCTGCACAGCGCGACCAAGTACCTGGGCGGACACGGCGACGTCATGGGCGGCGTCGTGGCCTGCGACGAGGAGTTCGCCCGCGCGCTGCGCCAGGTGCGATTCGCGACCGGCGGTGTGCTCCACCCGCTGGCCGGCTATCTGCTGCTGCGCGGGCTCTCCACCCTTCCGGTACGGGTGCGGGCGGCATCGGCGACGGCCGCGGAGCTGGTCCGGCGGCTCGCCGCCGACCCGCGCGTCGCCCGTGTCCACTATCCGAAGGTGGGCGGCGCGATGGTCTCCTTCGAGGTGTACGGAGACCCGCACGACGTGATCGCCGGGGTACGGCTGATCACGCCGGCCGTCAGTCTCGGCAGCGTCGACACCCTGATCCAGCACCCGGCCTCCATCAGCCACCGGATCGTGGCCGAGGGAGACCGGCGCTCGGCGGGCGTCAGCGACCGGCTGCTGCGGATGTCGGTCGGTCTGGAGGACGTCGAGGACCTGTGGCGGGACCTGACCCAGGCCCTCAGCGCTCCGCCTGCCGATACGTCCCGCCCTGGAGCTCCTCGTGCGGCGGGCGGCTCCGTTCCGGAGTCGCGGCCAGCCGGGCGGTGATGACGAGCGTCCCCTCCTCGATCTGATAGTCGAGGGGCAGGTTCAGCGCCCGCATGGCGGCGACCATCCCGGTGTTGGAGGACTGCGTGACGGCGTAGACGCTCTCGCAGCCCGCCTCGACGGCCATCGCGACCAGTCGGCCGAGCAGTTCGGAGCCGATACCGCGACGCTGCCAGTCGTCCTCGACCATCAGGGCGACCTCCGTCTCGTCGCCGTCCCAGAGCAGATGGCCGAGGGCGACGAGACGGCCCGAGGCCGTCTGCACGGCGAGCGTACGGCCGAAGCGGGGGCTGAGGAGATGGGTGAGATAGCGGTCGGCGTCGCTCACCGGACCGTGGTAGCGCAGGCTCAGGGTGCGCTCGGAGCAGCGGTCGTGCATCGCGCGCGCCGCGACCAGGTCGCGCTGGTCGGCGCGGCGGACGGTGATCTCGTTGCCCTCGGGCAGGGTGAGCACGTCCTGGCTGCGCGGCACGCGCGGGCCGAGCCGGGCGTCGAGCTCCACGAGCGCGCGGGCGCGGGCGAACTCGGTCGGGGTGAACGGCAGATACGGCCGCTCGATGGTGATCGCCCCGCCGCCCGGGTCGCGCAGCCGCATCACCGTCTCTTCGAGGACGCCCTCGACAGGGGCGCTCTCACCGGTGGGGCGGCCGGTCAGGGAGACGGCCGGCAGTGAGTGGATGGTGCAGCGGCCGAGGAGCTGTCGGAGCGCCAGGGGCAGTTCGGCCGCGTCCAGGGCGGTACGGGTCGCGAGGCCGAGCAGCCGGGTGGGGGTGTCCACCAGGTCGTGGGCGTCGGCTCGTTCGATCCAGGTGCCGCTGCCACCCGCCGCGGCGATCTCGCGCGTGAGGTGGCCGGCCTGGAGCGTGGCCGGTGCGCGCAGCAGGAACTCGTCGACCGTGCCCTCGGCGAGCGGGTGGGTCTGCAGGGTCAGGATGTCCACTCCGTGCCGGGCCAGCGCCGTGCACAGCGCGGCGAGGCTGCCGGGGGTGTCGCGGACCGTGGTCCGCATCCGCCACAGCACGGTCGCGACGGGCTCGGCGGCCTCGTCGCGTTCCGGAGTTCCACCGTCGGCCCGTGACGGCGGCGCGGACCCGCCGCCGGGATCGGTGGCGGGCGGCGCATGGCTGTGACGCCGTGCCCACCATGTGTGGAACGTGGCGGTGGCGATCAGCGCGATCGCCGAGAACACCAGCATGTACGGACCCTCGGCGCCGCGGACGACGGTCTTGGCGACGGTGTCCGCCACCACCACGGCCGTGAAGAGGGCGGCCAGTTCGATGAGGTCCCGCCGCCAGTGGTGCGGACGGCGGGCGCTCTTCGCGGAAGTCACATCAGTCATGACCTCACTGTGACCCAGCGGTGTTGCGTGATCACGAACGCTTTGTGACTGACGGGTTAAGCGCTGATCTGGGGGTTTAGTGACTGTTTTCAACCACTTGTGGGCGGAACTGATCGGCCCGTGGTGAGGTCCTGTCACCGAGTCACCGAGTCACCGAGTCACCGAGTCACTGGAGCGCCTTCCGCAGACGCTTCGCCTGGACGACGAGCTGCGAGGAACCGCGCCGCGCCGCCACGGTGTCGAGCCCCGGTATCTCCGCCTTCGCGCCGCAGCGTTCCGCACACTCGGCGGCCACGTCCAGGAGCTCGCCGAGACCGCGCACCGGCTTCTCCGCCGCGAGCAGCGTCGGCAGCGCGCCCGCGAGGACACTCCACGTCGTGGCGTACGCGCCCGTGGCGGCGGCCGTACGGCACGCGTCCGCGAGCCGGTTGGGCTTGAGCGTCCCCTCGGCGACGAGCCCGGCCAGGGTGGCGCCCAGGCGCGGCTGGTCCAGATCACCCCGCGCGGCGAGCACGAGGAACGTGTCCACGGCGGTCAGCCGGTCCTCCGCGTGCCGCGCCCCCAGGGCGATGGCGAGCGCGAGATGAACGGCCGGACCCACCGGGCCCTCGCACTCGGCGAGCGCGGTCAGCCCCCAGTTCGCCCCGCGCTGGTCCCACTGGGCACCGCCCGCCAGCGACGGCAGCAGCCAGGCCGCCAGGGTCTCTCGGTCGTCGGGAAGGACGCTCGTCCAGTTCTGACGTTCCCCGGTCCAGTAGTGACATCGCTCCGAGGTCTCGGTGAGCGGAGCACCCAGCCACTGGAAGGCGGGCGGAAAGTCCTGCCGCAGGGCCCGCCGCTCGCGGATCTCGAGCACGATGCGGTCGGCCATCCACCACCTCCCGCTCGTCGCGCCGGACCTCCGGGTGAGGAAGCGGACGCCGGGGGCCAGCGACTCGTCCGTCGCCAGCCAGTCCTTCAGCCGCGCACCGGCGCGGGTGCCGAGGGCCGCCGCCTCGGCGGCCGCCCGCGGAGCCGAAGGGTCGCCCTTCCGGACGCGAAGCAGCGCCTGCGCGAGGTCAACGGGCGCCGGTTCGACACCCGAGTCCCGGTAGCCACGCAGCCGCTCGACCAGGACCACCGGGTCGATCGCGCCGGTGTGCCAGGTGGGCGCGGCGAGCAGGAACGGCAGCCGGGAGCTGCCGATCCGATGGGCCGTCTCCCACAGCCGGGCGTCGACGACCCCGGCGAGCGTGTGGTGCACACAGGACGTGGAGCCATGCCGGCGCACCAGGCCGTCGCGGATGAACGACTGCCGCACCCTGCCCAGCAGGGCGGCGAGCACCACCTCGATGCCGTGCGTGGTGTGCGCGAAGTGGTTCGTCCGGAGGCCTTTGTCGTGCCTGCCCATCCAGTGGGCGTCGGCGAAGGCCGTCGCCACCGCCTCCACCAGAGCCGCCCGGTCCCGGTGTGCGTGCCGGACCAGGCCGTCCAACGCCCGTTCGAACTCCTCCGGCGCGCTCGTGCGCCCCTTGGACAGGGCCACCAGATCCTCGACCAGCTCGGCCACCGTCTCCGCCGGGGGCGCCACCGGGCGCAGTGCGGGGACGGGCGGCAGGATCTCCTCGTACGGAGTGTCGTCGACGCCGCCGACCAGAAAGCCACCGAACAGCTCCTCGGCCACCTGCCGGTGCCCGGGGCCCAACAGCTCGGCCGCCCCCGCCAGTTCCAGCCGCACCCGCTCGTCGACCGAGTGGAGGTGGCGGCCCACCAGCTTCAGCGCCCGCTCCTGGACGGTGTTGTCCGCGTGCCCGAACGCGTCCGCCACGACCGGCAGGAGGGCGGCCGCCGCGCCCGGGTCCCGCTTCAGGACCTTGCCGAGGAGCGTCAACTGCGCCCGCACCAGCTTCTTCTCGGTACGGAAGAGCACCGGGCCCGACATCTCGGCCAGACCCTCGACGGACAGCACGCCCTCCGTCGCGAGCTCCGCGAGGATCTCCTGTGCATAGCCCGCGACCGGTGACGGCGCGTCGGCCGCCATCCCGGTCCAATCGGCGATCCGGCCGATCCGCTCCTTCCTCGTCGGCCCGAGGGTCTGGAGCAGGGCGAGCGGAAAGCGGAGATCGCGGAGCCGGCCACCGCGCAGGAGCCGCGCGACGCAGCCCTCGATCATGGCGTCCCGATCCAGCAGCCCCTCACGGGTGAGTGTGGCGAGCGCCGTGGGCCAGTGGCCGGAACTCTTCGGCTCGGTCCACCAGGTGAGCGGATCCGGAGTCTCGGCGATCTCGAAGAAGCGGGGGACCAGCACCGGTGTCCGCGGGTCCGTGCGCAGCCGGTCGAGGAGGCCCGAGCCGACCACCTGCCGCGTCCAGCCGACGACATAGGAGTCCGTCCTGGGCACCGGACAGCCGGAGAGCACGACGAGATCGTGGACGAGGCCGTAATCGCTCTCCACCACGGCGGGCCGCTCGGCCAGCCGCTGCGCCACATCGGCGAGCCAGGCCGGATCCCGGTCGCCGAGCACCCCGATGACCAGGGAACCGTCGCGCGACCCCCAGTCCATCAGGTCGCGGCCCCCGATCCAGGCGGCGGCCGCCGCCGCTCCCGTGTGACACCCGGCGCCCGCGACCCGCAACGTCCGCTGGATCCGGCCCGCCTCGGACCAGCGGTCCCATCCCCAGCCGCGCACCTCGGTCCGCAGGGCCTTCAGCTCCACCAGCGCGGCCTTGCGCGCGGCCGCGTCCAGGGGATTCAGCAGTCCGGGAACGTCCTCGGCCCGCCCCTCGCGGACCGCGTCCAACAGCCGCGTGATCTCCACGCCCACTCCCGTGATCCCCGTCATCGCACGCCTCCGGCGACGCCGCCGCCCCGCCTGACCATCCGCACCGCCAGCGCGTGTTTGCACGGCCCGCGCCGGCCCCGGTAGTCCGCCCACCACTGGCAGGTGCAGCTCAGCGCGCCACCCGACTCGCGCACCTGATACCGCCGCTCGCCCGAGGTGACCGTCGCGAGCGCGCCGTCGAGCACCACCGCGTCCTCGGCGACCAGGGCGCGGGCGGTCACCAGCCGGGGATTGTGCCGCTCGGCGCGGTCGGCGTCGTACGGCAGCTCCCGGTGGAAGTAGGCCGCGTCCGCCACGTCGTACCCCACGCGCCCCGCCGTGCCGAGGCGGGTCAGGGCGGCGCGCACCCGGTCCACCGTGAGTCCCGACTCCGCGGCCAGCTCGGCCGGATCGATGCGCGGCTCCCAGGCCAGCAGGACCGACACCAGCTCCGCGTCCCGCTCCGCCTCCGGTGTGGCGAGCGCCTCCAGGACGCCGCCCTCGCCGGAGAAGCCCCGCGCGGCGTCCGGCGAGAGGGTGAGCGTCAGCCGCATCCCCGGGAGCGTGAGCTCCCAGGCGCTCGCCGTCGCGGCCCCGTCCGGCACCGGCCCGTACACCCGCAGCGCCGTCGCGTGCCGCAGCACCCGCTCCAGGGCCACCAGCCGGTCGGGCCCGGGCAGACAGACCGCGCCCGCGACCGGCCGGGTCGTCGGCCGCAGCGTCCTGCCGGACTGGACGACCCACAAGGGGCCCCGGCCCCGCCCCTGCGAACGGGGCAGCGAGCGGAGGAACCGGACGGCCTCCGCGCCGGTGAGCTCGGCCCGCAGGTCGAACCCGGCGGAGGCGACCTGCGCCTCGGCGAAACCCCGCAGCCAGCGGTCCGGCAGCGGCACCTTCTTCTCCACGACCGCGCCCTCGAGCGTGGTCACCGCCAGCTCCTCGGGACCCACACGGAGATGGAGCGGATCGTCCCCCGTCATCCGGGACAGCGCCTCGCGCAGCGGGTTGTTGACGTCGACGTTGGTGGTGCCGTGACCGGTCTCGGCGCCGTCGAGACCCTCGCTCAGCACGTCCAGCCGGGCGTACACCCCGCCGCACCCGGAGAACGACTCGAACCGCAGCCGGTCGCCGTTCCCCGTCACGACCGGGTCGAGCGAGCCCGGCCGTATCCGCTGGTGATAGCGGGCCGCCGCCACGTCCGCGACCGCGAGCAGACCGCGCGCCGCGACCTGAGGAAACGTCAGGAAACCGGAGAAGAAGCGGGGATGGGCCTCGGCACCGGCGGGCGTCAGCCCTCCGGAGGTCTCGAGACCGAGCCGCCGGCCGGCTCCCGAGGAACCCAGGGCGGAGGGGCGTGCGTAGGCGAGCGCCTGTACGGATCGCGTCATGCGAAAGACGTTAGGACCCACCACTGACAATCGGCCTCGACGCCGTCGTCCCCGCCCGCCCGCCGCACCTCCTCGGCCGTCACCCGGGCGTCACTGCCCCACGCGGCCCGGCTGCAGCACCTTGCTGAACAGCACCGTCCCGCCCTCCGCACGGAGCCTGACCGTCAGTTCACCGCTGCCACCGTCGATGTCGACCTCGCCGAAGTACTGCGGGCTCTCCATCGGCGAGACGTTCGCCCGCTCCGGCGCCCGGACGAAGACCCGTTCCGGGCCGAAGGTGGCGTCCAGCTTGTTGGCCGGGAAGCCGCCCGCCGCCAGCGGCCCGGAGACGAACTCCCAGAACGGCGCGAAGTCCTGGAAGGCCGCCCGCTCCGGCGCGTAGTGCTGCGCCGAGGTGTAGTGCACATCGGCGGTCAGCCACAGCGTGCCGGTGATCCTCCGGTGCTTGACGAACCGCAGCAACTCCGCGATCTGCAGCTCCCGGCCGAGCGGGGCGCCCGGGTCCCCCTGGGCGATCGCCTCGATGTTCGCCGCGCCGTCCGGGACGACCAGGCCGAGCGGCATGTCCGCCGCGAGGACCTTCCACACGGCCCGCGAACGGCTCAGCTCCCGCTTGAGCCAGGCGAGCTGGGCCTCGCCCAGGATGCCGGTCGTGTCGTCCGCCTGCCGGCCGGGCGAGTTGGCGTTGCGGTACGAGCGCATGTCGAGCACGAACACGTCGAGCAGCGGCCCGTACCGCACCACGCGGTGCATCCGGCCGTCCGCGTCGCCACCGCGCGCGTGGAGCGTGGAGACCGGGAAGTACTCGCCGAACGCGCGCGAGGCACGGGCCGCGAGCACGTCCACGTCCTTCTCCGTGTAGCGCGGGTCGTCCAGGATCTGGCCGGGATACCAGTTGTTGCGGACCTCGTGGTCGTCCCACTGCACGATCGACGGCACCTGCGCGTTGAAGGCGCGCACGTTGTGGTCGAGGAGGTTGTAGCGGAAGTTGCCGCGGTACTCGTCCAGCGTCTCGGCGACCTTCGACTTCTCCGGTGTGGTGACGTTCCGCCAGATCCGGCCGTCCGGCAGCGTCACGCTCGGCTGGAGGGGCCCGTCGGCGTAGATGGTGTCCCCGCTGCACAGGAAGAAGTCCGGGTCCAGCCGGCGCATCTCCTCGTACGCCCGGAAGCCGCCGATCTCGGGGTTGATCCCCCATCCCTGCCCGGCGATGTCCCCCGACCACACGAAGCGCACGCCGTCGCGTCGGCGGGCCGGAGCCGTACGGAAGGTGCCGACGACCGGCTCGCCCGTACGCCGCGGGTCGTCCGGGTCCTCGAGGGTGACGCGGTAGTGGATCTGCTCACCGGCGGGCAGGCCGCGCAGCGCGGTCGTCCCGGTGAAGTCGCTGCCCGCACCCAGGAGGGGCCCGTAGTGGCGGTGGCCGCGGCGGAACGATTCGCTCGCCGCGGTCTCCACGATCACGCGGGCGGGCCGGTCCGACCGGACCCACACCAGACCGGAGGAGGCGGTGACGTCCCCGGTCTGCACGCCCCACGCGGCCCGGGGCCGCCCCGACAGGGCCAGTGCCGGGGCCGACGCGGCCCCGCCCAGGGTGAGCGCCGCGGAGGCGGCCAGCGAGCCGCGCAGCACACTGCGGCGGGCGGGGGACGGACCGGGGGTGCGGTGTGACATCGAGGGGCCTCCAAAGCCTGGGCCGGGTGGGTGCGTTGTGCCGCCCCATGCCTAAGCGACGGGTGCGGCGCGGACACGAACCCCGCGTGAACAAACCGAAGCCGGCCCTCTCCCCGGCCGGCCCCCCGGCTCAGCCGGCGCCCGCCGCTCCCGTCGCCCCCACCGCCTCACGGGCCCGCGCGGCCAGGCCGACCCCGCGCGCGATCTCGGACGGCGCCAGATGGGCGTATCCGATGACGAGCCGGACGGCGCCGTCAGCCGGGCGGGCCGTTCCGTACTCCTCCAGCGGCCGCAGGACCACCCCGGCGGACGCCGCACGCTCCAGGAAGAGCGAGGTCGGCCCGTAACGCCCCGGCACGCGCGCGATGATGTGCAGTCCGGCGGCGATCCCGCTCACCCGGGTGCCGGGGAAGTGCTCCTCAAGGGCCGCCACCAGGGCGTCCCGCCGCTCCCGGTACGCCCGCTGGCAGCGGCGCAGCTGCCGGTCGTAGGCGCCGCTCGTCACGAACTCGGCCAGCAGCGCCTGGTCCAGGGCGGGGTTGCCGAGGTCCATCGTCCGCTTGCGCTCCACGATGTCCGCCACCATGCCCTCCGGCACCAGCATCCAGCCGAGCCGCAGCCCCGGAGCGAGGGACTTGCTCACCGAGCCGGTGTACACGACGCGTTCCGGGTCGAGGCCCTGGAGCGCGCCGACCGGCGCCCGGTCGTAGCGGAAGTCCCCGTCGTAGTCGTCCTCCAGGATCCAGCCGTCCACGGTCCGCGCCCAGTCGAGCAGTTCCGCCCTGCGGGCCGGCGAGTACGCGATCCCGGAGGGGAACTGGTGCGAGGGCGTCGTCACCACCGCACGCAGCCCCGACGCGGCGAGCGGACCGGGCATCAGCCCCTCCTCGTCCATCGGCAGCCACACCGTGTCCATACCGGTGGAGGCGAACAGCCGCCCGTGCTCCGGGCTGCCCGGGTCCTCGATGCCGACCGTCCGCTGTCCGCGCGCCCGCAGGACGAAGCCGAGCAGCGTCGACGCCTGCGCCACCCCCGAGCAGACGACCAGACGCTCCGGATCGGCCACCACCCCGCGCCGCCGCGCCAGCATCCCGGCCAGCGCGGTCCGCAACTCCGGCAGCCCTCGCGGGTCGGGATACCCGAGCGACCGGTGGGGCAGCCGGGACAGTACGGAGCGGTGCGCCGCCGCCCACGCGGACCGGGGGAAGAGCGAGAGGTCCGGCGTTCCCGGGCGGAAGTCGACCGTGCCGGCCCCGACGCCCGGCGCGCGCGGCGCGAGGTCCCGCGCTCCCTGCGCGGCGGCCGCCCGCACCGCCTCGCCCACCCATGTGCCCGAGCCCCGGTCGCTGCGGAGGTAGCCCTCGGCGGTGAGCTGTTCGTACGCCTCGGTCACCAGGCCCCGCGAGACACCGAGGTCGGCCGCCAGGTCACGGCTGGACGGCAGCCGGGTCCCCGGCGTCAGCCGGCCGGCGCGCACCGCCTCGCGCAGGGCCTCCCGCAGCGCCCGGCCGCGCCGCCGGGCCGGGGCGGCCACCGCGGGAAGCAGCAGCTCCCAGGCGGGATGCGCGCCCTCCGTGGGGGAGCCGGGGTCCGGCGCGGTACGGGAAGTGGTCCCCGATGTCGTCATGGAAGTGGACCTTAAACCGGACCGCGCCGCTTCCTAACGTCGGGACCATGAACGCGAACTCCCTGCGCGGGGCGCTCCTCGTGACCCTCGCCTACGCCCTCGTCGGCGCCTCCTTCACCGCCAACAGCCTCCTCGGCGACTATCCGTACGCGGGTGGCCAGGCCCTGCGCTACGGCGCCGCCTGTCTGCTCCTGCTGCCCCTCCTCGGCTCCGGCGGTCTCGCCCCGCTCCGTGGGCTGACCGGCCGCCACTGGGTCCGTCTCGCCCTGCTCGCGGCCGTCGGCATGGTCGGCTTCAACCTCGCGGTCCTCGCGGCGGAACGCACCGCCGAACCGGCCGTCCCCGGTGTCCTGGTGGGCTGCGCCCCGGTCGTGGTGGCCGTGCTCGTCCCGCTCCTCGACGGGCGCAGGCCCACCCGCCCGGTTCTCCTCGGGGCGCTGCTCGTGGCCGCCGGGGCCTTCACCGTGCAGGGCTGGGGCCGTACCGACCTGGCCGGCCTCCTCTACTCCGTGGGAGCCCTGGCGGGCGAGGTCGGCTTCACCGTCCTCGCCGTGCCGGTGCTGCGGCCGCTCGGCCCGAAGCTGCTCACGGCCGTCGTCTGCGCGATCGCGGCCGCGGAATCGGCCCTGCTCGGTCTCGTCGTGGACGGCGGCGCGTTCCTGCGGATGCCGACGGCCGTGGAGACGGGGGCCCTGGTGTGGCAGGCCGTCCTGGCCACGGTCGTCGGTTTCGTCCTGTTCTACATGGGGGCCCAGCGGATCGGTATGGAGCGGGCCACCCTCTACACCGGTGCCATTCCGGTGGCCGCCGCCCTGACCGCCGTCCTGGTCTCGACCGGTGGCTTCGGCCTTCCGCAGGCCGTCGGCAGCGTGCTGGTGGGCGCCGGAGCGGTCCTCGGGACGGGGCTGTTCACGCGCGCGGGGCGGTCAGCGGCTGCCGTCCAGGATCACCCGCGCGACAAGAGCCGGGTCGTCGTTCATGGGCACATGACCGCAGCCCGGAAGCCGGACGAGCCGGGCGCCGGGCACGGTGCGCTTGGCCCGGACGCCCTGCCGGCGCAGCAGCAGCCGGTCGCGGGTTCCCCACGCGATGGT
Organism: Streptomyces sp. NPDC006551; assembly: GCF_040611675.1. Classification (NCBI taxonomy): domain Bacteria; kingdom Bacillati; phylum Actinomycetota; class Actinomycetes; order Kitasatosporales; family Streptomycetaceae; genus Streptomyces; species Streptomyces sp. NPDC006551. The sequence continues at coordinate 102,066 of NZ_JBEXOT010000002.1, forward strand.
GACGGGCACGGCGGGCACGTCGTCGTCGAACACCACGGCCCGGCCGGCCTCCAGTGTGCGGCGGAATCCGGTGGCCTCGCGCAGGGCGAGCGTCTCGGCGACCACCGCCTGCGGTGAACGGCGCCCGGGTCGTGCGTAGATGGTGCTGGTGAGGGCGGTCCGCCCGGCCGCGGTGCGGGAGAGGCGCTCGATCACCGGCACCGGCATCGCCAGCGCGGCGACCCGCATCGCGCGCAGTGTCCCGAACGCGTACAGCCGCTCGCGCTCCGACCAGAAACCGGCCGGGGAGAGGGCGGTCACCGAACGCACCAGCTTCTCCCGGCCGAGCCGCAGCGACAGGAGCCCGCCCAGCGAGTTCCCCGCGACGTGCGGCCGATCGATGCCGAGAGCCTCACAGAACGCGCCGAGGACCGGCACGACGGTCGACAGGTCGTACGCGCATCCCTCCGGAAGCGCGGGGGAGGCGCCGAAACCCGGCAGGTCGACGGCGACGACATCGCGCTCGGCCGCGAGGACGTCGAGGACCGGCTCCCACGCCTGCCAGTGGTGACCGATGCCGTGGAGCAGCAGCAACGGCTCGCCCGCACCCCTGCGTTCGTACGTCATAGAGACCGTGCGGGGACCCCCGGGAGACGGAATCGTGAACGAGATCTGTGCGGACATGCGCCTGCTCCCTGTCGTCGGCACCTTTTAGACGCCCTGTCAGCAAGAATTACCGACGGGTAGCGCGGAGTTCAAGGGCGCGGACGGAACTGGACAGGACCGGCCCGGTCGGCTGGGATGGGGGAGTGGCGACCGAGACGACGACCGACGTTTTCCAAGAGCACCGGCCGATGCTCACCGGCGTGGCCTACCGCATGCTCGGCCGCGTCGCCGACGCCGAGGACGTGGTCCAGGAGGCGTGGCTGCGCTGGTCGGCCGCGGACCGCTCGGACGTCCGCGAACCGCGCGCCTATCTCGTACGCGTCACCACCCGGCTCGCCCTCGACCGGCTCCGCCAGGTGCGGGCGCGCCGCGAGTCCTACGTAGGACCCTGGCTGCCCGAACCCGTGGTCACCGACTTCGGCCCGGCCGTTCCCGACACCGCCGAGCGCGCCATGCTCGCCGACTCCGTCTCCCTCGCCGTGCTCGTCGTCCTGGAATCCCTCTCGCCCCTGGAGCGCGCGGTCTTCGTGCTGCGCGAGGCCTTCGGCTTCCCCTTCGCGGAGATCGCGACCACGCTCGACCGTTCCGAGGCCGCCGTCCGACAGCTCGCGGCGCGGGCCCGCCGCCATGTCGACGAGCGCAGGCCGCGGTACGACGTCGATCCGGCCGAGCGGCGCGACCTCACCGAACGCTTCCTCGCGGCCGCGGCCGGCGGCGACCTCGAACAGCTCCTCACGCTCCTCGCCCCGGACGTACGCCTGGTCGGCGACAGCGGCGGCAAGGCCAAGGCGCCGCTGCGGATCATGGAGAGCGCCGACAAGGTCGGCCGCTTCCTCTCCGCCGTGGCGCAGGGCACCGAGGAGCTCTACGAGTTCCGCTTCGTGGAGGTCAACGGTGCGCCCGCCCTGCTCAGCCTGGCCGACGGCACGCCGGACTCTCTCTTCCAGATCGAGGTACGTGACGGACGCGTCCAGTGCGTCTACATCGTCCGCAACCCCGACAAGCTGGGCGGCCTGACCGTCGACTGACCGGCCGCCGACATCCAGTGCCCCGCCTCGGCGCCCCGAGGCGGGGCACTGTGCTGTGCGCGGCTCCCCGAGACAGTGGCTTCCCGAGGCGGCGGCTCACGGAGGCGGCGGCTCACGGGGGCGCGAACGTCGTGTGAACGATCCATGCCGGAGGCTCCGATTCCTGAGCATCCGACGCAGGATTGGTCTTGACCAAGGGGGTGTGCCGCTTTATGGTCGCAGAGTTAGTGCAGGAACCTTTAATAAACAAGGGCGCGGAAAACCGCCGCGGGACACGGCGAATGTGCGGAGGATCAGGGTGGGGACCACGCAGCTGGAATCGGTGCCGGAGCCCAAGTACTGGCACCTGAAGACCGTGATCAGCGAAGCGCTCGACTCCGACTTCGCGGTCGGGGAGATCCTGCCCAACGAGCGGGATCTGGCCGCGCGCTTCGGCGTCGCCCGTGCCACGCTCCGGCAGGCCCTGGAACAGCTGGAGCTGGAGGGCCGCCTGCAGCGCCGCCGCGGTGTCGGTACGACCGTCGCCCCGCCCCGCGTGGGCGTGGACGTCTCCACCACCCAGCACACCTGGCCCGGCGTCACCGAGGAGACCTGGCAGTCCGTCGACTGCGCCGTCGCCGCGGCGCCCCCGGCCGTGGCACGACTCCTGGACATCGAGCCCGACGAGCAGGTGCACGTCGTGCGCCGGCTGCGCGCCACGCACGGGCAGCCCGTCGCGGCCGAGTTGTTGTACGTGCCGTCCGGCTCGGTCCCCGGACTCGGCGCGACCGGTGCCGCCGCGACCGGTCCCGCCCGCGCCCGCGGTGTGCTGCGCGAACTCCAGCGCCTCGCCCTGGACGGCCAGGACCGCGCCGTGGAGCTGGGCTCCGCCCGCGCCGACGACGCCAAGGAGCTGGACCGCCTGCCCGGCGCCCCCGTCCTCGTCGTGACGACCCGCTATCTCTCCGAGGGCCGCACCGCCGCCGTCTCCGTCGCCACCTACCGCGCCGACACCTGCCGGCTCACCTTCGGCGATTCGGGCGACCTGGTGATGGCCTCCTGACGGGCCCCGCCCCTTCGACGATCCGAGCCCGTGAGGAACGCCGCACCGACGGCGCGTCTCACGGGCTCGCCGCCGTTCAGGCCCGGCGCGGTCCCTTCCGCTCAGCCCCGGCCTCGACCGCGCACGGTCGTCCGGCCGCTCAGCGGCGGGCCGTCACCGTCCGCTCCACCGCGAACAGCTGTTCCTCCACGTGGTCGAGGGCCAGCCGCAGCGCCCCGGTGCCGACCGCCGAGTCGCCCAGCATCGACAGGACCACCCGTGGCGGCCGCAGACAGAAACGCGCGAGTTCGTCCCGCAGCGGCTGCAGGACACCGTCCAGGCCCGCCGCCCAGCCGCCGATCACCACCAGCTCCGGATCGAGGGCCAGGACCAGCGCCGCCACGTCGTGGACCAGGCGCTGCGTGAAGCGTTCCACCGCGGCCCGCGCGCGGGCGTCGCCGCCGCGCGCCAGGGTGAAGACCTCGGCGACCGCCTGCTCGTCCAGGGGATGCAGCGGCTCGTCCGTGGTCGAGAGCAGATGCTCGGGCGTGACCCCCCGGCCCAGCAGATGCAGCGCCCCGATCTCCCCGGCCGCCCCGCCGTACCCGCGGTGCAGCCGCCCGCCGATCAGCGAACCCGCCCCCGGGCTCAGCCCCGCCAGGACGAAGACGATGTCGTCGGAGTCGGTCGCCGCGCCCTTCCAGTGCTCCGCCACCGCGGCCGCGTTCGCGTCGTTCTCCACCAGCACCGGGCAGCGGAAGGAACGCCGCAGCCGCTCGCCGAGCGCGAGACCGGTCCAGCCCGGCAGCGCGGTGCCGAGCCGCACCGTGCCGTCCGCCTCCACGATCCCGGGCGTCCCGACACCGACAGCCCGCAGACTGGACCGGGGAACCCCGGCCCTGCGCAGGACGTCGGCGACGACCGTACGGACCCGCTCCAGGCGCTCGTCCTCCGGTGCCGTCTCCGAGACCTCCCGGGCCCCGGCGCCGATGATCCGGCCGTCCAGGCCGGAGAGCAGCGCCGCCACCCGGTGCGGGCCGATCTCGATGCCGAGCAGATGCCCCGCCTCCGCACGGAAGCGGAACCTCCGGGCCGGCCGCCCCTGGCGCCTCGCCTCACCCTCCTCGGGCGCCACCTCGACGACGAGCCCGCCCACGATGAGCCCTTCGACCACACCCTCGACCGTCGGCCGCGACAGGCCCGTGACCCGGGTGAGATCGGTCAGCGTGAGCGCGTCGGCGCCCCGCAGAGCATGGAGTACCACCGCGGAATTGATCCGCCGCAGCAGCGACGGATCCCCGCCGGTCAGCCGCCCCACCGTGTGTCCTTCCAGCTCGTGCGCATGTCTGCCGGATGTTACTCAATGGACCGGAGGGCGGCGAGCGCCGCCCGCGCCCGCCGGGGCGGCCACGGAAGCCTGACGGAGTACCAGCTGTCAGACCCCGGAACTTTACTGGACCCATGACGCTCGCACAGCACCTCGCCGTCCTCGACCTGCTGCGCGCCCGCGCGTTCCCCCAGGAGGGTTACCACCTCGCGGAGTTAGCCGTCGGCGGCCCGTCCGAGGAGCAGGCGGAGGCCGAACGTGAGGCGCTCGCCCTGGCCCTCGCCGGCCGCTGGGGACCGCCGGCGCTCGTCGGCCTCTCCTCGATGCTCGCCCGGCACGGCGAGGGAGAGGCGATACCCCGCCCCTGGGACCTGCTCTGCACCTCCGTGGCCGACATCCAGCTCTGGCGGGTCGGGGACCGATGGGTCGCGCTGGGGCTCGCGCGGTGGGGCGAGGCCGAGTTCCGGCTCGTCGCCTGCCACACCGAGGTGGACCCGCCCTGAGCCGGAGACCTGCACCCGGGCACGGTCCTGCGCATCCTCCGTGCGCCGACCCCGGGCATGGTCCCTACGCATCCTCCGTACGCCGGTCGGGCACCCCCGCGGCCACCCGCAGCCGGGCGAACTCCTCCGCCATCGACTCCGCCGTCCAGTGGGCGTTGAGTCCGCTCGGATTGGGCAGCGCCCAGACCCGGGTGTCACCGATCATCCGCTCCTGCGGCCCGATGAGCGCCTTGCGCTCCCCGAAAGCCGTCCGGTACGCGGTGATGCCGACGACCGCCAGCCAGCGCGGACGCAGCCGCTCCACCCGCTCGGTCAGCAGTCGGCCGCCCTCCCGGAACTCCTCCTCGGTCAGCTCGTCGGCCCGCGCGCTCGCCCGTGCCACCACGTTCGTGATCCCGAGGCCGTACGACAGCAGTTCCTCCTGCTCCGACGGCTTCAACTGGCGCGGGGTGAAGCCCGACCGATGGAGCACCGGCCAGAACCGGTTGCCCGGGCGCGCGAAGTGATGGCCCGCCGCCGCGGACATCAGACCCGGGTTGATCCCGCAGAAGAGTACGGAAAGGCCGCTCGCGGCCACGTCGGGGACGACGCGGTCGCGAGCGGCCTCGAGCTCCCGCGGGGTGAACCCGGTCAGAGGATCGACCCGGGGGTGTACCCGGCGGCCTCCGGGTGCTGCTTGACGATCTCCTCGATACGGGAGACCACGGCGCCCACCTGGTCGGCGGCGGCACCGGTGAAGGACAGCTTGTCGGCCATCAGCGCGTCGAGCCGCGCCCGGTCGAGCGGGATCCGCTCGTCGGCGGCCAGCTTGTCCAGGAGCTCGTTGCGTTCGGCGCCCTGCTCACGCATGGCGAGCGCGGAGGCGACGGCGTTCTCCTTGATGGCCTCGTGGGCGACCTCGCGGCCCACTCCGGCGCGCACGGCGCCCATGAGGACCTTGGTCGTGGCCAGGAAGGGGAGGTAGCGGTCCAGTTCGCGGGCGACGACGGCCGGGAAGGCGCCGAACTCGTCGAGCACGGTCAGGAAGGTCTCGAGCAGACCGTCGAAGGCGAAGAACGCGTCCGGCAGCGCCACCCGGCGGACCACCGAGCAGGAGACGTCGCCCTCGTTCCACTGGTCGCCCGCCAGCTCGCCGGTCATCGACGCGTAGCCGCGCAGGATGACCATCAGACCGTTGACGCGCTCGCAGGAGCGGGTGTTCATCTTGTGCGGCATCGCGGAGGAGCCGACCTGGCCGGGCTTGAAGCCCTCGGTGACCAGCTCGTGGCCCGCCATCAGACGGATCGTCTTGGCGACCGACGAGGGCGCGGCGGCCAGCTGCACGAGCGCGGTGACCACGTCGTAGTCGAGCGAGCGCGGGTAGACCTGGCCGACCGAGGTGAAGGCGTGCGCGAAGCCGAGGTGTCCGGCGATGCGCTGCTCCAGCTCCGCCAGCTTGGCCGCGTCGCCGCCGAGCAGGTCGAGCATGTCCTGGGCGGTGCCGACCGGGCCCTTGATGCCGCGCAGCGGGTAGCGGCCGAGGAGGTCCTCGAGACGGCCGTAGGCGACGAGCAGCTCGTCGGCGGCGGTCGCGAAACGCTTGCCGAGGGTGGTGGCCTGGGCGGCGACGTTGTGGGAGCGGCCGGCCATGACCAGCTCGGCGTATTCGCCGGCGAGCTTGCCGAGGCGGGCCAGGACGGCGACGGTGCGGTCGCGCATCAGCTCCAGCGAGAGCCGGATCTGCAGCTGCTCGACGTTCTCGGTGAGGTCACGGGAGGTCATGCCCTTGTGGACGTGCTCGTGACCGGCGAGGGCGTTGAACTCCTCGATCCGGGCCTTCACGTCGTGCCGGGTGACCTTCTCGCGCTCGGCGATGGAGGCGAGGTCGACCTGGTCGAGCACGCGCTCGTAGTCGGCGAGGGCCGCGTCCGGAACCTCGATCCCGAGGTCCTTCTGGGCACGCAGTACGGCGAGCCACAGCTGACGCTCCAGCTTCACCTTCTGCTCGGGGGACCAGAGGACGGCGAGCTCCGCGGAGGCGTAGCGGCCGGCCAGGACATTGGGGATGCGGGGCTTCGCAGTCACAGCAGTCACGTGACCAGATTCTACTGGCGGTTTCTGCAGGCCAGCGCCATGCCCGGGTTTGTCTCTTGCTACGAGACCCCGGTCACGTCGGCCGCCCGCACGCCGCACCGGCGTCGTCGCGACGAGGCCCGGGGCCGGCTCACGCCACCGGCGGCTCGTACGGCAGGAGTTCGGGCCGCTTGGCCGGCCGGCCGTCGCCGGAGGAGCGGCCGGTCAGGCGGCGGCCGATCCAGGGGCCGAGGTGTTCCCTGGCGAAGCGGGCGTCCACGACGCGCCGGGTCATCCACCCCGGGCGCACGGCCACCGGCAGCGGTGCCCGCCAGTCGTCCTCGGGGTCCATGCCGAGTGCCTGCCACACGGCCTCGGCCACCCGCCGGTGCCCCTCCCCGGTCAGATGGAGCCGGTCCACGTCCCACAGGCGCGGGTCGCCGAGCGCGGGCGCCCCGTACAGGTCGACCACCAGGGCGCCGTGCCGGGCGGCGAGCTCGTCGACGTACCCGAAGAGCTCCTCCATGCGCGGCCGGAACCGCTCCATGACCGGGCCCTGGCGACCGGGGCTGCGCATCAGGACCAGCTGCCCGCAGGAGGGTGCCAGCCGCTCGACCGCCTCGGTCAGCAGCCCGCGCACCCGCCCCATGTCGCACTTGGGCCGCAGGGTGTCGTTCAGGCCGCCGACCAGGGTCACCACGTCCGCCTTCATCGCGGCGGCCAGGTCCACCTGCTCCTCGACGATCTGGCCGATGAGCTTTCCGCGTACGGCGAGATTCGCGTACCGGAAATCGGGCGTACGCGCGGCCAGCCGGGCCGCGAGGAGGTCCGCCCAGCCCCGGTACGTGCCGTCGGGCAGCCGGTCCGACATGCCCTCGGTGAAGCTGTCCCCGACGGTGACAAGACTGGTGTAGGTGGCATTCATCTCCATGGCGGAGCGATCATACCGTGCGGTATGGGAGCGGGAATCCGCCGGAGGCCGGGAGTGGAGTCCCGCGCCACACCCACTCCGGCGACCGCCCGCGCCCCGACGCCCTGCGCGCGGCGACCCTCCCTGTGACACGGCGGAGCCCCGGGGCGCGTGGAACGCGCCCCGGGGCTCCCGGCGGGTTGGAGTCACTGCGCCGTCGGCCGGCCCACCAGCTCCCGCAGCACGTCCTCCATCGTGACGAGGCCGGCCAGCTTGCCGTCCTCGTCCAGGACAGCCGCCAGATGCGTGCGACTGCGGCGCATCGCCGTCAGGACATCGTCCATCGGCGTCGCCGCCCGCACCCGGGCGATCGGCCGCATCGACGCGACCGGGAACGGCAGGTCGCGCGGCGCCGCGTCCAAGGCGTCCTTCACATGGAGGTAGCCGAGGATCCGGCGGCCCGAGTCGACCACCGGGAAGCGGGAGAAGCCCGACTCCGCCGAGAGCGCCTCCAGCGCCTCGGGTGTCGTGCCCACCGCCGCGTACACGACCTTCTCCAGCGGCATGACGACATCCCGCACCGGACGGCGCCCCAGCTCCAGGGCGTCGTGCAGCCGCTCGGCCGCACGGTCGTCCAGCAGGCCGGCGACGCCCGAGTCCGTCACCATCCGGGCCAGCTCGTCGTCCGAGAACGTCGCCGAGACCTCGTCCCTCGTCTCCACCCGCAACAGCTTGAGCAGGGCGTTGGCGAAGGCGTTGATCGTGAAGATCACCGGGCGCAGCGCCCGGGCGAGGGCGACCAGCGGCGGGCCGAGGAGCAGCGCGGAACGCGTCGGTTCCGCCAGCGCGATGTTCTTCGGGACCATCTCGCCGAGCAGCATGTGCAGATAGGTCGCCACGGACAGCGCGATCACGAACGAGATCGGGTGCACGAGGCCGTGCGGCACACCGGCCGCGTCGAAGACCGGCTCGAGCAGATGCGCGATGGCCGGCTCGGCGACGATGCCGAGCACCAGGGTGCACAGCGTGATGCCGAGCTGCGCCGCGGCGAGCAGCGCCGAGACGTGCTCCAGACCCCAGATGACGCTGCGGGCCCGCCGGTTCCCGGCCTCCGCCTCCGGCTCGATCTGACTGCGGCGTACGGAGATCAGGGCGAACTCCGCGCCGACGAAGAAGGCGTTCACGACCAGGGTCAGAAGGCCGATCAGCAGCTGGATGGCGGTCATCGGCCCGCCTCCCCGGTCTCGTCGGAGCCGTCGTCGCGCGGTGCGTGCATCAGCACGCGCGCCGCCCGGCGCCCGGAGGCGTCCACCACGTCGAGCCTCCAGTCGGCCAGCTCCACCTGGTCACCGACCGCCGGGATCCGGCCCAGCTCGGTGGCGAGGACTCCCGCCAGCGTCTCGTAGGGGCCGTCCGGGACACGCAGGCCGATCGCCTCCAGCTGGTCCGTACGGGCCGCGCCGTCGGCGGACCAGAGGTCGCGTCCGTCCGCGTCCACGCCCGCCGGCGCCAGATCCGGGGTCTCGTGCGGGTCGTGCTCGTCGCGCACCTCGCCGACGACCTCCTCCATGATGTCCTCGAGCGTGGCGACGCCGGCCGTACCGCCGTACTCGTCGATGACGACGGCCATCGTCTGCCGGCCCGAGAGCTGGTCGAGCAGCCGGTCCACGGTCAGGGTCTCCGGGACGAGCAGCGGCTCGCGCAACATGTCCCCGATCCGGCGCAGGCGCCGCTCGCCGGCCGGTATCGCCAGGACGTCCTTGATGTGGGCGATCCCGACCACGGAGTCGAGGTTCCCCCGGTACACGGGGAAGCGGGACAGACCGGTCGCGCGCGTCGCGTTGGCGACGTCCTCGGCGGTGGCCTGCACCTCCAGGGCGGTGACCTGGACCCGCGGCGTCATCACGTTCTCCGCCGTCAGCTCGGCCAGGTTGAGGGTCCGTACGAACAGCTCGGCGGTGTCCGGCTCCAGCGCGCCCTCGCGGGCGGAGTGGCGGGCCAGCGCCACCAGCTCCTGCGGGGAACGCGCGGAGGCCAGCTCCTCGGCCGGCTCCATCCCGATCCGGCGCAGGATCCGGTTCGCGGTGTTGTTGAGATGGCTGATCAGCGGCTTGAACGCGGCGGTGAAGACCCGCTGCGGGGTGGCCACCCGCTTCGCGATCGCCAGCGGCGAGGAGATGGCCCAGTTCTTGGGGACCAGCTCGCCGACGACCATCAGGACGACGGTCGACAGGGCGGTGCCGATGACCAGGGCGACCGACGAGGCGATCGAGGGGGCGAGGCCGATGCCCTCCATCGGCCCGCGGATCAGCTTGGCGATCGAGGGCTCGGCGAGCATGCCGACGACCAGGTTGGTGACGGTGATGCCGAGCTGCGCGCCGGAGAGCTGGAAGGTGAGCGTCTTGACGGCCTTGAGCGCGCTCGCGGCCCCCCGCTCTCCCCGCTCGACGGCCGCTTCCAGCTCGCCGCGCTCGACCGTGGTCAGCGAGAACTCGGCCGCGACGAAGGCGCCGCACGCGAGCGAGAGCAGCAGCGCCACCACGAGAAGAAGCACTTCGATCATCGGTTCACCTCCGTCCCATGGTCGGTCAGGGACGTACGGGGCGCTCGATGTGGGTCGTGGCGCAGGCTGCTACTGGGAGGCTCGCCCATGGGCGGACGCTCACACCTTTCGGTCGTCGGGAAAGAAACACCTATGGTAAAGGACGAGCAAAGCGATCGGGTGATCACCCTCGTGGACCGGCCCGGCCGGCCACGGCGGCTCGTTCGCCCGGGTCAGGACGCGTCGTCCGCGTCGTCCGCGTCGTCCACGGCGGGTACGGGCGGCAGTGGCTTGACCCAGCGCCTCCACCGCTCCTCCGGCTCGTACCCAGCCGCCCGCCAGGCACGCTGCCCCAGCTCGTTGTGGTTCAGCACCATCGCGTCCGCCCGCCGCCCCCCGAGCCGTACGAAACGCTCCTCGGCCGCCGCGAGCAGCGCGCCCCCGACACCCTGGCGGCGGTGCCCGGGGTGGACGGCGAGCCGGTAGAGATGACAGCGCCAGCCGTCGAAACCGGCGATGACCGTGCCGGCCAGTTCGCCGCCGCGCTCGGCGAGGATCAGCGCCTCGGGGTCGCGGGCGACGAGCCGCTCGATCCCGTCACGGTCGTCGCTGATGCTGGTGCCCTCGGCGGCGACCTTCCAGAAGGCCAGCACGGCATCGAGATCGGCGGGGGAGGCGGCCCGGATACGTAGGTCGTTCATGGTGCGCATCCCACCATCGCCGGCCGGAGGCCGTCGATCCCGTTTCGCCATGCGGGCGGGCGCCCCCCCGTGGCGGCTCCTCTTGTCGGTGCTAGCGAAGCGGCGCTAGCGTGGACGTGTGGCCAAGACCCAGCTGAACGTACGCGTGGACGAGACGACCGCCGAGGCGGCCCGGCGACGGGCGCGACAGCGCGGAGTGAGCGTCAACCGCTACATCGAGGAACTCGTCCAGCAGGACGCGGGCGAGGCCGGACGTGCCTTCGTGGAGGCGGCGGCCGACTTCATGAAGCAGTACGAGGCCGTGTTCGCCGAGGAGTTCGGCGCGGAGCACGGCCGGGGTGCGCGGTGAACGCGTCCGTCGGCCCCGGGGGCGTGCGGCTGCCGTCCGCCGACGTCCTGGTCGCCGTGGGCGGCCCCAGGCCCGCCCCGTGCCTTCGCGCGCCGGAGCGTGGCGTCCGCGCATGAGTCTGACCGTCGACCTCTCCTGGCTCCTCATGGTCGCCGAGCACCAGACCCCCGGCGATCCCCAGGTCACCGACTGGGGCGCCCTCGTCGCCGCCGTCGGCCGGCACGACGCCGAGATCTTCGGCGTGCCCATCTACGGCGAACCGCACGACCGCGCCGCCGCCCTGCTCCAGCTCCTCCTTCACATCCCCGCCCTGGAGCACTCCAACGCCCTGTTCGCCTCGGCCGTCGCCTACGGGTATCTCGTCGCCAGCGGTCTGAAGGTGGTCACCTCGCCCGAACAGGTCCGGGATCTGGCCCGGCTGGTCAAGGACGGCGAGGCGGACGTCCGGGCCATCGCCGACGAACTGCGCCGGTGGAGCGGCTGAGTCCGCCGGCCGCCGGCGGTCCTCAGCCGCGTCGCGCCGAGCCCAGCACGCAGAAGGAGGAGGGGAGGCGGGCGCCTTGCGCCGGGACGGTGAGACGGCGGTACACCGTCGGTTCGAACCCCGCCGCCTCGATCGCCGCCAGCGGATCGCGTGCCGTGTGGCAGCCGCCGAAGAGCCGTGGCCAGACCGTGCGGTCGAGGGCGCGCTGAGCCCGCGCCATCCCGTGCCCCGGTGCCAACCCGTGCTCGAAGAAGCGCAGTTCACCGCCCGGACGCAGCACCCGGTGCAGCTCGGCGAGCGCGCGCGGCACATCCCGTACCGTGCACAGCACCAGCGAGACCACCGCCGCGTCGAACGCCTCGCTCTTCACCGGCAGCGCCTCCGCCGCGCCGGGCACCACATCGACCGGGACCTCCGCGCGCAGGGCGGCCTCGGCCGCCAACCGCCGCAGATGGCGTTCCGGTTCGATCGCCACGACCTCCGAGACGGCCCCGGGGTAGTGCGCGAAGTTCAGGCCGTTCCCGGCGCCGATCTCGATGACCCGGCCCGAGAGGCCGGTGAGCAACTCCGCACGCAGGCCGCCGATACCGCCCTTGGTGTCGGCGGCGACGCTGAACCGTGCGTAGAAGCGGGCGAAGAGGGGGTGGTGGACGGCGTCCCGGGGGACCCGGGTGGAACGCGAGGACATCGCGGACCTCCTCCGACGCTCGACGGCGCAGACGCGGACGGGGTGATTCTTCCCCGTCCCGCGCCACTCAGCCCGTCACGAAGCAGAACTCGTTGCCCTCCGGGTCCCGCATCACCTGGAAGTCGCCGTAGTCGTCGGTGACGATGCCGGCGACCCGCTCCGCCCCCAGACCGGTCGCCTCGTCGGCCGCCGCGTCCAGCCCGGCCACCTGGAGGTCCAGATGGAGCCGGTTCTTCACGGCCTTGCCCTCCGGCACCCGCTGGAAGGCGAGCCGGACGAAACCCGGCGGGTCGACGTACGACCAGTCGGGGCTCCGGTCGACCGGAGCCCCGCCGACGAGCTCGGCCCAGAAGCGGACCAGAGCGGCCGGATCGGCGCAGTCGAAGACGATTTCCTGAACAGTCGCACGCATGCGTTCAGCGTACGGAGATCACGGCCGGTGCGCCGAGGTGAAACGCTGCGCGTCCCAGCTCCCGCCCAGCACGGGAGCCAGCCACTCGACCGCCGCCGCCCGGAAGCGCGCCGGTTCCAGCGCGCCCGCGCCCTCCGGTACGGCCCCGAGCAGGGGCGCCCCGGCCGCCTCCGGCAGATCCGCCAGATTGCAGCGCGCGGCCAGATCGGGGACGGCCGGCCAGCTGCCCACCACCACACCCAGCTGCGCGATGCCGCGCGCCCGCAGGGCCTCGGCCGTCAGCGCGGTGGCGTTGAGCGTGCCGAGACCGGCCGGTGTCACCACCAGGACCGGGGCGCCGAGCAGCCGGGCGGAGTCGGCGAGCGTGCCGCCCTCCGCGTCGAAGCGGACCAGCAGACCGCCCGCTCCCTCGACAAGCACCAGGTCGTGCGAGGCGGCCAGCTTCTCCGCCGCCTCGGCGACCTCCTGCGGCCCGACCGGTGTCATACCCGCCCGCCGGGCGGCGGTGGCGGGTGCCAACGGCTCGGGGAAGCGGCCGAGTTCGGCCGAGGTCACGGCCCCGGAGAGCCGCACGACCTCGTCCGCGTCGCCCCGCTCGTGGGGACCCAGCCCCGTCTGCGCGGGCTTGAGCACGGCCACCGAACGCCCCTGGCCGGCGGCCACGGCGGCCAGAGCCGCGGTCACGATCGTCTTGCCGATCTCCGTGCCCGTGCCGCTGACGACGATCACGCTCATGTGGTGTGGTTCCTCTCTGTCGTGCCGCCCCGCCGGCGCCGGCGGCCGAGGCCGCGGCGCCGGAGGACGATTCAGCCCGCTGCCGCCGCCGCGCGGACCCCGGCGCAGACGCGGGACACGTCCTCGTCGCCGGTGACGAACGGCGGCATGGTGTAGATCAGGTCGCGGAACGGGCGCAGCCACACGCCCTCCCGTACCGCCGCCTCCGTGGCCGCCGCCATGTCGACCTCGTGATCGAGCTGGACGACCCCGATGGCCCCGAGCACCCGCACGTCCCGGACGCCGGGCAGCGCGGCGGCCTCCGCGAGACCCTCCCGGAGCCCCGCCTCGATCCGCTTGACCTCCACCGCCCAGTCCTGGGCGAGCAGCAGGTCGATCGAGGCGCAGGCGACCGCCGAGGCCAGCGGGTTGCCCATGAACGTCGGCCCGTGCGCGAGGACCGGAACCTCGCCGCGCGAGATCCCCTCGGCGACCCGGGTCGTACAGAGCGTCGCCGCCATCGACAGATAGCCGCCGGTCAGCGCCTTGCCCACGCACATCACGTCGGGAGAGACCCCGGCGTGGTCGGCGGCGAACAGCGCGCCGGTGCGGCCGAACCCGGTCGCGATCTCGTCGAAGACCAACAGCACGCCGTGCTCGTCGCACGCCTCCCGCAGCACCCGCAGGTACTCCGGCGCGTGGAAGCGCATCCCGCCCGCGCCCTGCACCACCGGCTCCACGATCACCGCGGCCAGCTCCTTGGCGTGCCGGCCGATCTCCTCGCGCAGCAGCTCCGCGTACGACTCCTCGTACACGGCGGGCGGCGCGTCCACGAAGACCTGGCGCTGCAGCACGCCCGACCACAGCTCGTGCATCCCGCCCTCGGGGTCGCACACCGACATCGGCTGCCAGGTGTCCCCGTGGTAGCCGCCACGCCAGGTCAGCAGCCGCCGCTTGCCGGGCCTGCCCACCGAGCGCCAGTACTGCAGGCACATCTTGGCCGCGACCTCGACGGAGACCGAACCCGAGTCGCTGAGGAACACGTGCCGCAGCGGCTCGGGGGTGATCTCCACCAGCCGGGTGGCGAGCCGCACGGCCGGCTCGTGGGTCAGACCGCCGAACATGACATGGCTCATCCGGTCCAGCTGGCCGCGCACCGCCTCGTTGAGCACCGGGTGGTTGTAGCCGTGGATCGCGGACCACCACGAGGACATGCCGTCGATCAACTCCGCCCGGCCGTGCACCGGTTCGGCCAGCCGGAGCCGTACCCCGGCGGCGGACGCGACGACCAGCGGTTCCGTACGGCCCGGCATGGGGCCGTACGGATGCCAGACGTGCGCCCGGTCCAGGGCCAGCAGTTCGCCGTTACGCATTGGGCGCGAGGTCCGTGCCGGCGCCCCGGCGGCGGACCGCCACCAGGTCCGTGCGGGCGTTCGGCGCCTCGGCGGGCTCGGCCGCCGCCGCTTCCCGGACCTCCGGCGCGGGGCCGCCGCAGGGACCGCAGCCACCGCCCTCCGCGTGCGAACCGCAGCCCGCCCCGGCTCCCGCCTCGGCCTTCGCGTGCGAGCCGCAACCGCCCGCCGCCGCGGCGAGCGCGTCGGCCCGGTGCTCGGGAAGCGTCGTCGTGCCCGCGCCCTCCACCTCGAAGCCCGCGTCCGCGATCATGTCGAGGTCCGCCTTGCCGGCCTGGCCCTCGCTCGTCAGATAGTCACCGAGGAAGATCGAGTTCGCCAGGTGCAGCGCCAGCGGCTGCATCGAGCGCAGGTGCACCTCGCGCCCGCCCGCGATCCGCACCTCCACGTCCGGGCAGACGAACCGGACCATCGCCAGGATCCGCAGACAGCGCTGCGGGGTGAGGTTCCACTCCTTGGCCAGCGGCGTGCCCTCGAACGGGATCAGGAAGTTCACCGGCACCGAGTCCGGGTCGAGCTCGCGCAGCGCGTACACGACGTCGACGAGGTCCTCGTCGCTCTCGCCCATGCCCGCGATCAGACCCGAGCAGGCCGACAGGCCGGCGGCGTGTGCCTTCTGCACGGTGTCCACCCGGTCCGCGTAGGTGTGGGTGGTGGTGATCTCCTCGTAGGTCCCCTCGGACGTGTTGAGGTTGTGGTTGTACGCGTCGGCGCCCGCGGCCCGCAGCCGCTCCGCCTGGCCGTCGGAGAGCAGACCGAGGCACGCGCAGACCTCGACGCCCTCGTTCTGCTCCTTGATCGCCTCGATGGTCTTGCCGACCCGGTCCACGTCCCGGTCCGTCGGGCCCCGGCCGCTCGCCACCAGGCAGACCCGCTTCGCGCCACCCGCCACACCGGCCGCGGCGGCCTGGGACGCCTCGTCCGGCTTCAGCCAGGTGTACTTCAGGATCCCGGCCGTGGAGCCGAGCCGCTGCGAACAGTACGAGCAGTCTTCCGGGCAGAGACCGGACTTCAGATTGACCAGATAGTTCAGCTTCACCCGGCGCCCGAACCACTGACGGCGCACCTTGCCGGCCGCGGCCACCACATCGAGCAGTTCGTCGTCGGAGGTCGCCAGCACGGCGAGCGCTTCTTCACGGGTCGGCAGCTCGCGCCGCAACCCCTTGTCCACCAGGGTGTTCAGCAGGTCCATAAGGGCTGATCCTGGCCTACGGCACACCCCCCGGCCAAGGAGGAACCGAACAAGAGCGCCGGTTTGAGGTGTGTGGATCGCCACACTCTGACCTCGGCAGCGGGCGGTTAGGGTCTGTGCGCTGCCTACAAAAGGATCTGCCTCATGCTCAGGGACGAGGACACGCGGGCCGAGGGCTCGGACGGGGGTTCGGGCACCGACGGGCGCCGGACCGCGTTCGACTGGACGGACGCCGAGGCACGCCGCCGCGCGGCCGCCGGTCTCGTCCGTACGCTGAGGCCACGCGCCGCGGAGTCGGAGCTGCTCGACCTGGCGAGCAACGACTACCTCGGCCTGACCCGGCGCCCCGAGATCACCGAGGCCGCCGCGGAGGCCGCCCGGCGCTGGGGCGCGGGCTCCACCGGTTCGCGGCTGGTCACCGGCACCACCCGGCTGCACGCCCGCCTCGAACGCGAACTCGCCGAATTCTGCGGCTTCGAGGCGGCCCTCGTCTTCTCCTCCGGGTACACGGCCAATCTGGCCGCCCTCACCGCGCTGAGCGGCCGCGACTCCCTGATCGTCTCGGACGCCGGCAACCACGCCTCGATCGTGGACGGCTGCCGGCTCTCGCGCGCGGAGACGGCCGTGGTCCCGCACCGCGACCCCGAGGCCGTACGCAAGACGCTGCACGCCCACGACGGCCGGCGGGCCCTCGCCGTCACCGACTCGGTCTTCTCGGTGGACGGCGACAAGGCCCCGCTGGCCGAACTGGCCGACGCCTGCCGGGCCCACGGTGCCGCGCTCGTCGTCGACGACGCCCACGGCCTGGGCGTCCTCGGCGAGGGGGGCCGGGGCGCCCTGCACGAGGCCGGTCTCGCCGGCGACGCGGACGTCGTCGCCACCCTCACCCTCTCCAAGTCCCTCGGCAGCCAGGGCGGCGCCGTCCTCGGCCCCGCGCGGGTCATCGAGCACCTGGTCAACGCGGCCCGGACGTTCATCTTCGACACCGGGCTCGCCCCGGCCGCCGCGGGCGCCGCGCTCGCGAGCCTGCGCCTGATCCACGGCGAGCCCGGTCTCGCGGACCGCGCGAGGACGGTGGCCACGACCCTGCACCGGCTCCTCACCGACGCCGGGCTGACCGCCGTACGCCCGGACGCGGCCGTGGTCTCGGTGCGCGCCCCCTCGCCCGAGGCGGCGCTGAAGTGGGCGGCGGACTGCCGCGAAGAGGGCCTGGCGGTCGGCTGCTTCCGGCCCCCGTCGGTGCCGGACGGCATCTCCCGGCTCCGCCTCACGGCCCGCGCGGACCTCAGCGACGCCCAGATCGCCGAGGCGGTGGCGACGATCGTCCGCACCGCCCCGGACACCCCCTAGGGGGCGTCTCGCCCCTTAGGGGAGAGCCGCCTCAAAAAGGTTGCGCCTCGCCGGAGTTCACCGCTTCGGGGGACAGATATCGGCATATCGTGGGGGATCGACACCCGTGGCGGCACGACCGGTGGCACTCTGACGCCGAGCACAATCCGGGGCGGGGCCCCGGTGGGAAAGGGACGGCGTCGCCATGGCAGACCACCAGGAAGCAACCGTCACTCTGCCGAGCGATCCCGCCTCGGTGTCCGCCGCCCGAAGATTCGTCGACGACGTCCTCGGCGCGTGGGGTCTTCCGGACGACAGCGACACCGCCGACACGGTCCGGCTGATCGTCTCGGAGCTGGCCACCAACGCCGTCCAGCACACCTTCGGGCAGTCGCCCACCTTCACCGTCGACGTCCGCCTCGAGCGCGAGGAGCGGCTGTGCGTCGGCGTCACCGACAGCCATCCGCGCCGGCCCCGGCGGTTGCCGGCGGCCGTGCAGCAGGACAACGGCCGGGGGATGGTGATCATCCGCTTCCTGACGGCCGAGGCGGGCGGCCGGCTCTCGGTCACCCCGACCGAGGACGGCGGCAAGACCGTCTGGATCGCCCTGCCCTGGAGGGCGTCCCCGACCTGAGGTCTGTCCGGCGGATCAGGCCCGTCCGAACCCTCCGCGCAGCAGCGCGCGCAGGGGCCGCGCGGCCGGGCCCGACTCCTCGCCGCGGTGCGCCACCGAGACCGTCCGTCGGAACGAGACCGGCTCCGACACCCGTACCGGATCATGGCGCGAAATCAGCGTCGGATCAGTTCCGCAACACCCTTTGAGGGTTGTCCCGCGTAGTCGGCGCTCCGCAGCGCTCGTAGCTCGTGGGTCAGCCCCTGGGGAGAGCGCCTCGACCGAGGTGAGCACGGTGTGAGCCGTTCCGGTGGTCATGCTGATCTGCACGGAGAAGTGGTCGAGGAGCGGCTCCGGGTCGGTGCTGCCCTGGGCCGCCAGTGCAATGAACGTCTCTACGTACTCGTAGAACCAGGCCTTCGCCTCGTTCTCGACGACGGCCAGATCGATCTGCGCCATGAGTCCTCAATGCCTCTTCTAGGGCTGTTCAGGTCCATACGCTCTCATTCCGACTTTGGCGGAGACATCGCGCAGCTGTGCCGGGGCAGCCCTTGGCTTGGCGATCCATGGGAGCTTCGCAGTTCCCCACCCCGCCCCGGCGGGGAACTGAGTCGGTGCGGAGGGACGGCGGCGCCACCGCGCCCCTTCCCGCACCTCGTCCGTCGGATGACGCGCCGTCAGCGGACCCGGCCGTAGTAGACCTTCGAGGACCAGATCTTGTCGAGCTTCACCCAGGAGCCGGTCTTGGGGGAGTGCCAGATCTTGTTGTGGCCGGCGTAGATGCCCACGTGGTAGACCCTTCCCCCGGAGTGGAAGAAGACCAGGTCGCCCCGCTGCCTGCTGGAGGCCGAGATGTGCCGGGTCTTGTTGTACTGCTGCTGCGCGGTACGGGGCAGCGACTTGCCCGCCTTCTTGTACGAGTAGAGCGTGAGCCCCGAGCAGTCGAACCTGCTCGGCCCGGTCGCCCCGTACTTGTAAGGCGCCCCCTTCTTGGAGGCGGCGATGCTCAGGGCCTTGTCGGCGTGTGCGGTCGCGGCCTGGGCCTCCGGCGCGGCGCCTGGTGCCAGCAGCGTGCCGCCGACGGCGGCGAGGGTGAGAGCCGAGACGGCTCCGGCCCGGGAGAACAGGGACGGGACATGAATCTGCGCAGTCATGCGCAACCCTTCGTCAGCCGCCTGTGAAGGATGACCTGTCGGGTTCGGGCAGGCGAAGATGCCCGGCCGCGGCTGCGGCTTCACCCCGAGGAACGGCCCACCTGCTCGGTCGTCCCGTGCTGCTCGGGTCCTCCACTCCTGCCGATCCACTCCTGTCGACCAGACGTCCGGGGACAGCGGCAGGACTCGGCGTCCGCCCGGACCGCCCCGCCGCGGTGGCGGGGGCTTGTCGTCGACAGGGATCTTGACCCACACACTGGTCGAAAACCGAGCTGAAACGGCGATATGTGAGGCTCCTCACGACTGATCCATTCGAGTGGACAAAAAGGTTTCGTGATCTTCAGAGGTTTGGCCGACGAGCCCCGTACCAGGGGTGGAAGGTCTGATTCCGCCAGATGTGTGCGCCTGTTCCGCAACTCACCCCTCCCATAAGTCGATTCATCGACTACGCCGAACGAGGGAGGGTTTCCGTGGCGCCGGTGCTCCGAGTGGACCTCGACACGACACGCGGGAATGTCAACTGGCGGGTGCCTCGGGGAGTGTGACGCGACCCGCCCTGCGCTCCCCGTCCAACAGTCGCAGCGCGCGTGTCAATGTCTCGGCGTGCACCTCGCTCTCGCCGCGCATGTGCATCGCCGTCAGGGCGTCGCACAGCGCCGTCGCCCGCCCCACCAGGGCCTGCGCCGCCCGTAGCGCCCCATAGGTATGCGGTCCCCTGGATGGATTGATCCTTCCCAGGAGGTCCACCACTTCGAGGTAGGCGTCGACGAACTCGGCCTCGGCGCGCGTCAGGGCGGGCAGCGGCGGCAGCTCGGGGATCATCGCGGGCTCACCGGGCCCCGGCGCCGCCGGCCGCACCCCGGTTCCGGATGACGTGGTCCACCAGGCCGTACGCGGTGGCGGCCGACGCGTCGAGAACGGTGGTCCGGTCGATGTCGGCGTCGATCCGCTCACGGCTCTGTCCGGTGTGGGTGGCCAGCATCCCGGCCACCATCGCGCGCAGGCGCAGCAATTCCCGTGCCTGGATGTCGAGATCGCTGGGCTGCCCCCGCAACGGCTCGTCCATCGCGGGCTGCTGGAGCACGACCCGGGCCCCCGGCAGGGCGAGCCGCTTGCCCGGGGCTCCCGCCGCGAGCAGGACGGCGGCGGTGGAGGCGGCCTGTCCGAGGCAGGTGGTCTCCACGTCGCACGTCACCACCTGCATCGTGTCGTAGATGGCGGACATGGAGCTGAGCGAGCCGCCGGGGGAGTTGATGTAGAGCGAGATGTCCCGGTCCGGGTCGGTGTACTCCAGGTGCAGGAGCTGCGCGATCACGTCGTTGGCCGAGGTCTCCTCGATCGGTGTGCCGAGGAAGACGATCCGCTCCTGGAGCAGCTTGGAGTACGGATCGAGGGTCCGGGTCCCGGAGCTCGTGCGCTCGGTGAACTCGGGCAGGACGTAGCGAAGGTCCATGGGGCACGCTCCTTGTAAAAAATGTACAGGACGTACAGCTCGTAAGATGAGGAGCATGGCCTACGAGATTCCGGTGACGCAAGCACGTGCTGAGCTCGCCGACCTGATCAACCGGGTGGTGTACGGCGGCGAGCGCGTCGTCGTTACCCGGCACGGCAAGCCCTTGGTGGCGCTCGTCTCCGCCGCTGACCTGGAACGACTCGAGGCGGACGAGGCCCGGGAGGCGGAGCCGACGGAGGAGCGGGTGATCAGCTCGGTCTCCCGTGTCGACACCGTCGCGTCAGCTCCCGGCGAACAGAGCCGCTTCGGTATCGCCGCCCGCCACCGCGAGCCGGGCGCGTAGCACCAGGCGGGCCGATGTCCACGCGGACGCAAAGCCCGAGTTAACGCGCCGGAAAAACTTCCGCCCTAACGTGCAATGTCTGACCCAGCAGCGCGTCAACGCAGCTCAACAGCGTGTTGAAGATCGGTAACGTCCGCTGCTGTCCGGGAGAGAGCCGCCCGGTGGACGACTGTGAGGTGGAAGCGTGCAACTGACCCCGCATGAGCAGGAACGCCTGCTCATCCATGTGGCGGCGGACGTGGCCGAGAAGCGCAGGGCTCGCGGGGTGAAGCTCAACCACCCCGAGTCCGTCGCGTTGATCACCGCCCACATCCTGGAGGGCGCACGGGACGGCCGTACGGTCGCCGAGCTCATGGCCTCCGGCCGCAAGGTCCTCTCCCGCGAGGACGTCATGGCGGGCATCCCCGAGATGATCCACGACGTGCAGGTCGAGGCCACCTTCCCGGACGGCACCAAGCTCGTCACCGTCCACGATCCGATCGTGTGACGGGGGGAGCGCCGCCGATGATTCCCGGAGAGATCCTGTACGGGGACGGCCCCGTCGCCCTCAACGAGGGCCGGCCCGTCACCCGCCTCACGGTCCTGAACGCCGCCGACCGCCCCGTCCAGGTCGGTTCTCACTACCACTTCGCCGAGGCCAACCCCGGTCTCGACTTCGACCGCGCCGCCGCGCGCGGCCTGCGGCTCCACATCGCCGCGGGCACCGCCGTGCGCTTCGAACCCGGCATCCCCGTGGAGGTCGAACTCGTACCGCTGGCCGGCCGCCGGGTGGTCCCCGGCCTGCGCGGCGAGACCGCGGGCGCGCTCGACACCAAGGGGGCCGACCGTGCCTGACCTGCACCGCTCCGTCTACGCCGACCTCTTCGGCCCCACCACCGGCGACCGCATCCGGCTCGCCGACACCGACCTGCTCGTCGAGATCGAGGAGGACCGCTCCGGCGGACCCGGCCGCGCCGGCGACGAAGCCGTCTTCGGCGGCGGCAAGGTCATCCGCGAGTCCATGGGCCAGGCCCGGACGACCCGCGCCGAGGGCGCGCCCGACACCGTCATCACCGGCGCCGTGGTCATCGACCACTGGGGGATCGTCAAGGCCGACATAGG
This sequence comes from Streptomyces sp. NPDC006551, assembly GCF_040611675.1. NCBI lineage: Bacteria > Bacillati > Actinomycetota > Actinomycetes > Kitasatosporales > Streptomycetaceae > Streptomyces > Streptomyces sp. NPDC006551. The sequence goes on from NZ_JBEXOT010000002.1 coordinate 124,039, forward strand.
CATCCGCGACGGCCGGATCACCGCGCTCGGCAAGGCCGGCAACCCCGACACCATGGACGGCGTCCACCCCGACCTCGTCATCGGACCGGAGACCGAGGTCATCGTCGGCAACGGCAAGATCGTCACCGCCGGGGCCGTCGACGCCCACGTCCACTTCATCTCGCCGACCGTCGTCGAGCAGGCGCTCGCCACCGGCATCACCACCCTCGTCGGCGGCGGTACGGGCCCGGCCGAAGGCACCAAGGCGACCACCGTCACCCCCGGCCCCTGGCATCTCGCCCGGATGTTCGAGGCGCTGGACACGTTCCCCGTCAACATCGGGCTGCTCGGCAAGGGCAACACCATGTCGCGGGAGGCGATGTACTCGCAGCTCCGGGGCGGCGCACTCGGCTTCAAGATCCACGAGGACTGGGGGGCCACCCCGGCCGTGATCGACGCCTGCCTCGGTGTCTGCGACGAGACCGGTGCCCAGCTCGCCATCCACACCGACACCCTGAACGAGGCGGGCTTCGTCGGCGACACCCTCGCCGCCATCGCGGGCCGCACCATCCACGCGTACCACACCGAAGGCGCGGGCGGCGGGCACGCGCCCGACATCATCACCGTCGTCTCCGAGCCGTACGTGCTTCCCAGCTCCACCAACCCGACCCGGCCGCACACCCTCAACACCGTCGAGGAACACCTCGACATGCTGATGGTCTGCCACCACCTCAACCCGGCCGTCCCCGAAGACCTCGCCTTCGCCGAGTCCCGTATCCGGCCCTCCACCATCGCCGCCGAGGACATCCTCCACGACCTCGGCGCCATCTCGATCATCTCCTCCGACTCCCAGGCCATGGGACGCGTCGGCGAGGTGATCATGCGCACGTGGCAGACCGCGCACGTGATGAAGAAGCGCCGGGGCGCCCTGCCCGGCGACGGCCGCGCCGACAACCACCGCGCCCGCCGCTACGTCGCCAAGTACACGATCAACCCGGCCGTCGCCCAGGGGATGGACCACCTCATCGGCTCGGTCGAGCCCGGCAAGCTCGCCGACCTGGTGCTCTGGGAGCCGGCGTTCTTCGGGGTGAAGCCGCTGACCGTGCTCAAGGGCGGCCAGATCGCGTACGCGCAGATGGGCGACGCCAACGCCTCCATCCCCACCCCGCAGCCCGTCATGCCCCGTCCGATGTTCGGGGCGCTCGGCAAGGCGGCCGCCACCGGATCGGTCAACTTCACCGCCCAGGCGGCGATCGAGGACGACCTGCCCCAACGGCTCGGCGTGGGGAAGGAGTTCGTCGCGATCGGCAGCACCCGCCGGGTCACCAAGGCGGACATGCGGGAGAACGACGCCCTGCCCCGGGTCGAGGTCGACGCCGACACCTTCACGGTGACCATCGACGGGGAGCCGGTCGAGCCCGCGCCCGCCGCCGAACTGCCACTCGCCCAGCGCTACTTCCTCTTCTGATGACGACGAGCGACCGCGCGGCCCTCCTCGTGCTCGCCGACGGGCGGTTCCCCGCCGGCGGGCACGCCCACTCCGGTGGCGCCGAGGCCGCCGTCAAGGCCGGCCGGATCACCGACGCGACGAGCCTCGCCGCGTTCTGCCGGGGCCGCCTCCACACCACCGGCCTCACCTCGGCGGCCCTGGCCGCCGCGGGCGCGCTCGGACTCGACCCGTACGCACTCGACGCCGCGGCCGACGCCCGCACGCCCTCGCCCGCCCTGCGCGCCGCCGCTCGCAGGCTCGGGCGGCAGATGATGCGGGCGGCCCGAGCCACCTGGCCCTGCCCCGAACTCGACGCGCTCGCCGCCGCCTTCCCACGCGGCGCCCACCAGCCCGTCGTCCTCGGCGCCACCGCCCGCGCCGCCGGGCTCGGCCCCGAGGACGCCGCGCACTGCGTCGCGTACGAGACGGTCAGCGGCCCCGCCACGGCGGTCGTACGCCTCCTCGGCCTCGACCCCTTCCAGGCCACCGCCGTCCTCGCCCGCCTCACCCCCGACCTGAACCGGGTCGCCGAGCGCGCCGCGGCCGCCGCCCGGCAGGGAATCGACGCCCTGCCCGCCGCGTCCGCGCCCCTGCTCGACATCACCGCCGAGCAGCACGCGACCTGGCCCGTCCGCCTCTTCGCCTCGTAACCCGCAAGGAGCCGCCCCATGCACCTCGACCACTCCCACGACGGGCCGTCCGCCCTCTCCGCCGACGCGCACCGCCCCGACGGTACCCGGCGCGCCCTGCGCGTCGGCCTCGGCGGGCCCGTCGGCTCCGGCAAGACCGCGACCGTCGCCGCGCTCTGCCGCGCCCTGCGCGACCAGCTCTCCCTCGCCGTCGTCACCAACGACATCTACACCCGCGAGGACGCCGAATTCCTGCTTCGCAACGCCGTCCTGCCGCCCGAGCGCATCCAGGCGGTCGAGACCGGCGCCTGTCCGCACACCGCCATCCGCGACGACATCTCCGCCAACCTCGAAGCCGTCGAGGAGCTGGAGACCGCGCTCTCTTCCAAGGGCGTCGGCCCTCTCGACCTGATCCTCATCGAGTCCGGCGGCGACAACCTCACCGCCACCTTCTCCAAGGGCCTCGTCGACGCCCAGATCTTCGTCATCGACGTCGCGGGCGGCGACGACATCCCGCGCAAGGGCGGCCCCGGCGTCACCACCGCCGACCTCCTCGTCATCAACAAGACCGACCTCGCCCCCCACGTCGGCTCCGATCTGGAGCGGATGGCCCGCGACGCCAAGGAGCAGCGCGGCGATCTGCCCGTCGTCTTCACCTCCCTCACCGCCGAGAACGGCGTCGGCCCCGTCGTCGACTGGCTGCGCGCCCAGCTCGCGGCCTGGGCCGCATGAGCCTGCGCGCCACCGCCCGGATCGCCGCCGACGCCGGAGGCCGCCTGCCGCTCCTGGAGAGCGACGGCCCCCTCGCCGTTCGCCGCACCCGGGCCACCGACGCGTACACCCGGGTCACCGTCGTCGGCGCGATGAGCGCGCCGCTCGGCGGCGACCGGCTGGCGATCGAGGCGGACGTACGGGACGGGGCACGGCTCCTGGTCGACTCGGCCGCCGCGACCGTGGCCCTGCCCGGCCGTGCCGCCGAACCCGCCACGTACGACGTACGGCTCACCGTCGGCGAAGGCGCCGCCCTGCGCTGGCTCCCCGAGCAGCTGATCTCCGCCGACGGCTCCGACCTGCGGATGCGCACGACCGTCGAACTCGCCGCCACCGCACGGCTCGTGCTCCGCGAGGAACAGGTCCTCGGCCGTCACGGCGAGGAGACCGGCACGCTCACCACCCGCCTCACCGTCCGCCGTGCCGGACGGCCCCTGCTCGACCAGGAACTGGCCTACGGTCCGGGCGCCCCCGACGGGTGGGACGGTGGCGCGGTCCTCGCCGGCCACCGCGCCACCGGCCAACTCCTCGTCGTCGACCCGGCGTTCGAGGAGAAGCCGGTCGAGCCCCGGCTGCTCGCCGAGAACGCCGTCCTCGCCCCGCTGGCCGGCCCCGCGGCCCTCGTCACCGCCGTCGCCTCCGACGCGCTCGGGCTGCGCCGTGCCCTGGACGAGGCTTTGCGGGAACTCGCCCCCTTCTGAGGCCGCCGCCCGGTGGGACTCGGAGGGGGCGGCCGCCGTCCGGCGGCCGCCCCCTCTCACCCGTGTGCGGCGAGCCAGGCGTCCTCGGCCGCGTAGTCGAAGAAGTCGACCTGGTACTTCACCAGGCCCGGGAACGCCTCCCGCCACTCGCTGACCGCCACCCGCTCGGCCAGCCAGTCGACCGTCGCCGGAAGGGATTCCCTGTACGACACGACCGGCCGGTACCCCAACTCCCTCTCCGCCGCCGTCATGTCGTAGACGATCGGATGGTTCCCGCTCCACGGGGTCAGCCCGACCGTGCCCATCGGCGGTTCCCCGTCGATCAGCACGGTCTCGCTCTCCACCCCCATGACCGCGTCGATCGCCGCGCCGATCTCCGCCACCGTCGGCGCCTCGGGGTCGGCCCCGTTGAGCACCCGGCTGCCCGGGTTCGCCGCCGCCAGCCGGGTCAGCTCCGCGAGATTGTCGACGTGCACCGGATGGAACCGCGAGGCGCCACCGTACGCGAGGGGGCGCACCCGCCTTCCGTCGAGCGCCCGCTTGACGAACCACAGCTCGCGCGGGCCGGGGCAGTACCGGCCATGGATGGCACCGGCCCGCAGCACCGTCGTCGGCAGAGCCCCGCCCGCCGCGAGCAACTCCTGCTCCAGCGCGACCTTCCGCGTCCCGTACGACCCGTCGCCCGGCGCGACCGTCCGCCAGGTCTCCGGGGTCGGCACCGGAAAGGCGGGGAAGCCGTCCGGTTCGTCCTGAGTGTCGAAGCTGCGGCCCTTGTCGTCCTCGTAGACCGCGCCGCTGGAGATCACCACCGCCGAGCCGATCCGGTCGGCGAGCCCGGTCAACTGCCGTCCGTGGCCGCGGTGGTAGGCGACGATGTCCACCAAGACGTCGACGCCGTCACCGAGCGCGCCCGCGAGCGCGCCTTCCTCGTTGCGGTCGACGGACACCGACCGCACCTCCGCCGGCCACTCCCCGTCCCGGCCGCCGCCGCGCGAGGCCGCCGTCACCTCCCAGCCGTCCGCGGCGAGCGCCCGCACGGCCGCCCGTCCCACCTGTCCTGTCGCTCCGAGTACAAGTGCGTTTCCCTTTGTCATGGGCGGGACGCTACGGCGGCTCCGAGCACCGGCCCAGCCGGTTTCGCCGTGCGCGGATCCGCCGTCAGCGTTCCCGCCGCGGGAACTTTCGCACCGCCTTGGAGGTCTCCGCCTCCGCCGCCTTCACCTTGGCCGCGTAGTCGTCGACGTACTCCTGACCGGACAGCGCCAGGATCTCGTACATGATCTCGTCCGTGACCGCGCGGACCGCCGCCTTCTCGCCCTCCATCCCGGCGTACCGCGAGAAGTCCAGCGGTGCCCCGAACCGGATGGTGACCCGCTTGACCTTCGGTACGACCCGCCCCGGCGGCTGGATCTCGAAGGTGCCCACCATGGCGCACGGGATCACCGGCACCCCGGCCGTGATCGCCATGACCGCGACGCCGACCTTGCCCTTGTAGAGCCGTCCGTCGTGCGAACGGGTCCCCTCGGGATAGATGCCGAGCAGCTCACCCTTGGCCAGGACGCCGAGTCCCTCGCGGATCGCCGCCTGCCCGGCCTCCTTGCCGGAGCGGTCGACCGGGATCTGTCCGGCGCTGCGGAAGAACGCGGCGGTCAGCCGGCCCTTGAGACCCGGGCCGGTGAAGTACTCCTGCTTGGCGAGGAAGGTGATCCGCCGCTTGAGGACGACCGGCATCAGGAAATGGTCGGAGAAGGACAGATGGTTGCCGGCGACGATCGCCGCCCCCTCCTCCGGAATGTGCTCCAAACCCTCGATGCGAGGCCGGAACAGCAGCCTCAGCAGCGGCCCGAGCAGGACGTACTTCAGTACGTGGTAGAACACCGGCGTCCCCGTCCGTTCATCGAGTCTGTGGGCTTCTTTGTAACCACTCGCGCGATCGTGGTCCACACTGGAGACGGAGAGAAGGACCGATGGCTGCCGCGCGCCGACGAATACGGCCCGGCGCAGCCGTCACCGCCGTGTTGTGTGCGGTGATGACCGCCGGGTTGTACGGCTGCGCCGACTCGGGCTCGCCGGAGCCCGCCCCGACGCCCGCTCCCGTCACGTCGCCGCAGCAACAGCGCTCGCCCTTCACCGGGCTCCCGGCCCGCCCCGGCCCGGTCCTCGCCGTGAAGATCGACAACGTGGCGCCGGCCCGGCCGCACACCGGCCTCGGCGCGGCCGATCTGGTCTACGTCGAGCAGGTCGAGGGCGGTCAGACCCGTCTCCTGGCCGTCTACTCCGGCGAGCTGCCCGACCGGATCGGGCCCGTGCGCAGCGCCCGCGAGTCCGACATCGAGCTGCTGCGACAGTTCGGCCGCCCCGCGCTCGCCTACTCCGGCTCGCACTCCGGCCTGAAACCGATGCTCTCGGCCGCTCCGCTGTACCCGCTGCCGCCTGAGGCAGCCTCCGGTGCCTATGTACGCGACCGGGGCCGGTCCGCCCCGCACAACCTGTATCTGCTGCCCGGCCGGGCGCTGGACGCCGCCCCGAAGGCGGAGCCGGCCAAGGACGTCGGCTTCCGCTTCGGCCCCGCCCCCGCGGGCGGCGAGCCGGTCAACGATCACACGGTGCGCTTCCCGGCCGCCCGGTACACCTTCACCTGGTCCGCCCCCGAACGGGGCTGGCGAGTGGCGATGGACGGCGCCTCCGCCCGTACCACCGACGGCGGCCCGCTCACGGCGACGACCGTCGTGGTCCAGCACGTCACGATCCGTCCCTCGAAGTTCAGCGACTTCCTGGGCAGCGTCTCGCCGTACACCGAGACGGTCGGCAAAGGGACCGCACTCGTCCTGCGCGACGGGCAGGCCCACGACGCCCGCTGGAGCCGTCCGACCGCCGAGTCCGGGACCGCCTTCACCACGCCCGGCGGCGCCCCGCTGAACTTCGCGCCCGGCCGGACCTGGTTCGTCCTCGCCCCGAGCGGATAGCGGCGGAGGGGCCGGGTATCCGCGAGGGGACGAGCAGGGAGGAGGCCGGTCATGGGCGCCGACATGTGGGGATACCCCGAAACCTCCGGCCATGTGCCCGGAACGCGGCTGATCGGCTACGGCGTGGAGGCGACCGACGGCTCCATCGGGAAGATCGACGACCACACCGAGGACGTCGGACGGTCGTATGTCGTCGTCGACACCGGACCGTGGATCCTCGGCCGGCGCGTGCTGCTGCCGGCAGGTCTGATCAGAAGGGTCGACACCGAGCGCGAGACGGTCCACGTCTCCTGCACCAAGGCCGAGGTCAAGGAGTCGCCGCCCTTCGAGGCCGGGCAGCACGAGGACGACAGCGCCTCCCTCAGGCTGATCGAGCACTACTACGCGAACCGTCACATGTGAGCCGACCCCCGACCCCTTAGGGGCCGCCGCGCCTCGGGGGTCGTCGTGCCGCGGGCCCGACGTGCCTCAGGGCTGCGGACCGGGCCTGCTCCGCCCGCGCCGCGGGCCCGTGGGGGCGGCGCTGTCCGCCGCCGCCATGCCGATCGTGACCACGCCGAGCACCAGCCAGCCGAACCACAGCCAGCCGCTGCTGCCGAGCGCCACGGTATAGGCCGTCGTCAGCACCAGGGCCGCGACGGTGATCACGCTCATCGCCTTCGTGGGACCGGACATGGGTCCGCCCTCCTCATGACGGGGCCGTCCCGCTCATCGTGACCCCTGGGGCGGGCGGAGCGCTAGAGGGTGTCTCCCCGATCTTGCCGCGCTCGCGCCCCCGGCTCCCCCTACTGCTCGCGGGTCCGCAGGGAGGCGAGGTAGGCGTTGTACGCCTCCAGCTCCTTGTCGCCGTCGCGGTCGGCCGCCCGGTCCTTACGGACGGCCTGGCGCTGCTCTGAGTGGTACCACTGGTAGACCAGCGCGATCAGCACCAGGACGGACGGGATCTCGCTGAACGCCCAGGCGATGCCGCCCGCCGCGTTCTGGTCGGCGAGCGCGTCGATGCCGAGAGAGGCGGGCGGGTTCGCGTACGCCTTGATCATCGGCTCGCTCGCCATCATCAGGGCGATGCCGAAGAAGGCGTGGAACGGCATGCCGGCGAACAGCTCCAGCATCCGCATGACGTAGCCGGGGCGGTGCGGCCCGGGATCGACGCCCATGATCGGCCAGAAGAAGACCAGGCCGACGGCGAGGAAGTGCACCATCATCGCGATGTGCCCCACCTTCGACCCCATCAGCGTGTCGAAGAGAGGCGTGAAGTAGAAGCCGTACAGGCTCGCGATGAACAGCGGGATCGTGAAGGCCGGGTGCGTGATGATCCGCATGTAGCGGCTGTGCAGCAGCATCAGCAGCACTTCGCGCGGCCCCTTGCTGCCCCGCGCCGCGACGGGCAGGGCGCGCAGCGCCAGCGTGACCGGAGCGCCGAGCAGCAGCAGGATGGGGGAGAGCATGGAGACGACCATGTGCTGCACCATGTGCACGCTGAACATGACCATGCCGTAGTCGTTGAGCTTGGTGCACATCATCAGCGCCACGCTCAGCACGCCGAGTGTGAAGGCCACCGTCCTGCTGACCGGCCAGGCGTCGCCGCGCCGCCGCAGCCGCGCCACGCCCCATCCGTACAGTGCGAGACCCACGACGCAGCTGATGAGGAAAAAGGGGTTCGCCGAGAACTCCAGCCCCCGTCCCAGCGTGAACGGCGGCAGATCCATGGTCATGCCGTGCCCGCTGTGATCCATCTGTGTACTCCTGGAGCCCGATTCGCGCTTGTTGTCCGCACCAGACTAGAACCGCCCCCGTTCGCGGATGCGACCGGGGGCGGTTCGTCACTGGCGGACGGGCGTCAGAGCACGCACTCGGCCTCGGCGTACCGCTCGGCCGGGACCGTCTTGAGGGTCTCCACGGCCTGGGCCAGCGGGACCATGGTGATCTCCGTGCCGCGCAGCGCGGTGAGCATGCCGAACTCGCCGCGGTGCGCCGCCTCCACCGCGTGCCAGCCGAACCGGGTGGCGAGGACCCGGTCGTACGCGGTCGGCGTGCCGCCGCGCTGGACGTGACCGAGGATCACCGGACGGGCCTCCTTGCCGAGGCGGCGCTCCAGCTCGACGGAGAGCTGGTTGGCGACCCCGGTGAAGCGCTCGTGGCCGTACTGGTCCTTGGCGCCGACCTCGAAGCTCATCGAGCCCTCACGCGGCTTGGCGCCCTCGGCGACCACCACGATCGCGAAGCGCTTGCCCGCCTCGAAGCGCTCGCCGACCCGGGCGGTCAGCTCGTCGATGTCGAAGGGGCGCTCGGGCACGACGATGGCGTGCGCGCCCGCCGCCATGCCGGAGTGCAGGGCGATCCAGCCGGTGTGCCGGCCCATGACCTCGACGATCAGCACGCGCTGGTGGGACTCGGCGGTGGTCTTGAGCCGGTCGAGGGCTTCGGTGGCCACGCCGACGGCGGTGTCGAAGCCGAAGGTGACATCGGTCGAGGAGATGTCGTTGTCGATGGTCTTCGGGACGCCGACGATCGGCAGGCCGGCCTCGGAGAGGAGGTTGGCCGCCTTCAGCGTGCCCTCGCCGCCGATCGGGATGATCGCGTCGAGACCGAGCTCGGCGACATGGCCCCTGGCGCGCTCGACGCCGTCGACCAGATGAGCGGGCTGGACCCGGGAGGAACCGAGGATGGTGCCGCCACGGGCGAGGATGCCGCCCACCGCGTCGAGGTCGAGCTTGCGGTAGTCGGCCTCCAGGAGACCCTTCCAGCCGTCGTGGAAGCCGATGACCTCGTCGCCGTGGTCGACGACGGCGCGGTGCACGACGGAACGGATGACAGCGTTCAGACCGGGGCAGTCGCCGCCGGAGGTGAGCACACCAATGCGCATAGCCCGAAATACCTTTGCAACGTGGGCCGACTCCCGGACCACGTCGTCCGGTTGGATCCCCGCCACCCTATCGGTGTGGGATGGCGGGGCCGAACCGGATGTCCGCGGATTGGACACCGTCTTTACTTACGCATCCCATGGGCGTAGGGGCGCTCAGACGTGCAGTCCGCCGGACGGTCAGGCGGGCTGCGTCGCGGCGGCGATGCGCTCGGCGCGCAGCGCCTCGTACCACCGGTCGTCGGTCGGCGGCAGCGCGTTCACATCGAGGGCCAGCTTCAGGAGCAGGTCCGCGATCTGCGGGTTACGGGCCATGACCGGGCCGTGCATGTACGTACCGAAGACGGTGTCGTTGTACGCGCCCTCGGTGCCGTCGCCCGTGCCGTTGCCCTTGCCGAAAACGGTGCGGGCGAACGGGCGGGCGGTGGGGCCGAGGTGGGTGATGCCCTGGTGGTTCTCGAACCCGGTGAGCTGGGGGAGGCCTAGGCGCGGGTCGATGTCCGCGAGGACGTCGCCGACGCACCGCTCGCCCTCGCCGCGGGTGGAGATCACGTCGATCAGACCCAGGCCCGGCTCGCGCTCGCCGAGGTCGTTGATGAACTCGTGGCCCAGGATCTGGTACCCGGCGCAGACCGAGAAGATGATCGCGCCGTTGGACGCGGCACGCTCCAGGCCGCCGTCGCGGCGCAGCCGCTCCGCCGCGAGCCGCTGGGGCCGGTCCTCACCGCCGCCGATCAGATAGATGTCGCCGGAGGTCGGCACCGGCTGGTCGCTGCGGACGTCGACGCGCTGGACGTCCAGGCCGCGCTGGCGGGCGCGGCGCTCGACGACGAGGGCGTTGCCCTGGTCACCGTAGGTGCTGAGCAGGTCGGGGTAGACCCAGACCAGCCGCAGGCTGCTCTCACTCATGCTGCAAGTCCTCTTCGGGTCAGTTGCCGACGCGGCGGCGGACGTCCTGGAAGGCGGTGTAGTTGGCGATCAGCTCGATCTGTCCGGGCGGGGACATCTGCACGGCCTCGTCGATCGTCTCGCACACCCGGAAGTCCACGCCGGCGACCTCGAGGCGAACCGCCAGGTCCAGCTTGCGGTCGCCGATGACCATGATCGGGTGACCGGCCAGCCGGCCGTAGTCGACGTCCCACAGCCAGGAGGTGTCCGTGCCGTCGGCGCCGCGGGCGTTGACGGAGAGGATCACCGGGGTCGGCGGCTGGTCGATGAGGGAAAACGTTTCGAGCCACCCCGCCGGGTTCTTCGCGAGCAGCAGCCGCAGCTCGCGCCCCTGGAAGGTGACGACGTCGTAGCGGCCGGCCACGGCCTGCACCTGGTACATGCGCTCCAGGGCCACCTGCGGCGGCACTCCGAACACGGCGGCGACCGCGGCCGAGGTGGCGGCGTTGGCCTTGTTGGCGCGGCCGGGCAGCTGGAGGTGGATCGGCCACGCGGAGCCGTGCGGGTCGAGGACGTGGTCGCCGTTGAGCGCCCAACTCGGGGCCGGGCGGCGGAAACCGCACTCGCCGCAGAACCAGTCGTCGCCCGGACGCTGCATCACACCGCCGCAGGAGGGGCACGACCAGGCGTCGTCCTTCCACTCCTGGCCGGCGGCGACCCACACGACGTTGGGGGAGGAGGAGGCGGCCCACACGATCAGCGGGTCGTCGGCGTTGGCGATGACCACGGCCTTGGTGCCGGAGAGCCCCTCGCGCCACTTCTCGGCGAGCATCCGGGTCTCGGCGGCACGGTCGAGCTGGTCCCGGGAGAGGTTCAGCAGCGCGATCGCCTTGGGAGTGGTGTCCCGGGCGACTCCGGCGAGGTACTTCTCGTCGACCTCGATCACGCCGTACTTGGCGTCGGAGCCGCCGGCCAGCGCCGAGGTGATGCCGGCGGGCATGTTGGCGCCGAGCGCGTTGGAGACGACCGGGCCGCTGGCTCGCAGCGCCTCGGCGATCAGCCGGGTGGTGGTGGTCTTGCCGTTGGTCGCCGACACGAGGACGACGTCCAGATGCTGCGCGAGCCGCCCCAGCAGATCGGGGTCGAGCTTGAGCGCCACCCGGCCGCCGATCACCGATCCGCTGCCACGTCCCGCCGCCCGCGACACCGCGGCGGCGGCCTTGCCCGCCGTCACGGCCAGCTTGGCGCGCGGCGACAGCGGCTCTGGATTACCGGGGTGTCCTGACATCGTTCTTGTTCCTCCTTGCGTCGGTCCGGGCTCAGCCTATCGAGATCCGGCCAGCGCCCCGAACCGCGGCACCACCGGGACCCTTGCCGAAACAGCGAGGTCACAGCGGACCGTACCCTTACGCCCATGCGAAACCGGCCGATCCCCGGCAGTTCCGGCCACGTCCGAGCCATGACCCTGCTCGGCGACCCGGTGCTGCACACCCCCTGCGAACCCGTCACCGACTTCGGCCCGGAGCTGGCCCGGCTGGTCGAGGACATGTTCGCCACGATGTACGCGGCCAACGGTGTCGGCCTCGCGGCCAACCAGGTGGGTGTGGGCCTGCGGGTCTTCGTCTACGACTGCCCGGACGACGAGGACGTCCGCCACCTCGGACACCTGGTCAACCCGCGCCTGGTGGAGGCGGACGGTGACGTGATCCGGGGCCCGGAGGGCTGTCTCTCCCTGCCGGGACTGGAGGCGCCGACGCCCCGCTTCGACCGCGCGGTCGTCGAGGGGGTCCGCCTGGACGGCACCCCGGCCCGCGTCGAGGGCACGGGGTTCTTCGCCCGCTGCCTCCAGCACGAGTACGACCACCTGGACGGCGGCGTCTACGCGGACCACGTCACGGGGTGGCGCAGGTCACGCCTGCTCCGAGCGATCCGCAAGGAGCCGTGGGGCACGGGCGCGGACGCCCTGTCCCGCTAAGTCGTGTCCGCAAGTCTCGCCCGGCCCGCGACGCCCGGCACGCACGCTCCCAGGCCCTGCCCGGCGGATCTCGGCCGGTGCCGCGACGTCAGAACCCCGGCCCGCCGACGCGGTCGCCCGCCTCTGCCAGCCGGCCCCACAGCAGGTCGGCGAGGCTCTTGACCAACTCCGCCCGCGAGCACGGCCGTTCCCCCAGCCACCAGTCACCGGCCGCGTGCATCATGCCCACGATCCCGTGCCCCCAGATCCGCGCCTGCGCCTCGCTGCCCGGGCCGAGGTCGATCCGCTCGGCGATGACCTGGCCCAGCTCCTCACCCATGCGGCGCAGCAGCGGCGCCGAGTGGCGGCCCACGTCGAAGCCCTGCTCGGCCTGCTGGGTCTCCTCCGCCGGGTGCATCAGGAAGCGGTAGACCTGGGGCATCGCCTCGATCGAGGCGAGGTAGGTGTCGAGCGTCGACTCGACCCGCTCACGCCGGTCGGCCGGCGCGTCGAGCGCCGCCCGCAGCGCGGCGAGCAGCGCGTCGGTGTGCCGGGTCGCCAGGGCCCGGTAGAGCCCGCCCTTGTCGCCGAAGTGCCGGTAGAGGATCGGCTTGGTGATGCCGGCCTCCGCCGCGATCGCGTTCATCGAGGCCTTGGGGCCGTCCCGGAGCACCACCCGGTCCGCCGCCTCCAGCAGTTCACGGCGCCGCTGATCGGCCGGCTTCTGCTGGTCGGTGGTCCGGTGTGTGGTCTCCATAGCGTGTCTCCCCGCCCGTGCGAATTCCGTGAGGCTGTCGCAACGTAACACCCGACGCGCCCTCGATGCGGCGCGGGCCGAAGCGCTCCGCCGCAGGTTGACACGGCCTACTTGCGAGTAACAGACTATTGTTACCGCAGGTAACGCAATGCTGGGAGGGAACATGGCCGAGTTCACGCTCGAACTCAACGACGACCAGAAGCAGGTCCGTGACTGGCTGCACGGATTCGCCGAGGGCGTCATGCGCCCCGCGGCCGCCGAATGGGACGAGCGTGAGGAGACTCCCTGGCCGATCATCCAGGAAGCCGCCAAGATCGGCATCTATTCTCTCGACTTCTACGCCCAGCAGTTCTTCGACCCGACCGGTCTCGGCATCCCGATGGCGATGGAGGAGCTCTTCTGGGGCGACGCGGGCATCGCCCTGTCGATCGTCGGCACCGGCCTCGCCGCCGTCGGCGTCCTCGCCAACGGCACCGAGGAGCAGATCGGCACCTGGATTCCGCAGATGTACGGCGACGCCGACGACGTCAAGGTCGCCGCCTTCTGCTCCTCCGAGCCCGACGCCGGCTCCGACGTCGCCTCGATGCGCACCCGGGCCGTGTACGACGAGGCCAAGGACGAGTGGGTCCTCGACGGCACCAAGACCTGGGCGACCAACGGTGGCATCGCCAACGTCCACGTCGTGGTCGCCGCCGTCGACCCCGAGCTCGGCTCCAAGGGCCACGCCTCCTTCATCGTGCCGCCGAACACCCCCGGCCTCTCCCAGGGGCAGAAGTTCCAGAAGCACGGCATCCGCGCCTCGCACACCGCCGAGGTCGTCCTGGAGAACGTCCGCGTCCCCGGGCACTGCCTGCTCGGCGGCAAGGAGAAGCTCGACGAGCGCCTCGCCCGCGCCCGCGAGAAGGCGAAGAGCGGCGATCGTGTGAAGAACGCGGCCATGGCCACCTTCGAGGCCTCCCGCCCCGCCGTCGGTGCCATGGCGGTCGGCACCGCCCGCGCCGCCTACGAGGTCGCCCTCGACTACGCCAGGACCCGCGAGCAGTTCGGCCGCCCGATCATCGACAATCAGGGCGTCGCCTTCCAACTCGCCGACATGCGCACCCAGATCGACGCCGCCCGGCTGCTCGTCTGGCGCGCCTCCTGGATGGCGACCACCGGCAAGCCGTTCACCTCGGCCGAGGGGTCGATGTCCAAGCTGTACGCGAGCGAGGTCGCCAAGAAGGTGACCGCCCAGGCCATCCAGATCCTCGGCGGCAACGGCTACACCCGCGAGTACCCGGTGGAGCGCATGCACCGCGACGCCGCGATCTACACCATCTTCGAGGGCACCAGCGAGATCCAGCGTCTGGTGATCGCCCGGACCCTCTCGGGCATGCCGATCCGCTGAGCCCGAACGGGCGGCCCGGGTACCCCGGTTCCCCCGGTGGGCGGTGGCCGCCAACGGATCGGCATGCGTCATGATGGGCCCCGACGGAGTCGAGTCGGGGGGCGCATCTGTTGAGAAGCCGTGTGCCGGCACTGGTCGTGATGATCCTGCTGTCGGCCTTGGGAGTTCTGGCGGCACCGACACCCGCTCGCGCGGCGGCGGGGCCCGAGCCCGCCGCCTGCCGGTCCGCCGGCCTCGCCGAGGCGAAGGTCGCCGCATCGGCCCGGCTCGAGCACGACGACCGTACGCACACCAAGATCACCACCGAGCTGAGCGTCGACGTCCCCGGTGACTGGCCGCTGGCGCAGGATCTGCTGCTCGGCGAGACGAGCGGGCGGTACATCACGGCCATGTCCTGTCTCACCATGAACGAGGCGGGCCAGCAGCGCCGTTGGCGGTCCTGGCGTACCGGCAGCCCGACCGTGGTCTCGAAGGACGGCCGGGTGAAGGTCGTCGACAGGGTGCACTCCTGGGTCAACCGGTACCGGGAGTACATCGATGTCGGCCCCTGGCGGGTCAGGGCCGGAGCGGAGCGGTGGACCGTGACCCTCCGGCCGCCGCCCGCGCTGGCGGGCGCCCGGTGGGAGAAGGTCACCGTGGACCCCGGCGCGCCCGGCGCGGAGACGGCCACGCCTCGCCCGACGACGGGAGAGGGTGTCTCGGCGCTGGTGTGGCGGCCCGAGGCACCGAAGAAGCCGCAGCCGGCGAAGGGGCGGAATGCGCCCGAGGAGAAGCCCGCGCAGAAGGCCGCGGCGGGCACGGCGCCGTCCGTGACGGTCTCGCTCAGGCCCCCGTGGCAGCGGTCATGGGCCGCTCAGAACGACCGTCTGGTCGCCGTGGGCCTCGACCGCCTCGGCCGCCTGCTCTGGACGGGCGCCGTCTCCGCCCTGCTGCTGGTGGCCGCCCGGCGATATCGCCACCGCGGCGGCGTTCCCACCGCCCAGCAGCACCGCACGCTCGGCAACCTCGTCGCATGGGCTCCGGCGGTCGTCCTGCTCGACGTGTTCATCTTCGCGGACGACCTCGTCGTCCGCTATGCGGAGCGGACGGGCGACGGGTACTGGGGTGACGAGCGGATCCTGCTCGGGCACTGTCTCGCCCTGGCGGCCGCCTCCGTACTGCTCGGCTTCGCCAAGCCGTCGGGACGGCTCTGGGCAGCGGCCGCCGTACTGGCTCTGCCGCCGCTCGTGGTGATGATGTGGCCGGCGGAGTTCGGCCTGTTCCGCCCCGAGGCCGACCCCATGGCTCTCGCCACTCTCGCGATCGTCTCCTGCTGCATGCTGGCTCTGCTGCTGCTCGGTTGCGCGGCGGCGGCCTGGCGGCTCGCCGTCGACGGGGGACTGCTGCCGGAGAGCCGACGCCATCCGGGGAGCCAACGGGTCATGAGGCTCCGCTGGGCCGGCCCGGCGGTCGGCGCGGCAGTGGCGGCCATCGGCGTGTCCTTCGCGGTCGCGGAGGAGCGGAGCTGGCGACGTGTCTCCTGGCTGAGCGACCGCACGGAGAACGCCTACGGCCTCGGCCACCGGAACGACTGGTACTGGGAACTGACGTGGTCCGTCAACCACGCCCCGGAGTGGATCCTCGACTACAGCTGGCTGCTCACCTGTGTCGCCGCGCTCGCCGTTCTGCGCACCTGGCGTGCGCCCTCCTCCCTGTCCCCCTTCGAGGACGCGGCGGACCGGCTGCTGTTCCTGAACTTCTACGCGTTCGGGGTCGCCTTGATCGTCGGCTACTACGTCAGCAGCTCGCTGCTCACCGTCCTCTCCATCCCTCTCTCCATGCTGGCCCTGTTCGGCGTGGCGTCCATGGCCGCCCCCCGTGCGGTCCTGGCCCAGCCCTTCGAGAGATCCGCGCAGCCCCTGGCCGCGGTGAGGGGGCCCGCGACCCGCAGAGCGCTGCTGCGCAAGTCCCGCGCGTACCGCGAGACCCACGCCGAGCTGCGACGCCTCGACCAAGGCCTCTTCGGCGACGTTCCCCCCAAACGCAAGAATCTGGAACGGGAGTTGAGCGACCTTCACGACTGGCCCACCGGTGTGGGCGGATCCTCGGCCGGCCCCGATCGGCTCCCGGCGAAGGTGTCGGTCGTGGACGCCACCCTGGCGCTGGGCCCGCGTGACGACTGGTGGGCCAACGGCACCCGTGGCGCCCGCTTCGCCGTGGTGTGCGGCCTGCCCGCGGCCGTCCTCGCCACGTGGGCGTGGGGGGTGCGCGGAGAGGCGTGGCAGGACACGCTCTCGTACCTCTACGGCCTTCCCGACCTGCTGCTCAACTTCCTCACCTGGACGGCGACGTGGGCCGCGGCGGGTTTCGTCCTCGGTGCGCTGTGGCGCATGCTTCCGGGACGCAGGGGTGCCGCCAAGGCCCTTCCGGTGGCGGTGGCCTTCGCCCTGCCCCTCGGTCTCGACTTCGTGGGCATCCGGTTCGCCCGGGAGGGTTCCGCCAACCTGCCGCTCTACATGTCGCTGATGCTGTTCGTCCTCACCGTCACCGGCATCGCCCTCGACCTCGACACCTTCCAGGGCGAGCGGCGCTACTGGCAGAGCCGGCTCGGCCTGCTCCTGTCCGTGTACCAGATGCGCTACTACTCCCTCCAGTTGGCCTACCTCATCGCGCAGATCGTCGCCATGATCACGGTCTGGGAGTTCCTCACGGAACCGGACGCGTCCCCGACCAAGGAACTGACCGGCGTGGGCCGCTGACACCCGGCGGCCCCCGGTCCGGCCTCCGTGGGGGAGGCCGGGGCGTCACGCCACGCAGAACTCATTGCCCTCCGGGTCCTGGAGCACCACCGCGTAGTGGTCCATCCCGTGCGGCTCGTCCATCGTGTGCAGCACCGTGGCCCCGAGCGCGGTCAGCCGCGCCACCTCGCGGTCCACCCGCTCGCGCCGCACGGCAGACGGTACGGTCCGCCCGCCGCCGACCTTCAGGTCCAGATGCACCCGGTTCTTGACCGTTTTCGGCTCCGGGACGTGCTGGAACCAGACGCGAGGTCCGATTCCCCTGGGGTCCACGATCGATTCGGGCAGATCCCCTGCCCCCTCCGTCAGTTCCTCCTCGGGCACCCCGGTCGCCGCCCAGTACTCCCGCCAGGTCGCATGACCGTCCGGCGGCGGCTGCGGCACATAACGCAGAGCCTCCGCCCAGAACGGCACCAGTTTCTGCGGCTCGGCGCAGTCGATGGTGAGTTGCAGGGTCATCTCGACCGGTTCCACCGGCTCCATCGGTTCCATGGCCCGAGCGTCCCAGGCGCCACTGACAATCGAGCCGACGGCCCGGATCCGGCCGGGTGCTCGCCCGCGTCTTCCGGCGGGCCGGATCGGGCGGAAGAATGGCGGGACCGGCGATCACCCAGGGGGCGACGTACGCATGGCGACCACCACCGAGGTACCCGGGCCCGGGGGGCTTCCCCTGCTCGGCTCGATGTTCGACCTCAAGAACGACTCGCTCGGCACCTTCCTGCGCGCCCAGCGCGAACACGGCGACGTCGTCCGCATCACGGCGGGCCCGCCCGGCGTGCGCGCCACCGTCTACGGCGTCTTCTCCGCCGAGGGCGTCCAGCAGGTCCTGGCCACCGATTCCGCCAACTTCCGCAAGGACAACGCCTTCTACCAAGAGGTCCGCGAGTCCTTCGGCAACGGACTGCTGACCAGTCAGGACGAGGACTATCTCCGTCAGCGGCGCCTCGTTCAGCCGTTGTTCACCCGCCGCCGCGTCGACAGCTACGCCGAGGCCGTCGCCGCCGAGGTCACGGCCGTCGTCGGCGGATGGGCGACCGCGCCGGACGCCACCGTCGACGTCCTCGACGAGATGACCCGGCTCGCCCTGCGGGCCGTCTCCAGGATCCTCTTCGGCACGGACGTCGACGCGGCCGTCGAGATCGTGGAGCGGGCCTTCCCGGTGATGAACGACTACGTCTTCCGCCGTGGCTTCTCGCCTCTCAACATCCCCCGCGACTGGCCCACTCCGGGCAACCGTCGTGCCGCCGCCGCCCACGAGGAGCTGTACGCGGTCTGCGACCGGATCATCGCCGAGCGCCGGGCGGCCGGTACGGCCGAGGGCGGGCAGGACCTGTTGACCCTGCTCTCGGAGGCCGAGAGCGCCGAGGACGGCAGCTTCGACGCCTCCGAACTGCGCGAGCAGGTTCTCGTCTTCCTGCTCGCCGGACACGAGACGACCGCCACCTCCCTCGGATTCGCGCTGCACCTCCTGGCCCTCCACCCCGAGGAGCAGAAGCGGGCCCATGAGGAGATCGACCGCGTCCTGTCCGGCCGTACCCCCGGAGCGGCCGACCTCGACGTCCTGCCCTACCTCACTCAGGTGCTCAAGGAGGCCATGCGGCTCTTCCCGGCCGCGCCCGCCGTCGGCCGCCGCGCCGTCGCGGCCACCGAGATCGGGGGCCACACCGTCCCGGCGGGCGCCGACGTGATCGTCTCCTCCTGGGTCACCCACCGGCACCCGGCGTACTGGGAGGACCCGGACCGCTTCGACCCCGAGCGCTTCACGCCCGAGGCCGAGGCGACCCGCCCCCGCTACGCCTGGTTCCCCTTCGGCGGCGGCCCGCGCGCCTGCATCGGCCAGCACTTCTCGATGCTGGAGTCGGTCATCGCCCTCGCGATGATCCTCCAGGAGTACGCCCTCGAGGCGGTCGACACCGAGGTGCCGGTCACCTCCGCGATCACCCTCCGGGCGACCGGCCCGGCCCGCGTCCGGCTGCGCGCGCGCACCGCCTAGAGGGCGGCTGGTCAGGGCCGGACATTCCCTGGGAGAGGGCGGGTCGGGTCCGGACGGGCGCCAGGAGACGGCGGGCAGAACCGAACACCCCTAGGGACGGCGGGCCGGGTCCGGACGCTCCCTAGGGGACGGCGGGCCGGGTCGCGATCAGCACGGTCGCGTACCACTCCTCCGAGGTGACCACCCGCGGCGTCAGGCCGTGCCCGGAGACCGCCTCGACGGCCCGGGCGGTCTGGCGCTCGCTCGTCTCGACGAGCAGATGCCCGCCCGGCGCCAGCCAGTCGGCGGCCTCGGCCGCCACCCGGCGCAGGACGTCGAGACCGTCCGCGCCGCCGTCGAGGGCCACCAGCGGCTCGTGCTCGCGCGCCTCGGCCGGCAGCAGCCCGACCTCCTCGGTCGGTACGTACGGCACATTGGCGACCAGTACCTCGACGCGGCCCCGCAGTCCGCCCGGCAAGGCGGCGAACAGGTCGCCCTCGTGGACATGACCGCCGCGCGGTTCGATGTTGCGCCGCGCGCAGCGCACGGCCGCCGGCTCGATGTCGGAGGCGTACACCTCGGCACCCTCCACGGCCGAGAGCAGCACGGCCCCGGCCGCGCCGGATCCGCAGCACAGGTCGACGCACACGGCGCCCGGCCGGGCCAGGGCCACCGCCCGGCCGACGAGGAACTCCGTACGCCGCCGGGGGACGAACACCCCCGGGTCGACGGCTATCCGCAGACCGGAGAACTCGGCCCAGCCCACCACGTGCTCCAGCGGCAGGCCCGCCGCACGCCGGGCCACCATCGAGTCCAGCTCGTCGGGGCCGGCCGCGGCGGCGAGCAACAGGTCCGCCTCCTCCTCGGCGAACACACAGCCCGCCGCGCGCAGTCGGGCGACGACGCTCGCGTCAGGCAAGCTGCGCCTCGATCGCCGAGAGGACCTCAGGGGCGTCCGGCTCGGTGCGCGGGCGGAACCGGGTCACCCGGCCGTCGCGGCCGATCAGGAACTTCTCGAAGTTCCACTGCACGTCCCCGGACTCGCCTTCGGCGTCCGCGACCTTCGTCAGCTCCACGTACAGCGGGTGCCGGCCCTCGCCGTTCACGTCCGTCTTCTCCAGGAGCGGGAACGTCACGCCGTACGTCGCCGAGCAGAAGGTCTGGATCTCGTCCGCGCTGCCCGGCTCCTGGCCCGCGAACTGGTTGCACGGCACGCCGAGCACGGTGAAGCCACGCTCCCCGTACTCCTTCTGCAGCCGCTCGAGGCCGGCGTACTGCGGCGTCAGACCGCACTTGGAGGCCACGTTGACGACCAGGACGGCCTGGTCGCGGTAGTCGGCCAGCGAAATCGGGTCACCGCTCAGGGTGCGCAGGGGAATGTCGTACAGACTCATCGAGAGCTCCTCGTGGGAACGTGGGCCGGACATGGGGTTTGATCTCAACATGCGTGACGAACCGCTGGCAATCGAGATCGATCCCGCACCGCGGGACGGACCGCGGCGCGTGAGGTGCCGGCTGTGCGGCCGCCCGCTGACCGGCGCGGAGTCCCGCCGCACCGGCCTCGGCCCGTCCTGCGACGCCAAGCTCCACCCACCGGGCCCGGACATCCGGACCCGCCGCCACGAGGTCGCCCAGGACCCGCTCCCGGGAACCTAGCTCCCAGGCTCAGAGCTTGCGGAACAGACCCTCCTGCACCACGGAGACCAGCAACCGCCCCTCGCGGTCGTAGATCCGGCCGCGCGCCAGGCCGCGGCCGCCGGTCGCGATCGGGGACTCCTGGTCGTACAGGAACCACTCGTCCGCACGGAACGGCCGGTGGAACCACATCGCGTGGTCCAGCGACGCCATGTCGAAGCCGCGCGGCCCCCACAGCGGCTCCACGGGGATACGGACCGCGTCCAGGAGCGTCATGTCCGAGGCGTACGTCAGCGCGCAGGTGTGCACCAGCGGGTCGTCGCCCAGCGGGCCCACCGCGCGCATCCACACCGCGCTGCGCGGGTCCGCGTCCCTGACCTCGTCCTTCGTCCAGCGCAGCCGGTCCACGTACCGGATGTCGAACGGCTGGCGCCGCGCCATCCGCTCCAGCGCCTCCGGCAGCGTCCCCAGGTGATCGCGGATCTCGTCCGCGAGCTTCGGCAGGGTCTCCGGGTCCGTCATGTGCCGCGGCGGCAGCTGGTGCTCGAAGCCGGCCTCCTCCGGCAGGTGGAAGGAGGCCGTCAGGTTGAAGATCGTGCGGCCCTGCTGGATCGCCGTGACCCGGCGCGTGGTGAACGAACGCCCGTCCCGCACCCGCTCGACCTGGTACACGATCGGGACGCCCGGGCGCCCCGGCCGCAGGAAGTAGGAGTGCAGCGAGTGCACCGGCCGGTCGCCCTCGGTCGTGCGGCCCGCGGCCACCAGGGCCTGGCCGGCGACCTGGCCGCCGAAGACCCGTTGCAGCGACTCCTGCGGGCTCTGGCCGCGGAAGATGTCGACTTCGATCCGCTCCAGATCGAGCAGGTCGACGAGACTCTCGGCGGGACTTGTCACGACTGCGCTCCTTAACCCTGGCTACAGCTGTCCGACGGACGTCACGCGGACGACCGCGCGGCCCTCCTCGTCGGAGGCCGCGAGATCCACCTCCGCGCTGATGCCCCAGTCATGGTCGCCGTTGGGATCGGCGAACGTCTGCCGGACGCGCCACAGACCGTGCGCCGCGTCCTCCTCGATGGCGAGCAGCTTCGGACCGCGCGCGTCGGGGCCCGTACCGAGATCGTCGTACTCGTCCCAGTACGCGTCCATCGCCTCGCCCCACGCGTCCGCGTCCCAGCCGGACTCCGCGTCCAGCTCGCCCAGCGCGTCGACATTGTCGAGAGCCGCCAGCTCGACCCGGCGGAACATCGCGTTCCGTACGAGGACCCGGAAGGCGCGGGTGTTCGCCGTGACCGGCTTGACCTGGTCGGCCTTCTCCTGAGCCTCCTCTGCGGTCTCCACCTCGGGGTTGGCGAGCTGCTCCCACTCGTCGAGCAGCGAGGAGTCCACCTGGCGCACCATCTCGCCCAGCCACTCGATCAGGTCGGTCAGATCCTCGGTCTTCAGGTCGTCCGGGATGGTGTGGTCCAGCGCCTTGTACGCGCTCGCGAGGTAGCGCAGCACGATGCCCTCGGTCCGCGCCAGCTCGTACCAGGACGTGAACTCCGTGAAGGACAGCGCCCGTTCGTACATGTCACGGATGACGGACTTCGGCGAGACCGGATGATCGCCCACCCACGGGTGCGATTTCCGGTAGACGTTGTACGCGTGCCAGAGCAGCTCCTCCAGCGGCTTCGGGTACGAGATGTCCTGGAGCCGCTCCATGCGCTCCTCGTACTCGACGCCGTCCGCCTTCATCTGCCCGACCGCCTCGCCGCGCGCCTTGTTCTGCATGGCGGCCAGGATCTGGCGAGGGTCGTCCAGGGTCGACTCGACGACCGAGACCATGTCCAGGGCGTAGGACGGGGACTCCGGGTCGAGCAGGTCGAACGCGGCGAGCGCGAACGTGGACAGCGGCTGGTTGAGCGCGAAGTCCTGCTGGAGGTCGACGGTGAGCCGGATCGTGCGCCCCTCGGCGTCCGGCTTGTCGAGCTGCTCCACCACACCGCCGTCGAGCAGCGAACGGTAGATCGCGATGGCCCGCCGGATGTGCCGCAGCTGCGCCTTGCGCGGCTCGTGGTTGTCCTCCAGAAGCTTGCGCATCGCATCGAACGCGTTCCCCGGGCGCGCGATCACCGACAGCAGCATGATGTTGGTGACCTTGAAGCGGGAGGTCAGCGGCTCCGGCTCGGCGGCGATCAGCTTCTCGAAGGTGGTGTCGCTCCAGGCGACGAACCCCTCCGGGGCCTTCTTGCGCACCACCTTGCGGCGCTTCTTCGGGTCGTCGCCCGCCTTGGCCAGCGCCTTCTCGTTCTCGATGACGTGCTCGGGCGCCTGCGCGACCACCAGACCGGCCGTGTCGAAGCCCGCCCGTCCGGCCCGCCCCGCGATCTGGTGGAACTCCCGCGCGCGCAGCGTCCGCACACGGTTGCCGTCGTACTTCGTCAGCGCCGTGAACAGCACCGTACGGATGGGCACGTTGACGCCCACGCCGAGCGTGTCCGTACCGCAGATCACCTTCAGCAGGCCCGCCTGGGCCAGCTTCTCGACGAGACGGCGGTACTTGGGCAGCATGCCGGCGTGGTGGACGCCGATGCCGTGGCGCACGTACCGCGAGAGGTTCTGGCCGAACTTGGTGGTGAAGCGGAAGTTGCCGATCAGTTCGGCGATCTTGTCCTTCTCCTCGCGCGAGCACATGTTGATGCTCATCAGCGACTGCGCGCGCTCGACCGCCTGCGCCTGCGTGAAGTGCACGATGTAGACCGGAGCCTGCTTGGTCTCCAGGAGCTCGGTCAGGGTGTCCGTGATGGGCGTGAGCCGGTACTCGTACGAGAGGGGCACCGGCCGGGTCGCCGAGCGGACCACCGAGGTGGGGCGGCCCGTGCGCCGGGTCAGATCCTTCTCGAACATCGAGACGTCACCGAGCGTGGCCGACATGAGCACGAACTGTGCCTGGGGGAGTTCCAGGATCGGGATCTGCCAGGCCCAGCCGCGGTCCGGCTCCGCGTAGAAGTGGAACTCGTCCATCACGACCTGGCCGATGTCGGCGTACTTGCCGTCCCGCAGCGCGATGGAGGCCAGCACCTCGGCGGTGCAGCAGATCACGGGCGCGTCCGCGTTCACGGAGGCGTCGCCGGTCAGCATGCCGACGTTCTCGGTGCCGAAGAGCTTGCACAGGTCGAAGAACTTCTCCGACACCAGGGCCTTGATCGGCGCCGTGTAGAACGTCACCTTGTCCTGAGCCAGCGCCGTGAAGTGCGCACCCGCCGCGACCAGCGACTTTCCCGAGCCGGTGGGGGTGGACAAGATCACGTTGGCCCCGGAGACCACCTCGATCAGCGCCTCCTCCTGGGCCGGGTAGAGCGTGATGCCCCGGTCCTCCGCCCATGAGGAGAAAGCCTCGAAGAGGGCGTCGGGGTCGGCGTTCGGCGGCAGCTGATCGATAAGGGTCACGCCCCCATCTTGCCTGGGATCCGCCCGGATGAGGGAACCGGCCACCGTACACAAGATCACGGACGATACGCTGGCTCGTCGACCGGTCGTCAACTGAGCGCCGGCGCGGGAGGAACGGGGCGGGAACGAGCATGATGGGACCGGCGCACTCGCTGTCCGGAGCGGCGGCCTGGCTGGGCGTCGGAGCCGCGGCGGCCGCCGCGGGCCATCCGATGCCATGGCCGGTTCTCGTCGTCGGAGCGCTCCTCTGCGCGGGCGCGGCCCTCGCCCCGGACCTCGACCACAAGTCCGCGACCATCTCGCGCGCCTTCGGCCCGGTCTCCCGGGGCCTGTGCGAGATCGTCGACAAGCTCTCGTACGCCGTCTACAAGGCGACCCGCTCCTCCGCCGACCCCCGCAGGTCCGGTGGGCACCGCACGCTCACCCACACCTGGCTCTGGGCGGTCCTCATCGGTGCGGGAGCGTCCGTCGCGGCGATCACCGGCGGCCGCTGGGCCGTCCTCGCGATCCTCTTCGTCCACCTCGTCCTGGCCGTCGAGGGCCTGCTCTGGCGGGCCGCGCGGATGTCCAGCGACGTCCTGGTCTGGCTGCTCGGCGCCACCAGCGCCTGGATCCTGGCGGGCGTCCTGGACCAGCCGGGCAACGGCTCGGACTGGCTGTTCACCGGCCCCGGCCAGGAGTACCTGTGGCTGGGCCTGCCGATCGTCCTCGGCGCGCTCGTCCACGACATCGGCGACGCCCTGACGGTCTCCGGCTGCCCGATCCTGTGGCCGATCCCGGTGGGCCGCAAGCGGTGGTACCCGGTGGGGCCGCCGAAGCCGATGCGCTTCCGCGCGGGCAGCTGGGTCGAGCTGAAGGTCCTCATGCCGGCGTTCATGCTCCTCGGGGGAGTCGGCGGAGCGGCGGCGCTGGGGTTCATCTAGGGCCCCGGCGATCCGGGCCCGCGCCTCGCAGCAGACGCACCGGCCATAGGTGCCCGACCCGTGCCCGTGCGCGGGGAGGACGCCCCGGCCCCGGTGGGGCGGGGCGTCTCCGCACGGGCGACCCGCCCCGCGCCGACAAGGGTCGTTCGTCAGCCGTGCCAGGACCTCCAGAGCGCCGCGTACGCTCCGTCGGCCGCCACCAGTTCGTCGTGGTTTCCGAGTTCGCTGACGCGGCCCTCCTCCACGACCGCGATCACGTCCGCGTCGTGGGCGGTGTGCAGGCGGTGGGCGATCGCCACGACCGTGCGGCCGTCCAGGACCCGGGCGAGCGAGCGCTCCAGGTGGCGGGCGGCGCGCGGGTCCAGGAGCGAGGTCGCCTCGTCGAGGACCAGCGTGTGCGGGTCGGCGAGCACCAGCCGCGCCAGGGCGATCTGCTGGGCCTGCGCCGGGGTGAGTGCCACCCCGCCCGAGCCCACCTCCGTGTCGAGGCCCTCCTCGAGCCCCCGTGCCCAGCCGTCCGCGTCGACCGCGCCGAGCGCCGCCCACAGCTCGGCGTCCGCCGCGCCCGTCCTGGCCAGCAGCAGGTTGTCCCGCAGCGAGCCGACGAAGACGTGGTGCTCCTGATTGACCAGGGCCACGTGCTCGCGGACCCGTTCGGCCGGCATCCTGGCCAGCTCGGCGGCGCCGAGGGTGACCGTGCCCGTGCGCGGGCCGTAGATGCCCGCGAGCAGCCGCCCGAGCGTCGACTTGCCCGCGCCGGACGGGCCGACGAGCGCCAGCCGGGTGCCCGGAGGGACGTCCATCGACACCTGGTGCAGGACGTCGACGCCCTCGCGGTAGCCGAAGCGCACCTCGTCCGCCCTGACCGTACGCCCCTCCGGCCGTACGTCCTCGTCGCCCGCGTCCGGTTCGATGTCCCGGACGCCGACGAGCCGCGCCAGCGACACCTGGGCCACCTGCAGCTCGTCGTACCAGCGCAGCACGATCCCGATCGGGTCCACCAGCATCTGGGCGAGGAGCGCGCCCGTCGTCAGCTGTCCGACGTTGATCCAGCCCCGCAGCACGAACACGCCGCCGAGCAGCAGCACGGCGGCCAGCACCGTCGTGTGCGTGAGGTTGATGACCGGGAAGAGGACCGAGCGCAGGAAGAGGGTGTACCGCTCCCACGCCGTCCACTCGGCGATCCGCCGGTCGGACAGGGCGATCCGGCGGGCGCCGAGGCGGTGCGCCTCGACCGTGCGGCCCGCGTCGACGGTCTCGGCGAGCGCCCCGGCGACCGCGGCGTAACCGGCGGCCTCCGAGCGATAGGCCGACGGCGCCCGCTTGAAGTACCAGCGGCAGCCCACGATCAGCAGCGGAGCGGCGATCAGGATCGCGACCGCCAACGGCGGCGCGGTCACGGTGAGTCCGCCGATCAGCAGTCCCGCCCAGACCACCCCGATGGCGAGCTGCGGCACCGCCTCGCGCATCGCGTTGGCCAGCCGGTCGATGTCGGTGGTGATACGGGAGAGCAGGTCGCCCGTCCCGGCCCGCTCCAGGACGCCCGGCGGCAGTCCCACCGAGCGCACGAGGAAGTCCTCGCGCAGATCGGCGAGCATCTCCTCGCCGAGCATCGCGCCCCGCAGCCGCACCAGCCGTACGAAGAGCGTCTGGACGACGAGGGCGACCGCGAACAGGGCGACGGTGTGCTCCAGCCGCAGATCGCGCGCTCCATCGGCGAGCCGCTCGACGAGCGAGCCGAGGAGGTAGGGACCGGCCATCGAGGCGATCACGGCGACCGCGTTGACGCCGACGAGCAGGGCGAACGCCCCGCGGTGGCGGTTCAGCAGCTCGCGTACGTACGCGCGTACGGTCGCGGCCGTGCCGACGGGCAGCGTCGTCGCCGTCCGCGGGGCCGCCGGGTCGTACGCCGGTGGCGCCAGGCCGATCATGCCGACTCTCCTTCCAGCTCTTCGATCTCTTCCATGTCGTCGAGCTCCTCGCCGACTTCGCGTCCTTCGGGCTCCTCACGCTTCACGCCGGGTTCGGCGCCGGACGCGAGTTCGGCCTCGGTCTCGCGGGTGACGACCGCCCGGTAGCGCGGCTCGTCGCGCAGCAGCTCCCGGTGCGTCCCCACCGCCACCACCTCGTCCTCGTGGATCAGGACGACCCGGTCCGCGAGGTCGAGCAGGAGTGGCGACGACGCCAGGACCACGGTCGTGGCGCCTTCGCGCAGGCGCTTGACGCCCGCCGCGACCCGGGCCTCGGTGTGCGAGTCGACGGCCGAGGTCGGCTCGTCGAGGACCAGCACCTCCGGGTCGGTGACCAGGGAGCGGGCCAGGGCCAGGCGCTGGCGCTGGCCGCCGGAGAGCGACCGGCCGCGCTCGGTGATCCGGGTCCTCATCGGGTCGCCGTCGGTGTCCACGGACGCCTGCGCGAGGGCGTCGAGCACGTCCCCGCACTGCGCGGCGGCCAGGGCGTCCTCCGCCCGGACCGCGCCCGAGGAGGGAACGTCGAGCAGCTCGTGGAGGGTGCCGGAGAGCAGCACCGGATCCTTGTCCTGGACGAGGACGGCGGTCCTGGCGGCGTCGAGAGTGAGCTCGTCGAGCGGTACACCGCCCAGGAGGACGGAGGTGTGGCCCTCGCCCGGCTCGGTGGGATGGCCGCCCAGGCGGTCCGCGAGCCGTCCGGCCGCGTCCGGATCGCCGCAGACGACCGCGGTGAATCGGCCCGCGGGGGCGAGCAGCCCGGTGGCCGGGTCGTACAGATCACCGGAAGCCTCCGTCCCACCGCGCGCCTCCGACGTCGTCGACGTGCGCGTCAGCGACAGCACCCGGGCGGCCCGTTTCGCGGACGGCCGGGAGAAGGAGAACGCCATCGCGATCTCCTCGAAGTTCCGCAGCGGATGGTGGGTCAGCGCCACCGCGCCGTAGACGGTGACCAGTTCACCGACGGTGATCCGGCCGTCCAGGGCGAGCCGCGCCCCGTACGCCACCACGACGATGAGCAGGACGCCCGGCAGCAGCACCTGGATCGCCGCGATCAGCGCCCACATACGGGCGCTGCGTACGGCGGCGCGGCGCACCTCCTGGGAGGCGGCGCGGTAGCGGCCGAGGAAGAGCTCCTCGCCCCCGATGCCGCGCAGCACGCGCAGCCCCGCCACGGTGTCGGAGGCCAGTTCGGTGGCCTTGCCCGCCTTCTCGCGCTGGACGTCCGCCCGGCGCGTGGCGCGTGGCAGCAGTGGCAGCACGGCCAGGGCGAGGACCGGCACACCGACCGCGACGAGGACCCCCAGCGCGGGCTGGTACACCACCAGGGCCACGCAGACGACCACCAGGGTGGTGGCCGCGGCGGTGAACCGCGACAGCGCCTCGACGAACCAGCCGATCTTCTCGACGTCGCCGGTGGAGACGGCCACGACCTCGCCCGCGGCGACCCGCCGGGTCAGTACGGAGCCGAGTTCGGCGGTCTTGCGGGAGAGCAACTGCTGCACCCGGGCGGCGGCGGTGATCCAGTTGGTGACGGCGGTGCGGTGGACCATCATGTCGCCGACGGCGATGCCCGCGCCGAGCAGGGCGAGCAGGCCGCCCGCGAGCGCGAGGCGGCCGCCGTCGCGGTCGACGACCGCCTGCACGGCGAGGCCGACGGCCAGCGGCAGCGCGGCGATGGAGAGCTGGAGCAGCAGTCCCCACAGCAGGGTCCTGACCTGTCCGCCGAGTTGGTTGCGGCCGAGCCAGAGGAGGAACCGGGTGCCCGAGCGGACATCGGGGACCCCTGGATCGGCGTAGGGTAGTTCGCGAATCTGCATGTCGTCCCAGGGTCTTCCGATGGGTCGTCGGCTTGTGGCCGGTCGGTTCAAACCGTGCAAGGTTCGCGCTCGGGGACGGCGAACGGCAATTGATTTATTCGCAATCAGGCACAGATCGCGCCAAGATCCGACAGCGCCCTCTGGACGCCCCGCGCCACCCGCGTTTCACTCGCGACCCATGAGACATCAGAGGATCATGGGCATGATCAGCGGCCTGGTGCTGGCCGCCGGTGCCCTGCTCACCGCGTACCCCGCGGCCGCGTACCCCGCGGCCGTTCCGGCCGACACGCCCCCGGCCGAGTTCAGCAGCGACTGGCACGACCCGGTGACCGCGACGCCGCCGGTCGCCAAGCCGGCCACGCCCTCCTGCGAGGTCACTCTCGCCGCCGCCCGGTTCCGCGACTTCACGCCGTACAAAGGGAGTTACGCGCCTCCTGAGGAGTGCGGCACACGCTGGAGCAAGGTCGTGCTCCGCCTCGACGGGGAGGTGAAGGGCCGTCAGTACGACCGGCTCGGCCACGTCGCCGTCGGCGGCGTGGAGATCTTCCGCACCTCGACTCCCCAGCCCTCGCCCGACGGCATCCGCTGGTCGGTCGAGAAGGACGTCACCCGCTACCGCGACACCCTCAGCCGTCCACAGCCCGTCGAGATGCTCATCGGCAATGTCGTGAACGAGACGTACACCGGTGTTCTCGACGTCCGCGTCACGCTCACCTTCTACACGGCGCGGGGGCCGGTGAAGCCCGCGGCGGACACCCCCGACCGGGTGATCCCGCTGCACTCCACCAGCCTGACCACCCCCCGGAACACCGAACGGATCCTCGCCGAGGTGTACGCCACCGGCTCCGGCGGCGGCTGCGAGGAGTACTGGTACCTCACCGTCCCCGACACCGCCCCGTACTCCTGCAAGGCGACCGACGGCCCCTACCGTGAGGTGCGGGTCTCCGTCGACGGCAGGCTCGCGGGCATCGCCGCCCCGTTCCCCACGGTATGGACCGGCGGCTGGTCCAATCCCTTCCTCTGGTACGTCACTCCCGGCCCGCGCGCCTTCGACGTCCAGCCGATCGTCTACGACCTGACCCCCTTCGCCGGCCTCCTCAACGACGGCCGCGCGCACCGGATCGAGGTGTCGGTGCTCGGCGTCCCGGCCGGGCAGACCGGCTGGAGCACGCCGACCAACGTGCTGCTCTGGCAGGACGAGGGCAGCGCGGTGGTCACCGGCTCGGTCGACCGTCACGAGGAGAGCGCCCCGCGCAACTCCTCCGCGTACACGCCCGGTTCGGAGCACCGTCTGGAGACCGACGGCGGACACCGGCTCACCGTCGCTGGTCATCTCGACACCTCGCACGGCCGTGTCGACACCACGGTCACCCGGACCGTCGCGCACACCTCCGTCCACCGCTGGGGCGAGAACGAGAACCCCGACGCGCTCACGGCGCGGTGGACCGACGACGAGACCGTGACCGCCGGACGCACCACCACCCGCACCCACCGCACGTACACCATGGACGGCGAGACCACGATCGGCGCCGGCGACCGGCTGCGGACCGTGCTCGCGCTCGGTGACCGGGCCGACACCGTCGTCCTGCGCGGCGGCAAGCGGGTGTTCTTCTCGCGCCTCGACGACAGCTACGCGGGCGACGCGACCTACACCACGGGCGTGCCCCGCGATCAGCGGCACGCGGTCGGCACGACGACCGAGCGGTACCGGCTGTACGGCTCCGACGGCTGCTACGACCGGACCCTGAGGACGGTCCAGGGCACGCTCACGGAGGACCGTCACCGCTGCTGAGGGCGCCGCTCCACCAGTACGACCGCGCCGTCCCCGGCGCGCGGGGCCCGGCGGGTGTGAGCCGGGCCCCGCGTCGCCGGGCGCTACGCCGGCTTGGCCGAGTCCACGCCGGACCTGGCCTTGCGCCACTCGCCCCGGGTGAAGTCCGGGATCGCCTGAGGCGCGCCCTTGGCCTTGATCGAGGCGTCACTGAGCGGCACCGGAGCGGTCCAGGTGGCCGCGTCGTACACGTCGAAGTCCGGAACGAGCCCCAGCCGCATGCACTGCATCAGCCGGAAGATCATGATGTAGTCCATGCCGCCGTGCCCGCCGGGCGGGTTGGCGTGCTCCTTCCAGAGCCAGTGGTCGAAATCGCCGGCGTACGCCGAGAAGTCGCCCCACTGATGACCCTTGTGGTCGGGCTCCAGATAGATCCGCGCCGGATAGTCCTCGAAGACACCGCGCGTACCGCCGAGACTGTTGATACGGCTGTACGGGTGCGGGGTCGAGACGTCGTGCTCCAGGCGGATCACCCGGCCCTTCGCCGTCTGGACCAGGCTGATCGTCCGGTCGCTCCCGACGTACGTCTCCTTCCAGCTCGGGTCGCCCGGCGGCATCTTCTCGGCACGGTACTGGGCGAGACCGAGCGCCGGCGTCCCGAAGCTGCTGATGCTGACCACCCGGTCGCCCCGGTTGACGTCCATGTAGTTGGCGACAGGCCCGAAACCGTGGTTGGGATAGAGATCACCGCGAAGCCGGGTGTGCCACAACCGGCGCCAGGGGCCTTCGTAGTACGTCGGCGAGAACATCAGCTCCCGCAGATCGTGGTTGTACGCGCCCGCACCGTGCAGCAGATCACCGAACTTCCCCGCGTGGGCCATCCGCAGGACCCGCATCTCGTTGCGGCCGTAGCAGCAGTTCTCCAACTGCATGCAGTGGCGGCGGGTCTGCTCGGAGAGGTCGACCAGTTGCCACAGCTCGTCGAGCCGCATCGCGACCGGACATTCGACGCCGACGTGCTTGCCGTTCAGCATCGCCGCCCGCGCCATCGCGAAGTGGAGGTGCCAGGGAGTGGCCACGTAGACGAAGTCCAGGTCGGAGCGTTCGCAGAGCTGCTCGTAGTCGTCCTCGCCGTGGGTGTACACGGCGGGGGAGGGCTGGCCGGCGGCGACGACCTTCGCCGCGGCCCGCTCCGTCTTGGCCTTCACCGGGTCGCAGAGGGCGACCACCCGCACCCCGGGCAGGGCGAGGAACAGGTCGATCATGCTGCCGCCGCGGTTGCCGAGGCCGATGATGCCGACCCGGACGGTGGAGCGGCCTTCGAAGGGCACGCCGGCCATGGTGGCGCCTCTGCGCGGCGGGGTCCGCGCCGCCTCTTCGGCGTGGCCGGCGGCAGCGGCGTGGCCGGCGGTGGCGTCGGGAGCGGCGTGGGCGGGAGTGCCGCTCAGGGCGCCGAGGCCGAGGCCGGCCCCCGCCGCGCCGGCCGTGGTCCGGAGTACGGAACGGCGGCTCGGGGGCTGTGGTGCGTTGTCGTTCATCGAACCTCCGGTTGCGGTGTGCATGGCTGGTTCATGAATCCCGCACAGGACCCTGGCCGTTGAGGCTCGCGGTGCGCAAGGGCGCGGATTGGACTCTTGCGACGGGTGGTTGGACTCTTCGCCTCCGGTAGACGGCGCACCGGGACGACGAGGGTCCCTCACCCTGTCGGTGAGGGACCCTCGTCGTCGAAAGCGGCTCCGGCCGTCAGGGGCGCGTGGCACGCTCCAGGGCGAGGAGCGCCGACTCGTAACTCCGCCCGGTCGCCCGGTCCATGCCGATCTCGCACATCCGGTTCGCCGACAGGTGCGCGTCGAAGGGGCGGGCCGCCACCTCGGCCGCCTCGCGCGCGGTGGCGGCGGCCGTCAGCTCCGGGTGGAGCATGCCGCGGTCACCCGCGAAGGCGCAGCACCCCACGTCGTCCGGTACGACGACCTCGTCCGCGCACGCCGCGGCGATGGCCGTCAGCCGGTCCTCGTCGCCCAGGTGGAGCATGGAGCATGTCGGATGGACCACCGCCGAACCGAGCCTGCGGCGCACCTCGAGCCGCGGGAGCAGCTCGTCGGCCGCCCACACCAGCGAGTCGACCACGGTCAGCTCCGCGTGCAACTCCCGGTTGTCGTCCGTGAGGTACGGCACCACCTCATGGGCGATGCCGAGCGTGCAGGAGGAGGCGTCGACGATCAGCGGGAGGCGCCCGCCCGCCGTCCATCCCCAGGCCGCCTCCACGATCCTGTTGGCCATCACCGCGTTGCCACGCTCGTACCCCTTGGAGTGCCAGATCGTCGCGCAGCACGTACCGGCCACGTCGTCCGGGATCCACACCGGCTTTCCGGCACGGGCGGAGACCCTCACCACCGCCTCGGGGAGCGAGGGTCCGTGCCGCTCCTCGGGCCCGCCGAAGATGCGGTTCACACAGGCCGGGTAGTAGACGGCGGCGGCCGCCGGACGGTGGGTGCGGGGCAGACGACGGGCCGCCGCGCCGGGGATCTCGGGCAGCCACTCCGGTACGAGATCGGGCCGCACCGCCTTGCGTACGAGCCCGGTCACCGATTCCAGGAGCCGGTCGCCGATCCGGTGGCCGGCGGCGACCGCTAGCCGGGCCGCGACCTCCACGGCCCGGAAGTTCCGGGCGGTGAACGCGGCGATCCGTTCCTCCTGGGCGGAGTGCCGCGCGTGCCGGAACTCCTTCATCAGCGCACCGGTGTCGATCCCGACCGGACAGGCCAGAGCGCAGGTGGAGTCGCCCGCGCAGGTGTCGACGGCGTCGTAGCCGTAAGTGGCGAGGAGACCGGCCTCGACCGGGGAGCCGTCGCTCTGCCGCATCATCTCCCGGCGCAGCACGATGCGTTGGCGGGGTGTGGTGGTCAGGTCCTGGCTGGGGCAGGTCGGTTCGCAGAATCCGCACTCGATGCAGGGGTCGGCGATCGCCTCGACCTTCGGGATGGTCTTCAGGTTGCGCAGATGCGCCTGCGGGTCCCGGTCGAGGACGATCCGGGGGGCCAGGACCCCGTCCGGGTCGATGAGCTCCTTGGTCCGCCACATCAGCTCGGTCGCCTTCGGCCCCCACTCCAGCTCCAGGAACGGCGCGATGTTGCGGCCGGTGGCGTGCTCGGCCTTCAGCGAGCCGTCGAACCGCTCCACGGTCAGCTTGCAGAACGCGTCCATGAACGACGCGTACCGCTCCACGTCGGCGGGGTCGGCGGCGTCGAAGGCGAGGAGGAAGTGCAGGTTCCCGTGGGCGGCGTGACCCGCGACGGCCGCGTCGAAGCCGTGCCGTGTCTGCAGGTCGAGCAGTTCGGCGCAGGCCTCCGCGAGCCGGCCGGGCGGCACCGCGAAGTCTTCGGTGATCAGCGTCGTGCCGGGTGGACGCGATCCGCCCACGGCGGTCACGAACGCCTTCCGCGCCTTCCAGAGGCGGGCGATCGTCTTCGCGTCGCGGGTGAAGGCGTTGTCGACGGAGGCGACGGGGGAGACGAGTTCGAGCCCCTCCAGGACCCGGCCCATCTCCTCCTCGTACGCCTCCAGCGCGGCCGCGTCCGCAGCCCGGCACTCCACCAGGAGCGCCGCGGACTCCTTGGGCAGCTCCGCCCAGTCGGCCGGCACCCCGGGGACGCCGGCCGAGGCGCGCAGGGTGTTGCCGTCCATCAGCTCGACCGCGATCGCGCCGGCCTCGGTGAAGCGGGGCACGGCGCCGGCCGCGGCCGGCAGCGAGGGGAAGAGGAGCAGCGCGGTGGAGACCGCGCGGTCCAGGGGCAGGGTGTCGAAGACGACCTCGGAGATGAAGCCGAAGGTGCCCTCCGAGCCGACCATCAGACCGCGCAGGATCTCCACGGGTGTGTCGCCGTCGAGAAAGGCGTCCAGGCGGTAGCCGTTGGTGTTCTTGAGGGCGTACTTGGCGCGGATGCGGGCCGTGAGCTCGGTGTCGGCCTCGATCTCGGCCTTGAGCGCGCGCAGGCCCTCGCACAGGCGTGGTTCGGCGCGGGCGAGCGCGTCGTCGGCCGCCGGGTCGGCGGTGTCGACGACCGTGCCGCTCGGCAGGACGAAGGTGAGCGAGGAGACGGTCCGGTACGAGTTCCGGGTCGTCCCGGCCGTCATGCCCGAGGCGTTGTTGGCGACGACTCCGCCGATGGTGCAGGCGACGGCGCTCGCCGGGTCGGGGCCGAGCACCCTGCCGTACCGGGCGAGGGCGGCATTGGCCCGTGCCACGGTGGTGCCGGGCAGGATCCGGGCACGGGCGCCCCCGTCCAGGACCTCGACACCCACCCAGTGCCTGCGCACGTCGACCAGGATGTCCTCGCCCTGCGCCTGGCCGTTCAGGCTGGTCCCGGCCGCCCGGAAGACCACCTCGCGGCCCTTGCCGTGGGCGTACGACAGGATCGCGGAGACGTCGTCGACGGCCTCGGGGACCACGACGACCTGAGGGACGAACCGGTAGGGGCTGGCGTCGGAGGCGTACCGCACCAGGTCGGAGATGGTGGAGAGCACCTTCTCGGGGCCGACGAGCGCGGCGAGCTCCTCCCGCAGGTGCCGGGGGGTGCCCCGGGCCTGGAGATCGGGGACCCGGTCGGGGGCCGGCTTCCGCTTCGTACCGGGTCGGAGGGCCTGCGGCTTCGGCTCCAGCAGTGGCATGGCTCGGCTCCCCTTCGGCGGGGCATCCGGTCGGGTCAGCAGCGGCGCTCCGGCAACGG
Source organism: Streptomyces sp. NPDC006551 (assembly GCF_040611675.1). NCBI lineage: Bacteria > Bacillati > Actinomycetota > Actinomycetes > Kitasatosporales > Streptomycetaceae > Streptomyces > Streptomyces sp. NPDC006551. The sequence continues at coordinate 159,444 of NZ_JBEXOT010000002.1, forward strand.
GTCGACCAGGGCGGACAGCAGACCTCCGAGCACCTCGCGCTGGTCGACGGTCAGTGGAGCCAGGATGTCCTCTGCGGCCGCCCGACGCGCGCTGCGCAACGCCCGCAGCGTCGCGCGTCCCGTGTCCGTGAGTTCGATCCGGACGACCCGGCGGTTGGTCGGATCGGCGACGCGGCGGACCCGGCCGGCCGCCTCCAGACCGTCCACGAGGCTGGTCACGGCGCGGGGGACAACCTCCAGGCGTTCGGCGAGATCGGCCATCCGGGGCGGGCGGTCGTAGTGCGCGACGGTACGCAGCAGCCGGGACTGCGCGGGGGTGATGCCGACCGGCTCCAGGTGCAGCTTCTGGATGCGGTGCAGGCGCCGGGTGAGCCGGAGCAACTGCTCGGCGAGGAGGCCGTCGGCGTCCGCGTTCCCCGCGTCCTGAGCCCCCGCGTCCTGAGCCCCCGCGTCCTGAGCCCCCGCGTCCTGAGCCCCCGCGTCCTGAGCCCCCGCGTCCGGAGCGCCGGTGCCCGTGACGACGGCGCCCGCTGTGCGCGTGTCCGGAGTGCTCGTACCGTCGGAAGTGTTCATGCCGGGAACAATATCAGGACCTGGTTCATTGTGAGTGTAGGTAACAATGCACTATGCTCTGATCATTCTCACTACCGCACCCCTCGTAGGAGCCCATGCACCCCCATGAAGAGTCCGCCTGGACGCCTCCCGCGCGTGATCCCGCGCAGCCGAAGGAACCCGCACAGCTGCGGCGCATCCTGCGGCTCTTCCGCCCGTACCGCGCCCGCCTCGCCCTCGTCGGTGTGCTCGTCGGCGCCTCGTCGCTGGTCTCGGTCGCCTCGCCGTTCCTCCTGAAGGAGATCCTCGACACCGCCATCCCGCAGGGCCGTACGGGGCTGCTCACCCTGCTCGCCCTCGGCATGATCGCCACCGCCGTGATCACGAGCGTCTTCGGCGTGCTCCAGACCCTGATCTCCACCACCGTCGGCCAGCGCGTCATGCACGATCTGCGCACCGCCGTCTACGCCCAGCTGCAGCGGATGCCGCTCGCCTTCTTCACCCGCACACGCACCGGTGAGGTCCAGTCCCGGATCGCCAACGACATCGGCGGCATGCAGGCGACGGTCACCTCGACCGCCACCTCCCTCGTCTCCAACCTCACCGCCGTCGTCGCCACCATCGTCGCCATGCTCGCGCTGGACTGGCGGCTCACCGTCGTCTCGCTGCTCCTGCTGCCCGTCTTCGTCTGGATCAGCCGCCGCGTCGGCCGCGAACGCAAGAAGATCACCACGCAGCGCCAGAAGCAGATGGCCGCCATGGCCGCGACCGTCACGGAGTCGCTGTCCGTCAGCGGCATCCTGCTCGGCCGGACCATGGGCCGCGCCGACTCGCTCACCACCTCCTTCGCCGCGGAGTCCGAGCGCCTCGTCGACCTCGAAGTGCGCTCCTCCATGGCCGGACGGTGGCGGATGTCCACCATCGGCATCGTCATGGCCGCCATGCCGGCGCTGATCTACTGGGCCGCCGGCCTCGCCCTCCAGTCGGGCGGCCCGGCCATCTCGCTGGGCACGCTGGTCGCCTTCGTCTCGCTCCAGCAGGGCCTCTTCCGGCCCGCCGTGAGCCTGCTCTCCACCGGCGTGCAGATGCAGACCTCCCTCGCCCTCTTCCAGCGGATCTTCGAGTACCTCGATCTGCCCGTCGACATCACCGAGTCCGAGGACCCCGTCCGGCTGGAGAAGATCGCCGGCGAGGTGACCTTCGAGAACGTCCAGTTCCGTTACGACCGGGAGGCGCCGGGCGGGCCCACCCTCGACGCCGTCGACGTGACGGTCCCGGCCGGCGGCAGCCTCGCCGTGGTCGGGCCCACCGGCTCCGGCAAGTCCACGCTCAGCTATCTGGTGCCCCGGCTCTACGACGTGACCGGCGGCCGGGTGCTGATCGACGGAGTCGACGTACGCGACCTGGACTTCGACACCCTCGCCCGGGCCGTCGGCGTCGTCTCCCAGGAGACGTACCTCTTCCACGCCTCCGTCGCCGACAACCTGCGCTTCGCCAAGCCGGACGCCACCGACGAGGAGATCGAGGCCGCCGCGCGAGCCGCGCAGATCCACGACCACATCGCCTCCCTGCCGGACGGCTACGACACCCTGGTCGGCGAGCGCGGCTACCGCTTCTCGGGCGGTGAGAAGCAGCGCCTGGCGATCGCCCGCACCATCCTGCGCGACCCGCCCGTCCTGATCCTCGACGAGGCGACCAGCGCGCTCGACACCCGTACCGAACACGCCGTCCAGCAGGCCATCGACGCGCTCTCCGCCGGACGCACCACCCTCACCATCGCCCACCGGCTCTCCACCGTCCGCGACGCGGACCAGATCGTGGTCCTCGAAGCCGGCCGCATCGCCGAACGCGGCACACACGAGGAGCTCCTCGCCCAAGGAGGCCGGTACGCGGCACTGGTGCGCCGGGACGCCGAGACGGCGCCCGACGGCGAACACGCGAACGTGGGATCGGTTGTTCCCCAGAACGTGTGATCGTTCCGACTTTCGTTGCCCAACTCCCCTGCGACGCATGATGCTTACGGTGCGCAAGCGACGGGCTGCAGACCGCGACATGCGCAGTCCCACACATGCACACGCACAAGGAGAAGCACCACCATGAACGTGATCACCAACCTGCTCGCCGGCGTCGCCCACTTCCTGGGCTGGCTCGTCTGACGATCGCAGTGCACGGCGCCGCCGGTCCCCCGTCCCAGGGGGCCGGCGGCGCCGCCGCGTGCGCGCTCCCGGAAATCGCGGGTGCCCCGGGTTAGCGTGCGCCCATGACGTACCGGTCCTGGCAGTCCGCGAACCGCCGCCGACGCACCCGGCTGACCCGTCGCGGCAAACTCGTCCTGATCCTGTGCGCCGCCCTGGCCGTGGCCACGGCCGTCACGGTCCCGCTGCTCCTGCCCCGGGACGAACCCCGGGTGGAGAAGGCGCGGACCCTGCTCATCCCGGAGGGCTGGCGCGCGAACCAGGTCTACACGGCCGTCGACCGATCCCTCGGCCTCGCCGCGGGCACCACCCGCAAGGCCGCGGGCGCCAGGGCCACCGGGCTGAACCTGCCCGAAGCGGCCGGCGGCAACCCCGAGGGCTACCTGTTCCCCGCGACGTATCCGGTGACGTCCTCGACGACCCCGGGCGCACTGCTGCGCTACATGGTGGACACGGCGCGCAAGAGGTTCGGCGCAGACCACATCAGCGCGGGCGCACAGCGCAACGGCGTCAGCCTGCACCAGACGGTGATCATCGCCAGCATCGTCCAGGCGGAGGCCGACACCCCCGAGGACATGGGGAAGGTCGCCCGGGTCGTCTACAACCGCCTCGCCCGCGGCATGGCGCTCCAGATGGACTCGACCCTCAACTACGCCCTCGGGCGCTCCACCGTGGACACCACGCACGAGGACACCCGGATCGACAACACGTACAACACGTACAAACGGACGGGGCTGCCGCCCACGCCCATCGGGAACCCCGGGGAACAGGCGATGGCCGCGGCGATCGAGCCCGAGCCGGGGGAGTGGCTGTACTTCGTGACCGTGAAACCGGGCGACACGCGGTTCACGAACGACTACGCACGGCACGAGGAGAACGTGGCGGAGTTCAACGCGAACCGGCGGGCGGCGACGGCCGGTTGATCAGTTCGCCGGTCGAGTGGGTCGGTGCGTCTCGGTCACGGCCGGTTGATCACTTCCCCGGTCGTGGAGCCGGCGCGTCTCGGTGACGGCCGGTTGATCAGTTCGCCGGTCGAGGGGGCGGCGCGTCTCGGTGACGGTCGGTTGATCATCCGGGGAGAGTGGCGGGTTCCCGGTCGAGGAGCCGACGGATCTCCGTGACGGCCGCGCGTCCGGCCCGGTTGGCACCGATCGTCGAGGCCGACGGCCCGTAGCCGACCAGATGAATCCGCTCGTCACGGGCCGCGCGCGTCCCCTCCACCCGGATGCCGCCGCCCGGCTCGCGCAGCTTCAGCGGCGAGAGGTGGTCGATCGCGGCCCGGAAACCGGTCGCCCAGAGGATCACGTCCGCGTCGACGGTCCGGCCGTCGTCCCACGCCACGCCGGTCGGCGTGATGCGGTCGAACATCGGGTTGCGGTCCAGGATCCCCCGCTCCCGCGCGCTCCTGATCGCGTCGGTGAGCGGAAGCCCGGTGACGGAGACGACACTCTGCGGCGGAAGACCCCTGCGTACCCGCTCCTCGACCATGGCGACGGCCGCGCGGCCCTCCATCTCGCCGAAGGGACCGTCGCGGTAGACGGGCTCGCGCCGGGTCACCCAGGTGGTCTCGGCCGCGACCTCGGCGATCTCCATCAGATGCTGGGTCCCCGAGGCGCCGCCGCCGACCACGATCACCCGCTGCCCGGCGAACTCCTCGGGCCCGGGGTAGTTCGCGGTGTGCAGCTGACGACCGCGGAAGGTCTCCTGCCCCTGGTAGCGGGGCCAGAAGGGGCGGTCCCAGGTGCCGGTCGCGTTGATCAGTGCCCGGGTGGCGTACGTACCCTCCGAGGTCTCGACGAGCAGCCGGCCGCCCTCGCCGTCCCGGACCGCGCGGACCTCGACGGGCCGGTGGACGCGGAGGCCGAAGCGCTCCTCGTACGCGGCGAAGTACGCGCCGATCACCTCGGACGAAGGCCGGCTCCCGTCGGCGCCGGTCAGCTCCATCCCGGGCAGCGCGTGCATGCCGTGGACCTTGCCGTACGTGAGCGAGGGCCAGCGGAACTGCCAGGCGCCGCCGGGCCGCGGGGCGTGATCGAGGACGACGAAGTCCCGGTCCGGCTGCAGTCCGGTACGCCGCAGATGGTAGGCGGCCGACAGGCCCGCCTGCCCGGCGCCGATGATCACCACGTCCACGTCTCGTACCCCGAAATCGTTCACGATTCCACTAACGGCGGTGCGCGCCGAGATCTTCCCCCGTCTCGGAGCGTGGATGCGTGATCTTGGGGAACGAACGGCAGGATGAACTCATGTCCACTTTCACGACCCGCGTCCTCACCCTCACCACGGGCAACACCGAGACCGTCACCGACCTGACCTCCGAGTGCGCCGACTTCCTCTCGGAGACCGCCGGAGGCCGCGACGGCCTGCTCAACCTCTTCGTCCCCCACGCCACGGCCGGCCTGGCCATCCTCGAAACCGGCGCGGGCAGCGACACGGACCTCCTGGCGGCCCTCCACCACCTCCTCCCGGCCGACGACCGCTGGCAACACCGCCACGGCTCCCCCGGCCACGGCCGCGACCACGTCCTGCCGGCCCTGGTCCCTCCCCACGCGACGGTCCCGGTCCTGGGCGGCCGCCTGGAACTGGGGACGTGGCAGTCGATCTGCCTGGTGGACACCAACAAGGACAACCCGGAACGCCGGGTGCGGCTGAGCTTCCTGGGCTGACCGGGCCGGTCAAGGTCGCCCTCGGTGTGGCCGCGGAATCTTCTCCCGCTCCAACGAACGGGAGAAGGATGCGCGGTACGACCATGGGGCGATGTCGAACGGACGTACGGTGGTCGTGGAAAGCGCCTGCTCGGAGTCCGCCGACTGTCACGGGTCAAGGCCGCCACGACCTCGCCGGAGCGGCAGCGGAAGGACGTGCTGACGGCTGCTGCGGCCGTCGGCGGGCACATCAACGACTGGGCGGACGACTGGGAAGTGCCGGGTGTCACCGACCCGATGACCGGCCGAAGCCTGGTCCGTGGCTCCGTGGCTCCGTGGCTCCGTGGCTCCGTGGCTCCGAGACGAGCGGGGCAAGTACGACGGGCTCGTCGCCGTGGCCGTCGACCGGCTCGGCCGCAACGTGGTCGACTGCCTGAACACCGGCTACAAGATGCGTGGCGAGGGAAAGCTCCTCGCCGGCTGCGCCACGAAGGCTTCTGGAACCTGGACGACCCGGACGACGAGGACCGCTTCACGACGGGGGCGTGGGGCGCGCAGAGGGAACTGTGAGCCATTCAGCGGCGCCGGGCGTATCCCGGCCGATCCTGAGAACGTGTCGCCCAGCAGCGAGGCCGCTCGCCTCGTCCGGCTCGGGGAGCTGGCGCTGGTCGATCACCTCGCGGTCGTGTACGGCAAGCTGGCGGCCGGCCGACCCTGGTATTCCACGAGTCTGCGCAGCATGCTGCTGCTCCGGCGACGGCGTCGCCGACCGCATCGCCGAGGCCGGCCGACAGCGGCTGCGCAGCGACCGCGAATCCGGCCTCTATGACGCGCCCGACGACGCTCAGTGGTACCCGCGGGCGGTACTGCTCGACTGCTTCCCACAGACAGCCGGCGCCCGATCGGTGACCGCTCCGAAGGTCCGTGCCGGACGTCCAGGAACGGCCGGCGCAGGCCCAGGGCCCGCGCCGGTTCCGGGCTGGAACGGTCTGCGCGGGTGTCAGACGGACAGCGCGTGCAGTTTCTTGCCGTGCAGGGCGAACACGTGCTTCCCGTCCGTGGCCACCAGCCACGCGTGATAGTCACCGGTCTTGTCGTTGAACGTCCATCGCACGGCACCGGTCTTCGCGTCGATGGCTATCACGCCGCCCCGCTCGTCCAGGTCTGTGGCCGCGTACAGGACATCGCCCACCTTCACGTACTGCCGCGGCACCGTGAGATTCGCGTCGGCGAGGGCCGTCGACTGCCAGATCTCCTTGCCCGTACGGGGGTCGAGGGCACGCATCGTGCGGTCGCTGTCGACGATGTAGAGCACGTCGTCCAGGACGGCCGGCTCCTTGAAAGCGACGTAGCTCTCGGCGGTCTCCACCGACCACTTCGCCGAGCCGTCGGACAGGCCGAAAGCCAGAAGCTTCGGACCCTGCGGAACGATCACCAGATCCTTGTACACGGCGAAGAAGCCGTAGTTGGTCTTGGCGGTCTTGTGCGTCCACACCTGCTTGCCGGTGGCGGTGTCGCGCACCGTCAGGTTCTTCTTGAAGTCGGTGTACACGAGGTGGCGACCCTCGGCATGGGCGTGGATACCGTTCTGCTCGGTGCCGAAGTCGCGCTGTTCCTTCCACGCCACTCTGCCCGTACTGCTGTTCAGCGCGGCGATCACGTTGGTCTTGGACGAGCCGTCGGCCTCCTGGATCTCGGCGATGACGTACACCTGATCGTCGTCCACCGCGATCGGTCTCGGCTGCCGGTACTCCTTGCCCAGGTGGCTGCGCCAGGTCTGCTTGCCCGAGGCCGGGTCGTAGCCGGCGACGGTGCCGTCGTATGTAGCGCTGGCCAGGTACAGCGTGCCGCTGTCGAGCAGCATCGGTGCCCCGGGGGTCGCGCCGTCCTCCAGCGACCACTGCTCCTTGCCCGACGCCGCGTCCAGTGCGACCAGTGGAGCACCGCTGGCGATCACCACACCGCCCGCGGCCACGAGCTCGTCGTTGTCGCCGTAGGTCTGGGCGGATGTCGTCTTCGTCCACAGCGGCTCAGGAGCCTGGCCGTCCTTACCGGCGCCGCCCCCGGCCGGCTTGTCTCCGCCGACCGGCTCGGACCCCCCGGCTCCGCCGGCATCGGAGCCGTCCTCGCGACAACCGGCCACACCCGCGGTCAGCACGGCCAGTGTGAGACCGCCGCCGGCCATCCGTAGTGCACGCCGCCGGGAGAACCTCTCACCCGGCCTGCCGTCTCGTCGCATGGTCATGTCGCCGTACCCCCGTGGAGTCGTCAGAGCAGAAAGGTGCATGGTCGGCGCCGCACGGACGTGCGGCCCCGAGGTCAGGAACGCTATCCGTCACTGCACGACACAGGGGACGGCCGGGTCCCAACCGCGACAGCTTCGTGAACCAATCGGGACACCACACGGGAACTGCGGCCTCAGTCGTCGTCAGCGGGATCGGCCCGCGCATGGCCGAGGTCGAAGTACGGTTGGGGTTGTCCTTGCGGAGGTTGGCGGACACCAACAAGGACAACCCGGAGCGCCAGGTTCGGTTGTCGTTCCTTGGATAGCGGTGCGTACCGCGGCGCTGTACGCGCGATGCCGGGCCGCGGCTCGGCTGTGTGACGCCTACCGTTGAGAGCGTGGAAACCGCCCGCGAAACCGCCCTCCCGCTGCGGCGACTGGTCGTTCTGCGGCACGCCAAGAGCGCATGGCCCGAGGGTGTGCCCGACCATGACCGCCCCCTCGGTCCGCGAGGTCTTCGCGACGCCCCGGCGGCCGGCCGCTGGCTGAGGAATGCCGACTGCCTGCCCGAACTCGTCCTGTGCTCCACTGCCCGCAGAGCGCGCTCGACCTGGGAGCTGGCCGCCGCCGAGATGCCCGGCACGCCGCCCACACGCCACGACCGGCGCGTCTACGCGGCGGACAGCCACAGCCTTCTCGACGTCGTACGCGAAGTGCCGGACGATGTGGGGACGTTGCTGTTGATCGGACACAACCCGGGCCTGCAAGATCTGGTCCTGCTGCTTGTCGGCGAGGCGCTCGACGACACACTTCAGCGCGCGCACGCCAAGTTCCCCACCTCGGCCATCGCCGTGCTGACACGGCGCGGCGCATGGGCCGCCTTCGCGTCCGGCACCGCACTCCTGACCGACCTCGCAGTCCCGCGCGGACAGCGGTGAGCCGGCCCGGAGGGCGGGTGCTCGCAGCGCCGGCGCCAAGGGCCACGGGTTCAGCCCTGGCGCGAGGGGCCGACGCCGGGGTTGCCGCGCCGTACCGCGTCATGGGCGGCGAGCGCGGCGTGCAGCGTGACCAGTCGGCGCCCCGGGACGTCCAGTCCGGTGAGGTCCGTCGCCTTGCGCAGGCGGTAGTCCACCGTGTTCGGGTGGACCTGGAGCCGGGCTGCGGCCTGGCGCCGGTCGAGACTGCAGGCGAGAAAGGTGCGCAGGGTGGTGAGCAGTTCCGGGCGTGTGTCCAGCGGGTGGAGCAGCGCGGCGAGCCCATCCCTGGCGGGGCTCGGACGGCTCAGCTGGGATTCGAGCAGCACATCGTCGAGCAGGTACAGCCCCGGCCCCGGCCGGAAGCCTCGGCCACCTCACGTACCTCGCCCGCCAGCCGGGCGGCGTCCGCGACGCCCCCGGTGGTGCGGCGGTCGCCGCGGCAAGCACCTCGGCGCCGCACATCCGGCCCAGCTCCACGACCAGTTGGGACAGCCGGTCCCGGTCGCCAGGGCCGAAGTCGGCGGCCGGCGCCTTGTGCGGGATGAGGACCAGCCCTCCGCCACCTGACAGCACGGAGAGCGGCACTCCCGCTGTCTGGCGCTGCAGTTCGAGGACGCCTTGTCCAGGACAGCCGTTCGTCTGATCCCCATCGCTGTCGTCACCGCGGCGGCCATGACCGCCGCGCCGGCGGCCACCGCCACCGTGTCCACGCCGGCTGCGACCAGGGCCACGGCTCCACCCATCGCGAGCGACCCGTTCTACACCTACGACGGCAGCGAACCCCTGTCGTCGTTCGCCCCGGGCGCCGTGCTGAAGACGCGGACGCTCCAGTCCACCTCGTCGGCATTCCCACGCCGCTGAAGGCGATCCAGCTGCTCCACCGCAGCACCGATGCCCAGGGACGCCCGACCGCCAACGTGACCACGGTGGTGCGCAGCCTCACGGGCGACGGAAGCAAGGCCGTGTCCTACCAGTCGTTCTACGACTCGCTGAACCCGGAGGACGGGCCGTCCCGCGCCATCGCAGGCAACCTCACCCTCGGCGGCGTGATCCCCAACGTCGAGGCCGTCTTCATGGCGCCGCTGCCGGCGAATGGCTACACCCTCGTCATCCCGGACACCCAGGGGCAGCGCGCCGCCTTCGCCGCGGGACCCGAGTACGGAACGAACACCCTGGACTCGATCCGTGCCGCGACCAGGTTCGCGGAGACGGGGCTGAGCGACAACACCAGGTTCGGTCTCATGGGCTACTCGGGCGGCGCCGTCGCCACGAACTGGGCGGCCGCGCTGGCACCGTCGTACGCGCCCGACGTGAACCGGAAGCTGGTCGGCTTCGCCGAGGGCGGCCTGCTCGTGACCCCGGCGCACAACCTGAAGTACGTGGACGGCTCCCTCTCGTGGTCGGGCGTCATTCCGATGGCCATCATCGGCGTCTCCCGCTCCTTCGGCATCGACGTCGGCTCGACGACCGCTTCGCGGGGCGGACGGCTCCGTCCGACTGCGGCCGCATCCCCGAAGGCAACTCACTGGCACCGGAGGAGCCGACGCCGCTGTCCTGACCCGCGTGTCGTCCTGCCGCGCGGATCCGCGCGGCAGGACCGGGCGAGGCAGCCGGACACGACGGCGCGCCGAGCGTCAGGCACGAGGCCTCGCCCCCTTCAATCAGGCGGCGGGACGAGATCTCCGCGCAGCCGCCTGGTACGGAGCACCAGCTCCAGCTCGAAGCGGCGGTCCGGGTCGTCCAGGTCGTCGCCCCACAACTCACGGAGCTGTCTCAGCCGGTAGCGCACGGTCTGCGGGTGGACCCCCAGCCGGGCGGCCACCTCCGGGGCACCCCCGCGCGTTTCCAGCCAGGCCAGCAGCGTCTCGGCGAGGCGGTGCGCGTGCGCCGGGCCACCGGACTCGTCCAGCTGCGCCAGCCTCCGCCGGGCAAGATCGTCGATCAACTCACTCGCGGGCAGCAGCACCAGGGCTTCGACGTGCTCGCCGCAGTGCAGCAGCCGCCCTCGCGGCAGCAGGCCCTGCTCGATCATCCCGACGGCGGCCTCCGCCCACCGCAGCGACGTGACGGCCTCCGCCACGGGAACCGACGGGCCGATCGCGCCGGACCAGCCGGCGACCGCCCGGTCCAACAACTCCGCGCGTCCGGGGGCGTCCGGCTCCGGTACGACGAGGCGCGGCCGCTCGCCCTCCATGTCGACCAGCACCTCCTCTCCCACGGCAGGGGCGACAGCCTCCGCGGCGGGGCGCAGCAGCACGGCCACCGCCACCTTCTCGGGCAGCTGCCAGCCCACGTCGGCCGCGCGGTCGGCGAGGAAGGCGGACGGATCCGAGCGGTGCTCGGCGAGCAGGAGATCGACGAGAAGACGTTGCAGACGCAGCCGCTCCCCGGCCTGGCGGGCGATGGCTTCGGCGTAGCCGCGTACCGACTGGGCCACCATCACGTCGAGGTACTCGAAAGCGGACTCGGCGAGCTCGTACATGGCCGAGGACGGAATCTCGGCCTGCTGGCCGATCTCCGCCATGCGCCGCCAGGAAAGGCGCACGCCCAGCCGGTAGATCCCCTGCAGGGAGTCCAGGCTGCGCCCGTGAGCGACCTCACCGCGACCGAAGTCCCGGAACACCTCGGGAATTTCGCTCGGCCGGTCCGAGCCCCTGGTCATCTGCTCCACGAAGAGCTCCAGCGCGTGCCGGATCGCCACCAGGGCCTTCGGCTCTCCGGACTCGTCGACGGTGAACACGAGGCCCGGGTACTCCCGCCGGATCGCGGCGAGGATGTCCTGTGCCAGCTCCGGGACCTGCTCCAGGGCCCGGTCGGCGAACTGCTGAATCCGTTCTTGTGGCACGTCGCGCCACGCTGACGAGGCTTCCAAACCACCGCTCCTGGATGTCCGTCTTCATGAGCTCGGTCAGCCGGGCCTGCAAGGCACAAACTAGCCCGCGCCGGGGCCAGGTGTGCTGGAGGGCCCTTGGGTGGGCGGGTCGGGGAATGTGACGAGCGGCACATTCTGCTGCTCGGGTGCGGCGTCGAGAGCGGCGACGATGCCGAAGGCGGCGCCTGTGGCCAGAGCGGCGGCGGCGACGCAGGTCAGGAGGGCGGCGAGCAGTCTGGACATGAGGATGATCGGCCTCTCAGTCGATGAGGTCTGTCACCCAGCGCGCCGGCCCGGTCCGGCGCGGTCAGTATGCGAGGCGCATTGACAGGCGGTCAAGCTCCACCTAGCTTCGCCGTTCACAGCAGTGTTACTACCGGGTAAGTCGCTCATCGCTCCGGCCAGGCTGTGATCCGTGCGCGCGGCCCGTCCCGCACCGCCCTGAACTCCCGCATCTCGCGTCCGTATCGGAGTACCAGAATGCGTCGTTCAATGTCACCTTTGTCCCTGATTCTGCTGGGTGCCGGTGTCTTTCTGCTGGTGTTCACCCAACTGCTCGCCTGGTACGTGGAGCCGCGCGCCAAACGCACGCCGACCGACACGGTCTCCACGACGGTCTTCGAAGGCCGGGGCCGCTACTTCGACACCGGGTCCGTTTCCACGGTGGACGACCAGACGATCACGATCACCCGCCGGGTGCTGGGGGACGTCGCCGCCGGTGAGCGCAGCGGAAACGCGGTCTGGGACGTGTCGACCCAGATCGACACGCCGAAGACGCTGCCGCTGGCCGACCCGCGGAAATCCCTACAGTGGACCACCGAACGCTGGGTGACCGACCGCCGGACGAACCTCCCGGTGCACTGCTGCGAGGAGAAGCCCGGGTTCGAGGGTGAGGCATACCTGAAGTTCCCGTTCGATGTCGAGAGGCGTACGTACACCTGGTGGGACAGCAGTCTCGGCGCCACTGTGCCGCTCGCGTTCGACAAGGCCACCAGGATCGACGGGCACGAGGGCTACCGCTTCGTCGGCGCCGTCGAGCCCACCGCGACGGGCACCCGGCTGGTGCCCGGCGTGCTGGTGGGCAGCAAGGAGCCGGGGCAGGTGCTGGCCGAGGAGTGGTACTCCAACGCGAGGATCGAGCTGACCGTGGACCCCCGAACGGGGCGGATCATGAACGCGATGATCGCGCCGACGAAGACGTTGCGGGCCCCGGGTTCGAAGAAGGACGCGGTCACCCTGCTGTCCAGCGAGCGGCTGGAGTTCACCGAGGCGACCCGGCGTGAGCAGGTGAAGCTGGCCTCCGAGGACAGCGGCCGGCTGGAGCTGCTCGGCGAGACCGCGCCGCTGGCGGGCGGGATCGCGGGAGGTCTGCTGGTCGCCGCAGGCGCGGTGCTGCTGATGCGGGGCCGCCGACAGCCGAACACTCAGGTGAGTGATGAAACAGGGTCTGTCGATCGGTTCGAACTTGTCACCGGCGTGAGTAGCGGGACGAATCGCTTGAACGAACACTGACGTTACCCCTCAGTAAGACCAGTGTTTCCCGGTGGAGCGGGCTCTGCCCCCAGGGTCTCCCGCCGTACTGGTGTCGGACAGGACACCCTCACGTCCAGGTCCGGCACCGCAGCACCCGCTGTACCCGCAACCGCTGCACCCGCACCCCGCTGTACGCGCACACCGAGCCAGCCCAGCGCTTCATCCCGGAAGCCCGGCCGTCCCCCCACCCGCCTGCGTTCCGCAGCCCCCCGAGTTGGAGCACCTCTATGCCCCAGCGCGCGTCCGCCCTGGCCTCCGGCCAGAAGGACTCCCTCTCCCTTCCCGCTCAAGCCCTTCCCGCTCAAGCCCTTCCCGCTCAAGCCCTCACCGGCAGCCCGGTCGCCGACTCGCCGGCCGCCGACCCGCACGTCGCATCCCCCCAGGCGCCTTTGCCGCGCCGGATCACCTTCCTCGCACGCCGCGACGTGGCCAACCGTGCCGCCGGTGGCTCGGAACTGCTCATCGACCGGATCGCCGACGGTCTGACCGCCGGCGGCCACGAGGTCACGCTCGTATGCGGCGGCCCTGCTGCGGCACGCGACTACCGGGTGGTCTCCGCGGGAGGTGACGCAGGCCACTTCCTGCGAGCCAGGGGGACCTTCGCCCGCGAGGTCGGCGACTGCGACCTGCTGGTCGAGGTGTGCAACGGCATGCCGTACCTGGCGCCGCTGTGGCACCGCGGACCGACGTTGTGCCTGGTCAACCACGTGCACACGGATCTTTGGCAGATGCGCTACCCGGGCCCGGCGGCACGGCTGGGACGCAGGCTGGAGCACTGGGCACTGGCAGGCACGCACCGCGACAACCTGATGGTCGCCGTCTCCGAGTCCACCGCCTCCGAGCTGCGCGGCATCGGCGTGGCCGCGGACCGCATCCGGATCGTCCACAACGGTGTCGAGGACCCCGGCCCGCCGCTCCCCGAGGCCAAGGAGCCGCTGTTCCTGGCCGTCGGCCGACTGGTCGAGTACAAGCGCATCGACCTGCTCCTCAGGCTGTGGGAGCGGGTCCGCCCCGTCACCGGCGGCCGACTCGTCATCGTGGGCGACGGCCCCGAGCGGGAGCGGCTCGAAGCCATGGCCGGCCCGGCCGTGACGTTCGCCGGGCGCGTGTCGGAGGCCGAGAAGCACCGGTTGATGTGCGAGGCGTGGCTCCTGCTGCACCCCTCCCTCGTCGAGGGCTGGGGTCTGGTCGTCACCGAGGCGGCCGCCCGGGGCACCCCGGCGATCGGTTTCGACATACCCGGCCTGTGCGACTCCATCGAGGACGGTCAGACCGGGGTGCTCGCCCGGGGCGAGAGTTCGTTCGCCGCCGCGTGGTGCGCCCTGTCCCTCAGTACCGAACGGCGCGCCGCCATGGGCCGTGCCGCCGCGGAGCGCGCCAAACGCTTCCGCTGGAGCGCGACGGTCTGTCGGTTCCAGGAGGTCGCCGCCGAGGCCGTGGCCCGCGCCGCCCTCCAGGGACGCGGCAGGAGCGGCCATGGCTGAGATCGCCGAACGTGGATTCAAGGATCCGTCGCTGAGACGGTCGGCCGCCCTCTTCCGGGCGTTCATGCGCGAACCCAGCGACCCCGAACGGTGCTACACCCTGCTGGCCCGCGACTCGGTCGCACAGGTGGCACGTCATGTGGACCTGGCCGGCAAGATCGTCGTCGACGTCGGCGGCGGCAGCGGCCACTTCACCGAGGAGTTCCGCCGCCGTGGCGCGCAGAGCTACCTCTTCGAGCCCGACCCGCGGGAGCTGAGCGCCCGCGGCCCGGTCACCGAGGACGCGGTGCTCGCCGACGGATATCTGCTGCCGCTCGCCGACGGGGCGGCGGACGTCTGTTTCTCGTCCAACGTGCTGGAGCACGTGTCGGATCCGCAGACCTTCATCAGCGAGATGGCACGGGTCACCCGCCCCGGCGGACTGATCTACCTGTCGTTCACCAACTGGCTCTCCCCCTGGGGAGGTCACGAGACCGCGCCGTGGCACTACCTCGGGGCCGACCGGGCCCGCGAACGCTACGAGCGGCGCACCGGCCGCCAGGCCAAGCACACGCTCGGCGAGAACCTCTTCCCCGTCCACATCGGCCCCACCCTTCGGCACGTCCGTGCCCGCGACGACGTGCAGGTCGTCACGGCGCGCTCCCGTTACTGGCCGTTCCTCGCGAGCACGATCACCCGGGTGCCGGGACTCCGCGAGATCGCCACCTGGAATCTGCTGCTGATTCTCAGGCGAAGCCCATGAGCATGCGAAGCGAGGAACGGTCATGACCACCACGGTCCAGGCGCCCACCCGGGTGCCGCAGCCCGGCCCGACGCCGTCGCAGGCGTCCGGCGAACCGCGCGGACGACGCCTGCTGTTCGGCTTCTGGGCCGTCGTGCTGGTGTCGTTCCTCGCGGTGTCACCGGGGAAGATGACGTTCGAGACCAAACTCGGCGTCGCCCTCGACCCCTGGCGCTTCATCGGCGACCTCGGCTCGCTGTGGAACGGCAACGTGGGCCTCGGCGGCATAGCCAACCAGTACGTCGGCTACGCCTTCCCGGCACTGCCCTACTACGCGCTCATGGACCTCCTCCAGGTGCCGGTGTGGCTGGCCGAACGGCTCTGGCTGTCGATCATCGTGACCGCCGCCTTCTGGGGCGCGCTCCGGCTCGCCGAACGTCTGGGCGTGGGGACGCCCGCGCCCCGTGTCCTCGGTGCCGTCGTCTACGCGCTGTGGCCCACCTTCACGATCGTCATCGGATCGACCTCCGCCGCCGCGCTGCCCGGTGCCCTGCTGCCGTGGGTGCTGCTGCCGCTGACATCCGCGCACGCGAGCCCCCGGACGGCCGCCGCGCGCTCGGCCCTGCTGATCCCCTTCATGGGCGGCGTGAACGCCGCCTCGACACTGGCGGCGCTGCTGCCCGTGGGCCTGTACCTGCTCAGCCGCCCGCCCGGCCGGCGCCGGCGGGCGCTGCTCGGCTGGTGGATACCGGGCGTCGTCCTGGCCACCGTGTGGTGGGTGGTGCCGCTGCTCCTGCTCGGGATGTACGGCGAGAACTTCATGCCGTACGTGGAGCAGGCCGACACCACCACCGCCACCATGTCCGCGACCGAGCTGCTGCGCGGCGCCGGCAACTGGGTGGCGTATCTGAACTTCGGTGAGGCTTGGCTGCCGGCCGGCTGGACCGTCGCGACCTCCGTCGTCACCGTTCTCGGTTCTGCGTTCGCCGCGGCCCTGGGGCTTGCGGGCCTGGCCCGGCGGGACCTGCCGGAGCGCCGCTGGCTGATGCTGACCGTCCTGGCCGTCGTCCTGGTCGCGCTCGCCGGGTACGGCGGAGCCTTCGGCGGTCCGGTTCACGGTGTCGTCCAGGACTGGCTGGACGGGCCGCTGAAGCCGTTCCGCAACATCTACAAGTTCCAGCCGGGCCTCGCCCTCGCGCTCGCCCTCGGACTGGCCCATCTGACAGCCGTGCTGTCCGAGAGCCGGGGGTCCCGCGCACTGGGCGGTCGCCGCTGGGTACCCGCGACCGTGGCGGTGCTGGTCCTGCCGGGTCTGGCGCTGCCGTACGTCAACGGCTCGATCCTGCAGCCCGGGGCGTTCACCAAGCTTCCCACCCACTGGGACAAGGCAGCCGACTGGCTCAAGGACAACGCCCCGAACAGCCGGACACTGGTCGTACCGGCGACGGCGCACGGCATCTACACCTGGGGATCCCCCATCGACCAGCCCTTCGATGTCCTGGCCGAGACCCCTTGGGCGCAGCGTGACTTCGTCCCCTTCGGTACTCCCGGCGCACGCCGCATGACGGACGCAGTCGAGCAGGCGCTGCTGTCGGGCTCCGAGGTTCCGGGCCTTCAGGCGTACCTGGCACGGGCCGGCATGCACGAGGTGGTCGTCCGCAACGACCTCGACCCCGACCAGATCGGCTACGTCCCGCCGCAGACGGTGAAGCGGACCCTGGAGTCGTCCGGCTACCGCAAGGTCACCGGGTTCGGCCCGCTGGTGACCGGCGGACGCATCGCCGCCGACACTCCGCTCCAGGTGCAGGGGCTCTACCCGCGGCTCCAGGCCGTGGAGATCTACGAGCCGCAGGACCGCGAGCGGCCCGACAGGGTCGGTCTCTCGGCCGTGGCCGACACGGCCGTGGTCAGTGGCGGACCCGAGGCGCTGCTCCGGCTGTCCGCCGATCCCTCGATGACCGAGCGGCCGGCCGTACTGGCCGGGGACAGGCTTCCCGAGGGCCTCGTCGCACCGGTGAAGGCGGTCGCGGACGGGCTGCGCCGAGCCGACACCCGGTTCGGCCTGGTCAACAACAACACCTCGTACACGTACACCGCGAACGAGCGCAATCACTCCGGCAGCCTGCAGAACCCGGGTGAGAAGCCCAAGCAGATCCTGCCGTCGGAGGGCACCGATCATCAGACGACGGCGGTGCTGCGGGGCGCCAAGACCGTGACGGCCTCCAGCAGTGGCAACTGGCTGTTCCACCTGCCGCAGTACGACCCGGTGAACGCCTTCGACGGTAATCCGGACACCGCGTGGGCCGAGGGCAGCCCGGGCGAGCCGGCCGGACAGTGGCTCAGGGTGGAGTTCTCCCGGCCGACCGCCGTCCCGGCCTCCATCCAACTCACGCCCCTGCCGGGCGACTCGATGCGCGCGGCGGCCACCCGGGTGCGGATCGAGACCGACCGTGGTTCGGCCGACAGCCCCCTCCAGACGAACGGCCTGCCGCAGACCGTCAAGGCTCCTGCCGGCGAGGCCTCCTGGATGAAGATCACCATCGTCGCCGCGCAGCAGGCGCGCCCGGGCCTCTCCGGGGCCGGGTTCTCCGAGGTGTCGATCCCGGACGTGCAGGTGACGCGCATGCTGGCGCTGCCTGCCGACGCCGAGCGCACCGACGGGGCGGCGAGCGTGTACTCCCTGCACCGCGGCACCGACGCCGGCGGCCTGTCGCCCGTATCGGCCGAGGTGGGACTGCACCGGCGGTTCAGCACCGGGGAACCGGGCGAGTACGAGGTGTCGGCGCGAGCCGTCGCCGTGCCCGGAGCGGCGCTGGACGAACTGCTCGACCGTTCCGCCCCCGGATCGAAGAACCGGGTGACGGCCAGGGTGGACTCCATCAGCCCCGACGGCGCACAACTCAGCGCCCGCAACCTGGTCGACGGTGATCTGACGACCGCGTGGATAGCGGGCGACCGGCCCGTCGTCCACTTGAACTGGCCCGAGAAGAGGAAGATCGACGAGATCATCCTCGCGCCGGCGGGCGGGGTGTCCACCCGGCCCGAGCAGGTCATGATCAGCTCGCCGCACGGCGCCGCGGTGGCCGACGTCGACGAGAACGGACGGGTCCGCTTCCCGGCGATCGAGACGAACCGGCTGGACATCACCATCAGCAGGGTCGCCCCGCTCACCGTCCACAACCCGGTGGCGAACGCGCAGTTGCAGCTGCCTGTCGGGCTGAGCGAGGTGCACGTTCCCGCACTCGCCGACCTGCGGGTGCCGCGCCCGAAGCCGTCCGCGCGCTTCTCGCTGCCGTGCGGCCAGGGCCCGGACCTCGCAGTGGGCGGTGTCCTGCACAAGACGAAGGCCTCCGGACTCGTCCGGGACCTCACCGAACGGCGCCCCGTCACCGTCGCCCTCTGCGCGGGGAAGGAGAAGGACGGCACCCTGGAACTTCCGCCCGGCGATCACGAAGTGGAGGCGGGTGACGCGGGCCCGCTGGCGATCACCGACGTCACGCTGACCCGAGGCACTCCCGCGGAACTGACCGGAGCGGCGGGTCGCGAGGCCACCGTCACCCGGTGGACCGACGACAGCCGGGCCGTGTCGGTGTCGGCCGGCTCCGGCGAGGCCACGTACCTGCGGACCTACGAGAACGCCAACGACGGCTGGAAGGCCACCCTGAACGGCACGGAGCTGAAGCCGGTACGCCTCGACGGCTGGCAGCAGGCGTGGGTGATCCCGGCCGGGACGTCCGGCACGGTGACCATGGAGTTCGAGCCCTCCGGGCCGTACCGGACAGCCCTGATCGGCGGTGCGTTCGCGCTCGTTGCCCTGCTCGCCCTGGCCTTCGTGGGCCGCCGACGTCACGACGGTGGGACCGACGAGGAGCTGTCCGAACCGTCGCCCCCGGGGATGCTGCTCGGAACGCTGGCGCTGACCGCGGTCGTCGCGGTGGCGGCGGGGCCACTGGCCCTGATCGTGCCCGTACTCGCCGTGGCGGCACGGTTCCGGCCGGCCGTGCTGGTGCCGACCGCGGCGGCGGCGATGGCCGGAGCGGGCCTTGTCGCGGCCTTCGGCGCCGGAGAGCCGGTCGCCACTGGGGCTGGCTCGTTCAGCGGCTTGGCGCAGGTGCTCGCGCTGGTGGCCCTGTCCGCCGCGCTGGTGACGGCGGTCGGGCCGGCGTCCGTGGCCGCCGGGCGTGGGCATGGCGACCCATACGAAGACGACGATTCCGACGCGCCGGAAGCCGGACCAGTGGTCACGGCCAGGCCGAGTGGCACCGGCGACGGGCACCGGCCCGCGCCGCCCCTTCGGCCGGAAGGCGGTGGCTCCTCATGACCGCGCCGTGGAATGCCGTCGGCAGGGTCCGGATTCCATTTCCGACCGTCGACGAGGTGTCGCGGCACTGCCTTAGCGACGACGAACCGGAGAGCGTACACATCGAGGTCCACCTGCCCGGACGGGTGGACCCGGCACGGCTGCGGGCCGCCTTCCGGCGGGCGCTGCTGACGCACCCCAGGGTGCTGATGCGGGAGGTGCCCGGCCGTCGGCACCGGCGGTCCTTCGCGTGGGAGCTGACCGGCGAACCGGACAGCGACCCGGTGAGCTTCGCGGGGCGGGGCCCCGACGCGTTGGCCAGGACCCGCGCCCGCGCGCTGAGCGCATGCCCGCCGCTCACCCTGTCGCCGCCGATGCGCCTGGAAGTCGTCGAGGTGGACGAGGGAGCGGTCGCCCCGGAGGTGTCGAGCGTGTCTGCCGAGACGCGGACCGTGCTGCTGCTGACGATGCATCACACGGCCCTCGACGCGCCGTCGGGGCTGCGAGTGCTCGCCACGACCGCCGAACAGTACGGCGGCGCGGACGCACTCCCGGTCACCGGGCGGGTCCGGCCGGGGCGCTCGAGTCCGGCTCCGAGCGGGACCGGCCGCGCCGTACGTGCGCGCCCCGTACGCGTCGCACCGGACTCCCGCCCCGAGCCGGTACGTGCCCGCGCCGTGGGCAACGGCATGTTGCAGGCGGATCTGCCCGTTCCGCGGCGTGTGGCGGGGGCCGGAGGCCTCCCGCCCTGGACCGTCAACGACCAACTCCTGGTCGCCGCATCACTGATGGTGGGCCGCTGGAACGTCTCGCAGGGCCGGCCGGCCGGTCCGGTACGGATCACGATGCCCGTCGACGACCGGCCGCGCGGCACGGAGATGCCGATGGGCAACGGAACCCGGCTCGTCGAGGTGGCCATGACCTCCGAGGACCCGCGCGACACGGACCTGCTGCTCGGTGAGCGGCCGGACCCGGCAGCCGTTGCCCGGTTGCTGCGCACCACCGCTCGCCGCACCCGCGCGCTGAAGTCGGCCCAGGGCGCCCCCATGGGCGCCGGGGCGAGTCTGCTGACCGCACCGCTGCTCCCCGTCGGCATCCGGGGCGTGCTCACCCGTGGCGCACGGCGGGCGGCGGCGCCCTGGACATCGACGGCACTGGTCACCAACATCGGACGCGTGCCGTACGCGCTGGACTTCGGCGACGCCGGCCGCGCGACGGCCGTGTGGTTCTCCGCACCGGCGCGGATGCCGCGCGGGCTGAGCCTGGCGGCGGCTTCCACCGGCGGGCGGCTGCATGTGACGCTGCGCTGGTCGCGGGCGCTGCTCGGTGAGGCGGCCGGTGCGGACCTGGTGGGTTTGTTCGAGGAGTCGCTCTCGACTACGTCTCTCACCTCGACCGGGGCGCATGCTCCAGGGGCGGGGCCGGGAGCCGGAATCCGGAAGGTGGACGCCACCGCCACGGACGCCGAAAGCTCTTCGGCCCGGGATCACGCACGGGGCCCGGGCGGGCCGTACCACCGCGACACACCGCGTCCGGACCCGACACCGGGTGGAGCCCGTTCCACCCAGGACAACCACAAGAGGCCGTCATGACCCTCTCCGCCAGCGGCTCCACAGAAACCGGGAAGTCACCCGAGGCGGCGGTGACTTCGCCCGAGGCTGCGGTGACCTCGCCGAGCCGGCCGGTTCCGGGGCTGCGGGACTTCTACGAGAACCCCACCGTTCCCGTCGCCTCCGGGGAAGCCCGTACGCTGCGCCAGGCCCGGATGCTGGCCGACGCGCTCGGCCCCGTCGGGCCCGGCCGCCCGGCCGCGACCGTGCTCGACGTCGGCTGCGGGGACGGCTCGGCGGGCGCGACCGCCGCCCGCGTCCTGGACGGGCACCGCATCGTGGGGATCGACTGGTCGCAGGACGCGCTGCGCCGGGCGGCGCCGCGCCTGAGCCAGGTCGTCCGCGGCGAACTGACCGGCAACGGGCTGCCGTTCGCCTCCGGCAGCGCCGACGCCGTGCTGTTCAGCGAGGTCGTCGAGCACCTCGTCGACCCCGACAGTGCCCTCGACGAACTGCGCAGGGTGCTGCGACCCGGTGGGCATCTGATGCTCTCGACGCCGAACCTCGCCGCCTGGTACAACCGCGCCCTGCTGCTCGCCGGAGTCCAGCCCGTGTTCTCCGAGGTGAGTCTGCGCCGCATCCACGGCAGACCGGGCAGGGAGGTGGTGGGCCATCTGAGGCTGTACACGGCACGCGCGTTGCGCGAGTTCGTGGCGGCGTCCGGGTTCGAGGTGGTGGCGGTCGCCGGCGCGCCGTTCCACGGAGTGCCGCGCCCGCTCCGCCCGCTGGACCGCCTGGCCTGTGGGCTGCCGTCCCTCGCCTCCATCCTCCTCGTGCATGCGCGAAAGGTGTAGCCCGTGGTGTGGGGTGTGACCGCCGCGCTGGTGGCGAACGTCCTGTACAGCACCGGCTTCGTCCTGGAGAAGCGTGCGCTGGCCGGCATGCCGCCGCTCAGTGCCGCACAGCCGGGCCAGGCCCTGATTCTGCTGGCCCGCAGGCCCCTGTGGATCTGCGGGGCTCTGGCGCTGGCCCTGGGGTTCGCCGCGCAGCTGGCCGTCTACCGCACACTGCCGATAGCCGCCGCCCAAGGCCTCTTCCTGTCCGGCCTTGTCCTCCTGCTGGTGCTCTCGTCGGTGGTGCTCGGTGAGCGCCCCTCCGGCCGTGAGCGACGCGCGGTGGCCGTCATCGGTCTGGCGCTGGTGATGGTGGTGGCCTCCCTGTACGGGACCAGCGAGGAGATCAGCCGCAGCGCGCCCACGGGCATTCTGCTGGCACTGTGCGTGCCGACACTCGCGGCCGGGCTGCTGCTCTACTCGGCCGCGGAGCGGCGCGCCCGCCGACGTCATCGGCAGCCGACCACAGGAGTGGCCTACGCGGTCGCGGTCGGTCTGATCTACGGCGTCAGCTCGCTCGCCATCAAGGGCGTCTCCGGCCGTCTGGACACCTCGGACCTCCTGGGCTCCGTGCCCGCCCTGCTCGCCTCCCCGTACCCGTATCTCCTCCTGGTCACAGGGGTCAGCGGACTGGTGCTGTCGCAGACCGCGCTCCAGCGTTGCCGGGCCTCACTGATCGTCCCGGTGTGCTCGACGGTGACCTGCGTGTTCACCATCGTGAGCGGCACGATCGCGTTCGACGAGCCGCTGCCCGACGACTTGTTGCGGCTGTTACTGCGTCTCGGCGGCGCCGTGCTCGCACTGACGGTCCTGCTCACCCTGCCGCGCCACGACGCGGACACCCCCACTTCCGAAGGAACCCGGCCATGAAGCCTGACAACCCGCTGCTGAAGATCCTCGCCTGCCCGCTCGACAAGGGGCCGCTGATCCTCGACGAGATCGGGGGCGCTCTCTACAACCCGCGCCTGCGCCGCCGCTATCCGATCGTCGACGGCATTCCGCAGTTGCTCCCCTCCTCCGGAGTGCCGGACGCCGAGGAGGAACCTGCCGCCGAGGAGGAACAGAACGCGTCCGCCGGCCGGGACCGCGCTTAGGCCCCAGCCGGCCGGTACGTGTGTGGCGGGGCAATGCACCATAGGCGTAAGGGAGTTGCTCAGACGCTGCGCTACGTTGAAGCAGTGACCGACATCGAATCGCGCATCGACACGTCCCGGCCCCACACCGCCCGGATATGGAACTACTGGACCGGCGGGAAGGACAACTACCCCGTCGACCAGGCGGCCGGCGACCGGATCCGGGAGCTGCATCCCGGGATCGGGGAGTACGCGAAGGCGGACCGGCTGTTCCTGGGGCGGGCGGTCCGGTACCTGGCCGAGCAGGAGGGCATCCGGCAATTCCTGGACATCGGGACGGGGCTGCCGAGCGCCGGCAACACTCACGAGGTCGCCCAGCGCGTCGCCCCCGACGCGCGTGTCGTCTACGTCGACAACGACCCGCTCGTCCTGGCACACGCCCGGGCGCTGCTGGTCGGCACGCCCGAGGGCCGCACCGACTACCTGGACGCCGATCTGCGGGACGTCGACACGATCCTCGCCGCCGCGGCGAAGACGCTCGACCTTTCGCAGCCGGTCGCGCTCATGCTGCTCGGGGTCGTCATCTTCGTCGAGAACGACGAGGAGTCGTACGGGATCGTGCGTCGGCTCATGGACGCGCTCGCACCCGGCAGCCACCTCGTCCTGTCCCATACCGTGGCTCATCCTGACATGCCGGATGTCGACGCGGCTGTGGCCTTCTGGAACGAGCACGGCACCCCGAAGCTCACACAACGGACCCCTGCCGCCGTCGCACGCTACTTCGACGGCCTGGAGCTGCTCGAGCCCGGCGTGGTCTCGTGCTCCGCCTGGCGACCGGAGACGCCCGCCGCCGATGTCGCGATGTACGCGGGCGTCGGCCGCAAGTGAGGGCGGGCACCGGCGGGACGGAGCACTCCGCAGGTCCGAGAGGTCGTCGAGCGCCTGGTCGCCGCCGGGCAGTGGAAGCCCGTCGACCTGGACATCCTTCTGGTCCTTGATGCCGGTTACGACGTTCAGCGGCTGTCGTTCCTGCTGACCGATCTACCGGTCGAGTTGCTGGGCATGCTGAGGTCGGACCGGGTGATGCGCCGGCCGACGCCGCAGAGGATCTACGATCCGAAGGGCGGGCGGCCGCCCAAGCACGGCGGCGAGTTCGTCTTCGGCCGGCCGGACACCTGGGGCGAACCGGGTGTTCGCACGGTCAGGAAGACGGAGCGGTACGGCACCGCGGTGGCCACCGCCTTCGAGACTGACCCGCCGGGCGGCCTGGCTCACCCACCGGGACGAGCTGCCGATCATCGAGGGCACCGTCATCCGGCTCAAGGACGACCGTCTGCCCAACGGTGCGGAGCCGAAGCCGGTCTGGCTGTGGTGGTCGGGCACCGGGGCGAGCGAGACGGGTGTCGACCGGCTCTGGCACGCGTTCCTGCGGAGATTCGATCTTGAGCACACCTTCAGAATGATCAACCAGACCCTCGGCTGGACCCGCCCGAAGCTCCGCGATCCCGAGTCCGCCGACCGCTGGACCTGGCTGATCATCGCCGCTCACACCCAACTCCGCCTTGTCCGTGGCCTGGTCACCGACCACCGCCGCCCGTGGGAACGTCCGGCTTGCCCTTGCCCGGCTGGATGCAGGTCGGGGACCGAGGAGCGCGCTGATCAGCCTGGAGGCCGCCCCGGCGCTCGCCGCGGGGGCGGCGCCGATGGTACCCGCCGGGACCGGCCCGGTCGTACGACTTCCGATCGGCCGGTCACCAGCAGGACAGCCCTCCGGCAGAGGGCCGGCCACATCATGGTCACCGGGCTCAGAGGCGGACCTTCCAGCTGACCGTGGACGTCATCGCCGCGGAGATGCCGCGGTCCCGTACCGAGGGCGAACGGTCCTGCGCGGTGATCGACAGCCGGTGTGTCCGCAGGTCCAAGAGCCGCCCGGTCAACTCGGACACCCGCACCTGCGTGCGGCCCGCGAGGAACTTCAGTTCCCGGCCGTCCAGATACCAGCGGATCGTGAGCCGGCGTCCGTCGGTTCCCGTCAGCTGGGGTACGAGCGCCTTCGCGGTGTCGCGCGCGCGAAGGGTGCGGTCGGTGGGGGTGACCGCGGTGGCGATCTGCGCCTTGCGGTAGAAGCCGGCGATCATCGCCTCGACACCGGGCAGGTTGAAGGGCTTGCCGAGGGAACGCATCAGGGAGTTCTCGGTGGGCCGACGCAGTCCGGTGACGTAGTAGCCCCCGCCCTCGTACGCGCCGACCGTACCTCCGTCCGGAGACGGTTCGCCCAGCCAGTGGTGCCACTTGGCGTGCCGTGAGGCGAGGTCGGCCGCGTCGAGTGTGGTGATGTTGGCATCGCCGGGCTCGGGACCCGTGTAGCGCTCGTAGCCGGGATGGTCGGGGTAGAAGTATTCGTCGGCGAGCTTGCCCAGCGAGTGGCCGGTCTCGTGGATGGCGACCTGGCCGGATTTCTCGTTGCCCGCCGAGGCGGTCGATATGCCCTCGTAGCCGAGGGTCGCGCTCGGCTCGTTGTAGCCCGCGCCGCCGTACTTGGCGCTGTTGGCGAGAACGAGGACCAGATCGGCCTCGGGGGCCTTCGCCACGTAGCCGTCGACCTTGTCCTGGTCGATGCAGAGCAGCCGCTCGATGTCGCCGCACCAGAAGTACGAGCCGAGTGCGGTGTCCCGGACGGTGCCGGGGCCGGGGTCGCCGGAGACGCCGGACTGGTTCGACACGGCGTCGACCGTCCAGACGTTGAAGAGGTTCCGGTAGGTCGTGTACGGCTCGACGGCCGTCAGCTCGGCCCACTTCTCCGCGGCGTCGGCGTGGAACCGGCCCTGTTCGGCGGCGGTGTAGCCGTCCCCGACGACCACGATGTCGAGCCGGTCGGTGGTGGGGCCGTTGTCGACCATCTTGGCGACCTCGCCGTCGGCGGCCGCCTCGGCCGCCGAGAGTCGGGAGGCCGGCCGGTCCTGGCCCTCTCGCGGTACGCGGGTGTGGCCGGATCCGGCCACCGTGCCGTGTTCCGGCCCGGGTATCTCGACCTCGGCGCCGGCCCCGGCGGGTGTCGCCGGGTCGGCGGCCGCACTGCCGGGCTGGGCGGCCAGTACGGCCGCGAGGACCGCGGCCACCGCGACCGCCGTCATGACTCTACGACGTGCTGGACGTACTGGATGCACTGGACGCATGAACTCATCTCCCTGACACGGAAGTTAAGTACTCTGTTAAACAGAGTGAACGGGCCGCTTAAACTAGGGGGAGGGCGGGGGCGTGCGCAATGCCTGCTTCCCTTGAATACTGGGGAGTTCAAGAGCCAGGGGGGTTGCCATGGACGAACCGGCCGAGATCGGGCGCCGCGTGCAGAAGCTGCGCAGTCAACGCGGTCTCACGCAGCGGCAGTTGGCCGAGCCCTCCTATACACCCGCGTACGTCTCGACGCTGGAGTCCGGGAAGGTCAGGCCCTCCGAGGCCGCGCTGCGCTTCCTCGCGGACCGGCTCGGCACGTCGTACGAGGAACTGGCCACCGGACGCCCCGCCCACCTCGCCACCGAGCTGCGGCTCGCCCTCACCGACGCGCACCGGCAGTTCGCGACCGGCGCCGCCGACGACGCCGCCGTCCGCTACCGGAGGGTCCTCACCGACGCGGAACACCTCGGCCTCGCCCCCGAGCAGGCCGAGGCGCTGCTCGGACTCGGTGACTGCGCCCTGGAGAGCGGCGAACTCGCCGACGCCGGCCGTCACTTCCAGGACGCCGAACGACTCCTGGCCGACGCACCGCTTCCCCGCCGCGCCCGCGCGATCCGGGGCCGCGCCGTCGCGCACCTCCTGGCCGGGGAGCTGCGCTACGCCTGCTACCTCCTGGAGTCCGCCATCGACGAGCTCGGCGCGAGCGGGCTGGTCGACCCCGAGGCACTGGTCATCCTGTACGCCGCCGTGATCGGCCCGTACATCGACCTGGGAGCCCACGCCCGCGCCGCGCATGCCGCCGAGCTCGCGCTGGCGCTGGCGCCGCAGGTCGACGACCCGGCGCTGGTGGCGGGCATGCACCGGCAGGTGGCCCGCACCTTCCTCGCCGAGGGGCGCACGGCCGACGCCGACGCCTCGCTGGCCAAGGCGCAGGAGATCTACCAGCAGCTGAGGCTGCGTACCGATCTCGCGCACTGTCACTGGATGCGTGGCTACGTCAAGGCGCAGAACGGAGAACTAGGCTTCGCCGAACGGGAGTTGCGCACTGCTCGGGACATGTTGACCGCCAAGCGCGCGACGCTGTTCACCGCGCAGGTGGAGGTGGAGCTGGCCGACGTCCTGCGGCGGCTGGGACGGTACGACGAGGCGTCGGATCTCCTCATGGCACTCCTGGACCTCGGCGACCGCCACGGCGCGGTGCACGCGGGCGGCGCGCACCGGCTGCTCGGTCTGATCGCCGAAGAGCGGGGGCAGAGCGAGACCGCCGAGGAGCACTACGTCACGGCGCTGGCCCTGCTGGAGCGCAGCGGCGCCAGCGGCGACCTCGCCGACCTGTGCCGTCTGCTGGGCGACCTGCTGCGCCGCGGCGGCCGCACCGAGGCCGCGCTGGACGTCTACCGCACGGGCCTGGGCCACCGTGCCGCCCCCGGGACGACGACGCTGGGCCCGGCCCCGACGGCGCCGGCGCTCCCGCGGCTCTGAGGGCGGCTGGAACCGTTCCGCCCGCTGCCCGGACGTGGCCGGGAGGAGCCGTCACGCGGCCGGCGCCGCCTCCACCTCCGCGAGTTCCTTCGCCGGGTCGGCCGTCCGGGCCAGCACGTCCAGGTCGTCCCTGCTGTAGCGGGCGCGCACGTCTTCGTCCCACCTCGCGGTGGCCGCCCGCAGTGGCTCGACGGCTTCCGCGAGGCGGCCCATGCGGTGCAGGACGAGTCCGTAGTACCCGGCGGCCTCCGTCCCGTGCGCAGAGCCGGTGCCCTCTTCCCAAGCCTTGCGCAGAAACGGTTCCGCCTCGGCGTACGCGCCGCGCTGGGCCTTCAGTCTGCCCGCGAGCATGGCGTTCAGCGGTGACCCGTCGTCGGCCGCGCGCACATACCAGCGCTCGGCCTCCTGGTAGTCGCGGTGGTACTCGGAGAGCCGGCCCATCTGGTTGCACGCGTCGTGGTGCCCCGCCTCGGCGGCCCTGCGGTACCAGTGGTCGCGCGACGCGGGCCCGCGCAGCGAGCCGTACAGCTCCGCGAGGTCGTACGCGGCCTCCGGGTCGCCGGCCAGTGCGGCGGGTTCGATCCACCGGATCAGGTGGCGGTCGCCCGCGCCGGCCCAGTCACCGAGGATCTTCCCGTACGCGTACGAGGCGTGGACATCGCCCGCCTCCGCGCGCTCGCGGAGCCCGGGCAGCCGGCGCAGGTCCTTGCCGGGGGCGGCGCCCGCCTCGCGGATCGCGGTGATCCGGTCGAGCTGCGCGACGACGTCCTCGTCGTCCTCCCCGACCTCACGGAACCAGCGTTCGGCCTCTTCGTACCGCCGCTGCCGCTTGCAGAGGAGGCCAAGGTTCCACTGGGCGGCCGGGTGCCCGTCGCCGGCCGCGAGGCCGTACCACTGCTCGGCGTCGGCGAGGTCGCCGCGCTGCTCGTGCAGGACTCCGAGGACGTACGCGGCGCCTTCGTAACCCTCCTCGTGGGCCTGGACCAGCAGGCGGCGGGCCTCGGGCCAGGAAGCGTCGCCTGCGGTCTCGTCCAGGAACACGGCGTGGTCCACGCGGACGGAGGCGCTGAGCGCGGAGGCCCTGCGGTAGTAGCCCGCGGCTTCGGCGGTCAGTCCCGAGTAGTCGCGGAAGTGCCGCTCCAGATCGAAGAGCGGGCGCAGCGTCTCGGCCGCGGCGTCCCCGTCCCCGGCGCCCTCGGCGGCGTCGAGGGCGGCCGCGACGCGGTCGAAGTCCTCGCGAATCGACTCGAAGAGCTTCACCCAGCGGAAGACCGCGATGTCGCCCAGGCCGATGTCGCTCATCAGGAACTTCGGCGCCTCGTCGAGCCGCCCCTCGGCCGCGAGCAGCTTGCCGAGCTCGATCTTGCAATCCAGGTTGCGGCCCTCTTCCCAGCCGCGCCGGAACCATTCGGCGGCCTCCGGGTCGCCGTTCTCCTTGAGCAGTACGCCGAGTCCGTAGGCGCATCCGGAGTGCCGGTCGGCGGCGGCACGGTAGAGCGCCTCGGCCGCCGGTCGGTCTCCTCGGATCTTCCGGTACCGGGCAAGGGTGTAGTGCGAGAAGGCGTCCCCCGCGGCCACCGCCTGCTCCCAGTACGGGATGCCTTCGTCCACGTGGTGGCCGAGCACGAAGAAGTCGGTGTGCCGGCGGGCGGTCCTCGCGTCACCGGCGCGCGCGGCGGCGACGAGCGCCTCTCCGCGGGTCTGTATGTCCTGCCTCATGATCCGCATCGTGCCAGGTGGGGCCAAGGACCGCCCAGTTGAAGACCGTTGACCGTCCGGGTCGGGTACCGGCGCCGCACCGATCGAACAAGGCGCGGGCCGGTTCCCCACCCGCCCTACGACAAAGGGAGCCTGATGGCGGTTAGTTGATCCGGTTCCGTCCGTCGGGTTGGCTGTCACTGATGCGCGCCCGTACGTCATCACCCCAGGACCCGGAGAGGGAGCCATGGCCACCGACACCCCCGCCCCGGCACCGCAAGGCCCGCCCGCCACCCCCGACCAGGCCGTCGACATCGTCCGCAGCCGCTACGCCCAGCCCAAGCTCCCCGACGGCACGCCGCTCGAACTGAACGTCCACGAGTTCGACATCGGCTACCTGGTGTACGCCACGTTTCCGTCCCGCGCCGACGCGTCGGGCGGGCACAAGCCCGCTCCGCCCGGCGGAGCCAAGATCGTGGTATCGAAGGAGACCGGTGAATCCGTCGCCGTACCCAACCACCCGACAGAGCAGGCCATCGCCCTCTATCGCAAGAACCGCGAGCGAAGGCCCTGAAAGGGTGTCGGCACTCCGGCGTGCCGGGCTCCCCAGGTGAGAGCGAGAGGGAGCGGGTTTCCTTCCCACGGGTGGTACCGCTCGCGACTATGGTCCGCACACCGACGCCGGACCAAGATTCCAAGAGAAGGAAGGGCTGATTCCTATGACAGCGCATGCCGTCACACTCCCCGATCTCTGGATGCCCTATCCCGTACGGACCAACCCGTATCTGCCGACCCTGCACGAGGCGGCCGAGACGTGGGCGCGGGAGATGGGCATGCTGGACAGCGACCAAGCGCCTCCGACCGGCCGTGCCATATGGAGTCGGTCCAGGTTCCATGCCATGACCGTCGACCGGCTGACAGCCTGGACTCTTCCCGACGCGTCACGCACCGCCCTGCTGCTCAACCACCGGTTCAACGTCTGGGCTCTGGCCTGGGACGACTACTTCGCCTCCGCATTCAAGAGGACGGACGACCTCGCCGGCGCGATGTCCTTCACCTCCCGGCTTCACGCCTTCCTGCCGCCGGAGGCCGACGCACGGTTACCCGAACCGCGGAACGCGGTGGAGCGGGGGATGGCGGCCCTCCAGCAACACCTCTTCCCTGCGGAACTGGCGCATTGGCGACTGGAGTTGAACCGCGCTCTGGCGAGCTACATCGATGCGGGAGTGCAGGAGCTGGCCAACAGCCGTGCCGGCCGTGTTCCGGACGTGATCGAGTACGCCCAGTTCCGTCGGGAAAGTTTCGCGGCCTACACGGCCCCCTACTCCGTCGAGCTTGCCACCGGCGGGCGGATCCCCGAGCGGATCCGCCACAGCCGGACCGTCCGCGCCCTGCTCGACGCCTTCATGGACTACATGGGGCTCGCCAACGACATCGCCTCCTACGAGCGGGAGGTCCATGAGGAACGCGACGTCAACAACCTCGTCGTCGTCCTCGGCGCGTCCCTCGGCATCACCCTCCATGAGGCGGTGTCTGCGGCCGTTGATCTGGTGAACGCGCGCCTGCGTCACTTCGAGCATCTCCGGCGGAGCGAACTGCCCCTGCTCGTCGAGCGAGCCGGTCTGCACGCCGGTGAGCGCCTCGAACTGGAGACGTGGCTCCGGGGGGCCTGCGGTTTCCTGTCCGGCCTCCATGCCTGGTACACCGGAGCCCCCCGGTACGCCCCGGCGAACGGCTCGTTCCCGGAGCAACGTCCTCCCTTCTCGACTCCGCTCGCCGGAGAGCGGTACGCCTCGCCGCCATGAGGCGCCCACCGTGCCCGCGTACGACCGGGAACGCCTACCGCCTCCGCAAGAGGCGTCTGACGCGCGCCCGCCACGAGGCACGGGGTTCGGGTGTGCGTGGGGACTCGGGATCGGTCGTCGGCCGCGGCGGTGCGGGAGGCGTCCCGCCGCCCCGGGTGGGCGGGGCCGGCAGCGGTGCCGGAATGTCCGGGGCCTGGGGCGACCGGGGGGCGAAGTGGACGGGCAGCGCCGTCAGATGCCGTGCCCAGGTGGAGGAGCGCCAGGTGAGATCGTCCTCGGGGACGGCCAGGGCGATGTCGGGAAGCCGGGTGAGCAGGATGTCGATGCCGGCGTCGGCGATGATGCGGCCGATGTCCTGGCCGGGGCATTCGTGGATGCCGGCGCTGAAGGACAGGTGCGCGCGGTTGTGGTGCACGGGTGTCGAGGGCTCCGGGCGGATCACCTGGTCGACGTTTCCGGCGGCCAGGCCGAGCAGGAGCATGTCTCCCGCCTTGATCTGCTGTCCACCCAGGGTGGTGTCCCCGTTGGCCCAGCGGCCCGGGCACACCATCAGCGGTGGCTCGTCCCAGAGAACCTGCTCCACGGCTTCGGGCAGGGTCATCTGGCCGCCGGCCAGCGAACCGCGGAACCGGGGGTCGGTGACCACCATGCGGAGGACGTTGGACATGAGGTTGGCGGTCGTCTCGTAGCCGGCGAGCAGGATGAGGCGCAGGTGATGCTGCACCTCCTCGTCGGTGAGGTTGGCGGGATGGGCCATCAGCGCGGATGCGATGTCGTGCCCCGGCTGGGCGCGCTTGGCGACGACGAGCTGTTCGAGGCTCTCGAGCACATAGGCATTGCTGGCGAGCGACGTTTCGGTGGCCTTGAAGAGATCACGGGCGGCGTGCACCAGCTTGGGGCCGGACTCTTCCGACATGCCGAGCAGGTGGGTGAGGGTGAGCATGGGCAGGTGCTCGGTGAACCGACTCACCAGTTCGGCCTCGCCGTCTTCGCAGAACCCGTCGATCAACTGGTGGGCGAAGCGCATGATGTGGCGGCGGATTCCGCGGTGGTCGAACTGATTGAGGCCGGCCGTGACCGCACCGCGCAGACGCTGGTGTTCTTCTCCGTCCGCGCACACGCAGTCGGGGCGCCAGCCGATCATCGGCATGAGCGGCGAGGTGGCGGGGTCGATCTCTCCGCTCGTCCAGCCGTGCCAGACCCGGGGGTCGCGGGAGAACTGGGTGGAGCGCGTGGCCACATCGCGGTTCTCGAGATACCCCAGGACGAGCCAGGCGCGTACGTCGCCGTCGAGCAGGACGGGCGCCACCGGACCGTGGGCGGCGCGCAGCTCCTCGTACAGACCCATGGGGTCCGTCGCGGCGACGGTGCCGTAGAGCCGGGTCGCTCCGCCGGCTCCCGGGGCAGTGTGGGCCGGACAGCCCGGAGGCGGGGAGAGGCCGGGCTCCGTGGCGGTGTTCTCGGCGGGTGGGACGGTCATACGGGCTCCTGGGCGGCGGTGAGGGTGCACAGGTAGACCATCAGCGAGAGCAGGGCGTCGCGGCAGGACGCCCGGTCACGTGCGTCACAGGTGACGATGGGCACGGATTCGCTGAGGGCCAGAGCGGTGCGCAGATCTGGAATCGGGTACTGCGGGGCTTCCGGGAAGGCGTTGACGGCCACGATGAAGGGGACGCGGCGGTCTTCGAGACGGGTGACGACCTCGAAACAGACTTCGATCCTTCGTGTGTCGACGAGGACAACGGCACCGAGGGCGCCTTCGAAGATGCCGTTCCACAGGAACCAGAAGCGCTCCTGTCCCGGCGTCCCGAACAGATAGAGGATCAGCTCCTGGTTGATGCTGATCCGTCCGAAGTCCATCGCGACGGTGGTGGTCTTCTTGCCTTCGGCGCCGGGATTGTGGTCGATGCCGACGCCTGCCTGGGTCATGGTCTCTTCGGTGGTCAGGGGCGGGATCTCGCTCACCGCTCCGACCATGGTCGTCTTGCCGACTCCGAAGCCGCCGACGATCACGACCTTGACTCCCCTGGCGCCGTGGGGCAGCGGCATGTCGGTGCCGCGCGGGCCGGCAACGCCTGCTTCAGAGCTTACGTAGTCCATGGATCACCGCCTCCAGAAGGCCGCGTTCGGGGTATGCCGCGACAGGCACGGGTGCGATCGCCTCCACCCGCTCGTCGTCGACGAGTTGGGAGAGCAGCACCGTGACGACGCTGAACGGAAGGCTGAGGTACGCCGACACCTCGGCCACCGACAGCGGGTACTCGCACATGGAGAGGATGGCCGCCTGCTCGGGCTGCATCGCGGGTTCGGGTGCGGACCGCGCCGCGATGAGCGTGACCAGGTTGAACGTCTTGGCCGTCCTGGCCGAGGAATCCAGGCCACCGGTGATGACGAAGAGCGGAACGGGACTGCCTTCGTCCCATGGGCCATGGTTCTCTGATGTCACATCGCCTGCCCGACGTCATCACGAGGCGGGCTGGTCATGTGCTGACCGATCCGGACCACCAGCGTCCGCATGCGGTCGCCCAGCAGTCCGGCGTCCACCTCCTCGTCGGCCAGCACCGCGAGATAGGCCCCGGGGCCGGCCGCCATCATGCAGAAGTAGCCGCCGTCGGCTTCGATCCCGACCATCCGCGTGGAGCCGTCGCCGTCCGGGAACCGCTGCGCGATGGCCCTCGCCAGGCTCTGGATACCGGAGCAGGCCGCGGCGATCGCGTCGGCGGTGTCGGGCTCGGTGTTCGTCTGCCCGATGCACAGGCCGTCCGACGACAGGACGACCACGTGTCGCACGTACGGGACGCTGCCCGCGAGCTCCTTGAGCATCCAGTCCATGTTGGGCAGTGGCTGCATGTTACTCAACCTCATCTGACGGCTCGCTGTGTGGAGTGGAAGGTGCGGCGCCCGATCTCTTCTCGCCGTTGAACGCCTCCCACATCAGACCCGGCTGGCGGCGTGTGCCGGTGGTTCGCCGGGAGGCGGCCGGAGCGGCGGGGGGCTCGGGGGTCGTGCGGACGACC
Organism: Streptomyces sp. NPDC006551; assembly: GCF_040611675.1. Classification (NCBI taxonomy): domain Bacteria; kingdom Bacillati; phylum Actinomycetota; class Actinomycetes; order Kitasatosporales; family Streptomycetaceae; genus Streptomyces; species Streptomyces sp. NPDC006551. The sequence goes on from NZ_JBEXOT010000002.1 coordinate 193,639, forward strand.
GGTGTCGGGACCGGCGACTCCCGCCGCCGCTGCGGGAGCCCGTTGACGGTCTTCTTGACCTCGACGGAATCCGTCGCGGCAGGGCTCGGCGGCGTCGGTCGGGGCAGGGCCGGGCCGCCCGAGTGCCTGCGGGCGAGCTCGTGGACTCTCACGACCGGTTGCGGAACGGTGGTGATCAGGTGCCGGGGGACGAGCACGACGGCCCGCACGCCTCCGTACGCGGAGGTGCGCAGGTCGACCTCGCAGCCGTGCTCGCGGGCCAGCCTGCTGACGACCGGCAGGCCGAGCTGTGTCACGTCGCCGAGACCCGCCAGCTCGATACCGGACGACGCCGCCTGCGCCATGACGCGGTTGATGCGCTGCCGCACTTCTTCGGTGAGTCCCACCCCGCGGTCCTCGATCTCGATCGCGATGCCGGAGGGCACCTCGCTCGCGGTCACCTCCACCGGAGTCTGCGGCGGTGAGAACGTCGTGGCGTTGTCGAGCAGTTCGGCGAGAAGGTGGATCAGCGGCTCGGCCCCCGGGCCGACCACCGCCACTTCTGTCACCGCCTGCAGCTTCACGCGGGGATAGTCCACGATGCGTGACATGGCCCCCCGCAGGACGTCGTAGAGCGGAATCGCCTTCGACCACTGCCGGCCGGGCCGGGCGTCGCCCAGGACGGCGATGCTGGCCGCGAGGCGGCCGATCAGGGCGTTGCGGTGGTCGATGTCCTGCAGGCCGCGGGAGACCACGAGATCCGTACCGTGGACGATCTGCATGGTGTGGAGGTCTTTGGCGAGTTGATGCACGATCGCCTGGACCCTGCGCGCGATCGCCACGAGTGCCCGCTGCGAGGAGTCGCGTGTCTGCTCTTCGGTCTCCACGGCTTCCAGGACCGTCCGCAGAGCCGAGCGGAGCGCTTCGGTGAACTCGTCGTCGAGGTGTTTCCCGAAGGTGATGGAGCGCAGGATCTCCGAGGCGGCGTCGCCTTTGTGCAGACGGGCGACAGCCGCGGGGAGCAGCTCTTCGGCGAGCCATACGGTGGTGGCTCGCTGATCGGACAAGCGATCCATCAGCGCGGCCTCGCGTCGCGCGTAGTCCTCCTGTGCCTCGGCACTGGCCCGCGCGCGGCGGGCCGCGTCCGCCGACCGCGTCCAGCGTGCGGTCGCGACCGAGGTGATGACCGTCAGGACGACCGCGGCGAGGCCGCACCAGGCAACCGGTGTCCGTATCTGTGCAGGGGAGAAGAGCAACGCTATCGCGAGGGCTCCGGCCAGAACTCCTGGAGAAATGAGCCATACCGGAGCGACCGCGGGCGGCCGGGCTCTGGAAGTCGAACCTGCACGAACCATCAAGGAGGTCCCTTAAACAGTCTGGAATGAACGGACTGAGGTGATGCGATGCGCCGACAGAAAACGGGTCGGGCTTTTCTCGGGCGAAAACGTGCTCCGAAGAGGCCCCCGACGGGTTGCTTCGGGGTCGCGCCGATGGTCGCTTCCCTCCGCAGCCACGTGCCGTCCGCGCGCTCACAGCGTCCATGACTCGCTGTGAGCGCGGCGCAACACATGTGGGGAGCATAGTCAGTTCGGGTTCGCCGTGTGACTTTGCTGAAAGGGCGGCCTCCACTGAACAATCCGGGCCCATAAAGCGATCAATCGCCGCACCTTAAATGCTATGAATCGATCACATCGTGGCGTCTGCTCATCGTCCCGAGGCCGGCCACACCAGCGGCAAACACCTCGGCTGTCCGTTGGCGATGACGGCAGTCGGGCAGCGTCGGGTCGCCATACCGAGTCTGTGGCCCACTGGGTGGATGAGCCGCTGTTGCCCAAGGTTGAGCGTCGGATGCGGCATCCGGGGCGCAAGCGGCATCCTGACCGGCTGGTGTTCCAGGGCATCCTGTTCGTGCTGCACACCGGGATCGCCTGGGAGCAGCTGCCGCAGGAACTTGGCTTCGGCTCGGGCATGACGTGCTGGCGCCGCCTGGCCGAGTGGACCAAGGCCGGGGTGTGGCCTCGGCTGCATGAGGTCCTCCTTGCCAAGCTCCGCGGGGCGAACGCCCTGGACTTTTCCCGTGCTGCGGTGGACGGCTCCCACATCCGGGCGTTAGACGTCATCTCATTTGGTGAGTCTGCGGTAGCAGATGAGGGTGCAGGCGATGCTGGTGAAGGCGAGGAGGTGCTCGGCTTTGCGTTCGTAGCGTCGGCGAAGGCGTCGGCAGCCGGCGAGCCAGGCCATGGTGCGTTCCATGGTCCATCGGTGTCGTCCCAGCCGCTGTGAGCTCTCGATGCCTTCTGCGGGCGATACGGTGTCGGATGCCTCGGCTGGAGAGCCATTGCCGCAGGTGGCGGTAGTCGTAGCCCTTGTCGGCATGGAGCCGTTCAACGATCCCTGCCACGCTCCACAGGCTACCGAGCCAATTGAGATGGCTAGTGGGACGCCATCGCAGTGCCTGTGCAGTCGAGGCGTCTTGCCGAGACGGCAGACAGAGTCTCTCCGGCTGTGGAGCGGGCATGCGGAAAGCACCGGGCCGCGGGGGAGGCGAACTTCATCGCCTCCCCCGCGGCCCGGTGCGAACGTCAGACGCAGCGTCCGTCCATCCAGTCGGTGAGGCCCGGCGTCCACGAGGTGGCCAGACGGGTCGCATCGGCGTCCAGCGCCCGCTGCCAGGAGGCGTAGTTGCCGGAGGCCGGCGGGGGCGGCTCCTGCCAGTCGACGACGTCGTACCAGTCGGGGAGGCCGGTGAGGGCCGCGGAGAGCCCTGCGGCCCTGACCCGGCTCTGGAGCACCGGATCCAGCTGCGCGTCCGACGTATAGATCATGATCTCCTGTGACGCGATGCGCTCCGCGATCGGTGCGAGCACCTCGTTCCAGGCCGTCTCCCGGATCGACGAGTCGCTGCTGAGAAGAGACTCCTTCGTTTCCGGCTTCACCTCCACCAGCACGACCATGCCGAGGGCCTTGGCACTGTCGAGCCACTCCCGGAACGTGTACACGGTCTCACCCGTGTAAGGGCCGCGCGTGATGGTGCGTCCATCGAGCGGGTTCGGCCCGCTCGCCCACGTCAGCTCCGAGATGGAATCGGACGATCCGGTCAGCCCGAACGTGGTTCTGTTGTGCCACATCACGGCCTTGGTGCCGTTCTTGGTCAGCCGCAGATCGGCCTCCACCCCGGCCGCGCCCCAGCTCTTCTCCTGGGCGAGGCCCCTGGGGTGGTTCGCTGCACGGATCTGGTCTTCTGCCCAGCCTCCCTCCTCCTGGGGCCACCCGCCGTGCCCGAACACCGCGGGACAGTAGGGCAGCAGGGTGGGGCTGGTGTACCCCTCCATCATGTGGACCTGGCCGAAGGTCCAGTTGCCGGGCTCGGACTCCCAGCTGTGCAGGGGACTGTTGAGGTCACCGTCGGTCTTGGCGGTGAAGGTGATCGTCTTCACCCGTCCGTCGGCGTAGCCGTAGAGAGTGGCCAGGTCGTCGCGGCCGTCCCCGTTGAAGTCACCGGTGACGATCTTCATACGCGAACGGTCGTACGAGCCCGCCGGGAGGATCAACATGTCCCGCCGGGCACCGAACTTTCCGTCCGTGCCGAGACGGAAGCCGATCACCGCGTCGTGTCCGTCTGCGTAGTCGTACCAGGCAGCCAGTTCGTCACGGCCGTCACCGTCGAAGTCACCCGCGTGCAGACTGGCCTGCCGGAACGTCCAGCCCGGGGACTCCCAGCCGTGCACGGACTCGGCGAACCCGCCGTCGGTCCGCCCGGCCCAGTACATCAGCTTCACACTGCCGTCCCGGTACCCGTACAGCGCCGCGAGGTCGTCGCGGCCGTCCCCGTTGAAGTCACCGGTGGCGAACTTCATGCGGTTGACGTACCAGCCATCCCCAGGGGCCCGCTGGAAGGAGGAGAAGTGCGCGCCGAAACCGCCGTCCGGGCGGGCGAGCATCGTGAAGAGTTTGTCGCTGCCGTCTCCGTAGGCGTACCAGACGGCGACGTCGTCACGGCCGTCCCCGTTGAAGTCGCCGGCCTGGGCGGTCATGGCGTCGAAATTCCAGTTGCCCGGCGCCGCGGTCCAGGAATGGAGAGGACTCTCGAATCTGCCGTCTCCACGGCCGAGCCAGGTCAGCAGGGTGACCCGCCCGTCCTCGTAACCGTAGAAGGCCGCGAGGTCGCCCACACCGTCCCCGTTGAAGTCGCCGGTGAGGCGCTTCATGTTCTCGACCCAGTAGTTGCCCGCGGGGGTCTCCCAGCCCACCCCGGGCGCGGCGAAAGCGCCGTTCGAGCCCGCGAGGAAGGTGCGTACGGCGTCGTGCCCGTCCGCGTAGTCGTACCAGGCGGCCAGATCGCTGCGGCCGTCACCGTTGTAGTCGTGACGGGCACCGGTGCCGGCCAACCGGACACCGGTGCCCGATCCGGCCGCCTCAATGGTCGGCGCATCCGCCGTGCCGTCGAATGCCGTGGCCGTCCCTGCCGGTTGCCCAGGCGCGGCGGTCGCGCTACCGGCGCCCGTGGACAGGCCGAGCAGAGCGAAGCACAGCACGGCCGAGCCCACTGCTATGGAAGGTCTCCTCATCCAGCTCTTCACATCCCTTGCCGTCGAACGAAAAAATGCACCCCTCGGCGGGGGTGCATGGGGAGCGAGCCTCGCCCCGCCGGATCGTTCATCTCGCCACAGCCATGGCGAAGACGACGACCGACGCCTGCGGAGCCGTCGATCATTAGACCATTCAAGATCCTTCCACAGAGCCATCTCCATTGGCTCGGGAGCCCGCGGAGCGTGGCAGGGATCGTTGAACGGCTGGTGCCGGATGAGTCGTGGGAGCTGTTCCAGCGGGGCGCCGAAGGCGCCGTCACGGCCCCAAGGTGGTGGCCGGCGTCGGCATGGTGACCGTGAGGCGCTGGCCGCGATCGTGTTCGTGGCGACCTCCGGGTGCACGTGGCAGCAGCTGCCCGCCGCATCGTTCGGACCGTCCGGGGCCACGGCCCATCGTCGGTTCACGAGTGGTCGAAGGCCAGGGTCTGGGCCAAGCTGCACCGCCTGGTGCTCGACGAGCTCGGCTCCCGGGGCGAGCTGGACTGGTCGAGACGTGCGATCGACTCGGTGAACATGCGGGCTCTGAACAGGGGGACCTGACAGGTCCGAATCCTGTCGACCGGGGCAAGTACGGGTCGAAGATCCATCTGATCACCGAGCGGACCGGTCTGCCCCCGGTCCGTCCGCATCTCGGCAGCCAACCTGCACGACAGCCAGTCCCTGACCCCGCTGGTGAAGGGCATACCGCCGATCCGCTCCCGCCGCGGCCGACGCCGGCGCAAGCCCGGCAAGCTCCATGCCGACAAGGGCTACGACTACCGCCACCTGCGGCAATGGCTCTCCAGCCGAGGCATCCGACACCGTATCGCCCGCAGAAGGCATCGAGAGCTCACAGCGGCTGGGACGACACCGATGGACCATCGAACGCACCATGGCCTGGCTCGCCGGCTGCCGACGCCTTCGCCGACGCTACGAACGCAAAGCCGAGCACCTCCTCGCCTTCACCAGCATCGCCTGCACCCTCATCTGCTACCGCAGACTCACCAAATGAGATGACGTCTCAATAGGGGGAGTCAAGACCGGACGAAGCCCTGTTGATCGGGGCAGGACGGGCAGCAAGCATCACCTGATCACCGACGCCAATGGCGTCCCGCTCGCTGCTGCCCTGACCGGCGGCAACCGCAACGACGTTACCCAGCTGATCCCGCTCCTCCAGGCTGTGCCGCCGGTGCGCGGCAAGCAAGGCCGGCCCCGGCGCCACCCGAACGTGGTGCTGGGCGACCGCGGCTACGACTACGACAAGTACCGCCGACTCGTCCGGGACCTCGGCGTGAAACCACTGATAGCCCGCCGCGGCACGGAGCACGGCTCCGGCCTGGGCACCCAACGCTGGGTCGTGGAGCGCACGTTCGCCCACCTCCACTGGTTCCGCCGCCTACGCATCCGCTGGGAAATTCGCGACGACATTCGCGAAGCTCCTGCGGGGTCAACTCGTCATAGGACAGCACCTATGCAGAGTAATGATCTACTCACTCAGACGCACGCCAAGCGGGTGACCGGTTCATTCCGTTAGGAGTTCTGAGCGCAGAGCGCGTCGGCAGTCGGCGGCGTACGATCTGCGCGACGAAATGCGACGGGAGGTGTGGGCGTTGTTAGACGAGGCGATGACGGCTCTGGCGGCGGCGGGTGGAACCGCTGTGGTGCAGGCGGCGGGCACAGAGGCGTGGACCGGTCTCCGGCAGGCGATGGCCAGGTTGTTCGGTCGCGGTGACGACCAGCGAGCGAGCGCTGCACTGGAGCGCCTTGACGGGACGGCCGCTGCTGTGAGCGCGGCCGACGGCGGGAATGCCGAACAGGTGCGGTTCCATCAAGGGGTTCTGTGGCAAGGCCGGTTCGAGGGCCTGATGGAGAGTGTTGACGCGGCGGAGCGCGACTCGGTGGTCGCCGCACTGCGCGCGTTGGTCGCCGAGTACATTCCATCCGGGCGGTCCGGCGGGGGTGAGGTGTCGGGCAACACGTTCAACGGTCCCACCATCATGCAGGTCGGCAACGGTAACCGGCAGGACAACCGCTTCGGGAACGGTGCGTGACCACGAGGCCGGGCGGGGGCGGCTTCTTCGACAACACCTTCAATGGCCATGCCGCCCTGCAGATCGGCGACCACAACCAGCAGACCAACACCTTCCACTTTCACGCCACCCAGCCACCCCCTCCGCAGCCGGCCGCCCCGGAGGTGCCCGGGTGGTGGGTGGTCGATCGCGATGAGGTCGATCAAGTCATCTCCACCGTGTGCTCACCCGCCGGCGGGCCGGTGGGAATCACGACGGCGCTGGAGGGCGCGGGCGGTTTCGGGAAGACGACGCTTGCCCAGATCGTGCGCGCCAGCCCCCGGGTGCGGCAGCACTTCCGGGGAGGCGTGTACTTCTTCGTCGTCGGCCGTGACGTGGACAGCCCGCAAGCCGTCACCGGGCTGGTGCACGATGTCACACTCGCCATCACGGGCAGGGACGTATCCTTCGACAGCCCGGACAGGGCGGGCGAGTACCTTGGTCAGCTCCTGGACCAGCGCCCCGACCAGCCCACCTTGCTGATCTTTGACGACGTTTGGACGCAGGAGCAGCTCGACCCCCTTCTCGCGGGCGGCGACGGCTGTGTGCGACTGGTCACCACGCGCATCCCCGCGATCCTCCCGCCCGGCGCGAAGACAGTGCGGGTCGACGCGATGTCCCAGGACCAGGCTCTGCAGGTGCTGACCTGTGAACTGCCCAGCCTGCCTGAAGAGGTGACCAAGGACCTGGTGCAGGTCACCGGCGGGTGGCCCTTGCTGCTGCGCCTGGCCAACCGGCTGATCAACCGGAGGGTCAGGACGGGAGCCGACGCCGCCTCCGCCGCCGCGGATCTGCTGGGGAGCTTGCGGGAGCGAGGACCGGCCGCGGTGGACAAGCCCACTGCCGTACCCGACCTCGGCGACCCCAAGCAGCGCGCAACGACAGTACGGGCGACTGTCGAAGCCTCGATCGCGGACCTGTGCGCCGACAGCCAGGCGCGGTTCGCCGAACTGGGGATCTTCGCTCATGGCGAGGCCGCGCCCATCCCCGTTGTAGCCACGCTGTGGCGCGCCACAGGAAACCTCGACGAGTGGCAGACGCGGGATCTGTGCGCGGACCTGAACGACCTGTCCCTGCTCACTGTGGATGACGCGGACGGAGGGTACCTGAGCCTGCACGATGTCATCCGCGACTACCTGCGCGCCGAGCTCGGCCCCGATCGCCTCACCGAACACCATGCCGCGCTGGTGGACGCAGTCCAGGCCGGCCTGCCCCCGGCCGCCCCCCTCACCCCGACCGCGCCGCGCCCCCCTGCCGCATGGTGGGAACTGACCGACCCCTACCTGCTCGACCACGCCATCACCCATCTCCTGGCCGCACACCGCACCGCACCGGCCGAAGCCCTCGCCTGCGACCTGCGCTGGATCGAAACCCGCCTGCACCACCGGGGCCCGACCGCACCCTGGACGGACTGCGCCCAGATCCCCACGCCCACGGCCGCACAGCGAGCACGTGAACTCTCCAGCGTTGCGCACCTCCTCGGAGCGACCGAGCCGGCCCATGCACTGACCACGGTCCTGCACAGTCGACTCCAACCGCTCCCCGCTTGGCGCGATCAAGTCGTCGCCCGTGAGAGCCGATGGCCCCACCCCGCTCTCCGTAACCACTGGACACCACCCGACTTGCCTCATCCGGCTCTCCTCCGCACTCTCACCGGCCACACCGGTACGGTGCACTGCACGGCTGTCGCGCCGGACGGCACGTGGCTCGCCACCGCCAGCGAGGACAAGACGGTGCGGATCTGGGACTCGGTCAGCGGGCGGGAGACCGCTTGCCTCACCGGCCATACCGACAAGGTGAGGTGGGTGGCGATCGCACCGGACGGCACATGGCTCGCGAGCGCCGGCGACGACAAGACGGTGCGGATATGGGAGCGGGCCACCGGCCAGGAGATCAGCCGCTTCACCGGTCACTCCAGGCCGGTGCACAATGTGGAGGTAGCGCCAAACGGCTTGTGGCTCGCCAGCGCCTGCGACGACGGCACGGTACGCATCTGGGATCCGGCGACCGGCCGGGAGACCGCCCGTGTCACCGGACACAGCGGCCTGGTCTATCGAGTGGTCATCACCCCCGATTCCACTCGGCTCGTCACAACCAGCGCCGATGGGAGCGTGCAGATCTGGGATCCCGTCACCGGCCAGGTGACCGCCTGCCTCTCCGGCCACAAAGGCCCGGTGAGAGGGCTGGCGGTCGCGCCGGACGGCACGTGGCTCGCCACCGCCGGAGACGACAGGACGGTGCGGGTCTGGGACTTGGCGACCGGTCAGGAGACCGCCTGTCTGACTGGCCACACCTACGTGGGGCTCGGGACTGCGGTAGCGTCGGACGGGACCTGGTTCGCCACCACCGGCGGCAACACACTGAAAATCTGGGATCGGGCCACTGGACAGGAGACCGCCTCCCTCGCCGGCCCCTCCTTCTCGGTGAACTCGGTGGCGATCGCGCCGGACGGCGCCTGGCTCGTCACCACCGGCGGCAATACAGGGCAGATCTGGGACTCGGGCGCCGGTCAGGGCCCCGCGCCCCGCACCGGACACTCCCTTCCGGTGACAACAGTGATGGTCGCACCCAAGGGCACCTGGCTCGCCGGCGTCGGCTACGACGGCAACGTGCGGATCTGGGACTGGGGCGCCGACCGTGAGACCGCGTGCCTCACTGAACCGTGGGTGAAGGTGGGGGCGATCGCACGGGACGGTACCCGGCTCGTCACCATCCGCGGCAACAAGGTGCAGATCTGGGACTCGGCTAATGGCGAGGAGATCAACCGTCTCACCGGGCACGACAGACTGGTGAACGGGGCGGCGATCGCACCCGACGGTACCTGGCTCGCCACCACCGGTACGGACGGGACGGTGCAGATCTGGGACTCGGCCACTGGCGAGGAGATCAACCGTCTCAACGGCCACACCGATCAGGCGTCCGGGGTGACGATCGCGCCGGACGGCACCTGGCTCGCCACCACAGGCATGGACGGGACGGTGCGGATCTGGGACCGGGCCACCGGCCGGGAGACCGCCCGGTTCCCTGGCGCCACCCGCTACCCGGGCCGGGTGACGATCGCGCCGGACGGCACCTGGCTCGCCACCATCAGCGACAGCGGTACAGTGCGGGTCTGGGACCAACCCACCGGCCGGGAGATCGTTCGCGTCACGGGACACGCCGGCTTGGTGGAGGTCGCGGCGGTCGCGCCGGACGGCACGTGGTTCGCCACCACGGGCGGCTACAACGCGACGGTATGGATCTGGGACCGGGGCACTGGCCAGGAGATCGCCCGCCTCATCGGACACACCGGCCGGGTCACCAGGGTGGCGGTCTCACCGGACGGCGCCTGGCTCGCCACCGCCAGCGACGACGGCACGGTGCGGGTCTGGGACCCGAGGTCGGGACGAGCGGTCACCATGATGCGCACTGACGGGATCTTGTACGCCTGCGCCTGGACTCCCGACGGTCTCGGCGTCGTCGTCGGCGGTACACGGGGCGTGTACGTCTACGAGTTCCACTGCGGTCATCCCGACGGGTGATCACGCCTTCGAGGTCTGCGACGCAATGGATCGCGGCCCGCACGCAGGACTCGGGCTGGTCAGGGTCCCTTGGGGAGCATCCGGCGGCAGCCCGTGCAGCACCTCCAGAATGTGACTCTCCCACCAACGGGCCTGGTGGGCGGCCCTATTGGGGAACTCTGCAATCCGGGCAGTCGGCGGAACCCGTCGCCCCTCCTCCCTCATCCGGCACCCCACCAGCCAGGCGCACGACCGTGCGCGGCCCCAGCAGATCGACCGCCATCCCCTCGGGCGGACAATTCCTGCCTCCACAACAGGTGGAACAACACGGGCAGCGCCGCGAGACGGTCGCCAGCCGCATCGGCCCCGGGCACCAGCGGTCCCGGCTGCGAGAAGACCTCCATCAGCCGGGCATCGACCGGAGCCTGTCGGCAGCGGGGGTGACGGTAGCGCGACAGCCACCGCACGTTCGCCAGTAGCACTGCCTCCGGCACTCCCACCCGCGATGCCCCACCCGGCCGCTTTGCGGGCCAGGCGCGTCACTTCGAACGATTCGGCATCGCGCGGCGCGATCCAATCGTCGGGGCGGACGTCGACGACCACGGCCGAGCCATCCGCGCGGCGCACGAAGAAGTCCGGGGCATGCCGGCGCTCCCGCGAACCGTCGTGCCAGTGCGGCCAGAACGGCTGGGAGGCGATTCGCATCGCGGCGGGATCGAACTCCATGAGCGCGAGATGGTCCCGCTCCAGCCACGACTCGAAGCCGACGTGCTGCCCGGTCGTCGTCGACCAGTACCAGCCCGGGAAATGGCGCGAACCCGGCGACCACCGAAACGGCCGTACCGGAACCACATCCTCGAACCTGGCCGTCGCGCAGTCCGGCAGGGGACGCCGACGACGATTGCCTGCAGCGTCCACGCACGACACCTCGACCTACGGCACGGCCTCGGCCGTCCCAGCCGGTACGGCCACACACCACCCCAGCGTGCTCACTCCTCACGACTGGGTTTGCTGTCAGAGAAGCCGAAACGGCTGGGTTCGCTGTCAAACGACTCGACTGGATGACAAGGGACATCGGCGCGCCACGGCTGTCTTCGGCGACGTTCGAGGGATGGCGACACCGGAGACGTCACGTCAACACCCGGACGGCGGACGGAAATGAGCCGTGCGCGAACCGTTGACACGGCGCGCGTCACGTCATTACGGTCGCGCCACCATTTCGAACGCATGACGAAATATCGAACATCAGAGATCGAGGAGCTGTGACGACATGACCCTCAGCAGACGTACGGTGATGGCGGCGGGCACCGCCGCCATGGCAGCGGCGGCGACCGCCGCCGGGAGCGGCCAGGCCGTCGCAGCGAACCGCTACGACGGCGCGGGCGGCGGGGGCGGAGGCCCGGTGAGGGAGCGCTTCGGAACCCTGGCCGACGGCACCCGCGTGGACCGCTGGACCGTGGCCGCGGGGGGCACCCGGCTGCGCGTGCTGTCCTACGGCGGCATCGTCCAGTCCCTCGAAGTCCCCGACCGGCACGGGCGGTACGCGAACGTGTCACTGGGCTTCGAACGGCTCGAGGACTACGTCTCCCACAGCCCGTACTTCGGCGCGATCATCGGCCGCTACGGCAATCGCATCGCGGGCGGCACCTTCACCCTCGACGGCACCGAGCACCACCTGCCCCGCAACGACGGCCCGAACAGCCTGCACGGCGGGGACAAAGGCTTCGACAAGAGGGTGTGGAACGTCGAGCCGTACGCCGAAGGGCCCGACACCGGTCTCACGCTGCGCCACGTCAGCGCGGACGGCGACATGGGGTACCCCGGCACGCTGCGGGTCCGGGTCGACTACGTCCTCACACCGCGCGGCGACTTCCGCATCCAGTACGAGGCCACGACGGACAGGGCCACCGTCGTGAACCTGACCAACCACACGTACTTCAACCTGGCGGGGGAGGGCGATGGCGGCATCCTCGACCACACCCTGAGGATCGCCGCGTCCCGCTACACCCCGGTCGACTCCACCCTCATCCCGACCGGCGAACTCGCCAAGGTGGCCCACACCCCGTTCGACTTCCGCACGGCCAAGCCCATCGGCCGGGACATCCGCGAAGCCCACCCGCAGGTCCTCGCCGGCAACGGCTACGACCACAACTTCGTCCTCGACAAGGGCCTCACCGGCACCCCGCAGCACGCGGTCACCCTGGCGGAACCGGTCACCGGCCGCGTCATGAAGATCGCGACCACGGAGCCGGGCGTCCAGTTCTACAGCGGCAACTTCCTCGACGGCACCCTGGCGGGCACCTCCGGCACGGTCTACCGCCAGAGCGACGGCCTCTGCCTGGAGACACAGCACTTCCCCGACTCACCCAACCACCCGTCCTTCCCGTCGACGGTGCTACGCCCCGGACAGACCTACCGCTCGACGACCGTGCACTCCTTCACCGCCCGCTGACGACGACGGCGACCCCTGGGTGGTGGACGGCAACCGAAGCGGGGGCCTCGACCACCCGGGAGTCGCCGAGCCGGAACGGAACATGGAGGCAGTCCGGCGCGACGGTGACCGAGAGGGCACGGCACCGGGACGCCGTTCGTCCACAACCCTCTGCCTTGCAGGCGTCCGTCAGGTAAGTTCCCTCTGTGCACGACGAGTTGATCTCATGATGCGCGGCTGGCAGGGGAAGGCGGGGGAGCGCCATGGGCGGGAGACTCTACGGTCAGCAGGCCCTGCAGGAGAGCTTCGTCCCCCGGCTGGTGGGGCTGCACCACCAGGACGGGTATCACGTCCCCCTCGCCTACCCCAAGGGCGCGCCCGTGGTGCGGATCGTCGGTGGACGCGGGAGCGGCAAGACCGCCCTGCTGGGCGCCGTCCATGACGCGTACAACGGGCGGGTGCCGCTCGCGCGGGTCGATCTCGGGGCTCCGGGATTCGGCGAGCCCGGTGTCGCCGACGGCGACACCGACGTCCCCAACGCCTCCCGCATCACCCACCTCCTGTATCTGCTCGCCTACAAACTAGGGCTCGACGTACGGCACTTCGGCAGGCCGATGGCCTTCCCGCGGCTGTCGCTCGGCCTCCTCGTCGTCACCGCCTGGCGCCCGCTGAACAGCGACGAGACCGATGTGCGGCCGCCCGACCTGCGCCGGGCGGAGGCCGATCTGCGTACCCTCATCACCGCCGACGACCCCGACGTACGCCGCCGCAAGGAGAGCCTCGGCCGTTGGTTCGACGTCGTCACGAGCAACCTTCCGCAGGTCCTGTCCGCCGTCCCCGGCCTCGACTCCATCGCCGGGATCGTCCTCGACACCGCCCGGGCGCAGCTCGTCAGGAGCGAACCGGACAAGGGCGCGCTCGCCTGGTGGGGCGGCCGGCTGCACCGCTCGCAGGGCTACCAGGGCGACTCGCTGCAGCGGCTCTTCCAGTTCGTCCGAGTCTTCCGCAGGCTCGACGACCGCAGACGCACCGCCGAGGAACATCTCGTCGCCGCGCTCCTCGACGACATCGACGGCAACTACGGCAGACTGCGCCGGCTCGACAAGAAACCCAGACCGCTGCTCCTCCTCGACAACGCCCACGCCGACGTCGGCAGCGCCCTTCTCGACCTGCTCGACGCCGGACACGGTGCACCGGGCAGGGCCCCGACGCGGCCGGCCGTTCTCGCCACCCTGCTCGGGACGGGACACGGGCACCCACCGCTGAGCGAGGTCGGTGGCGACGCCGCGCCGCGGGACCGGCCCCTGGTGCTGAGCATCCCCGCCATCGAACCGGCCGACATCTCGGAGATGCTCAGCCCCGTCGACTACCCCGACCATCTGCCCCGCGTCGTCGCCCGTTACTGCGGTGGCCGTGCGGCGAGCGCCCGCACCCTGGCGGACGCGGCCGTGCGCCGTGTCGAGGAGGCGGGCACGATACGCACCGGGGAACTCCTCGATGGAGCCGCACCCGCGCTCCTCGCCAAATTGCTGCCGGATCCCGTGATGCGCGAGCGCCTGGTGCTGCTGTCCGCCGCGGTCGACGCGGGCACTCGGCGCGCCCTGTGGACCTTCGCCCACCCCGAGGACCACTCCGAGGAACTGGTCGCTGCTCGCGTCCGCGAAGCCGACGACTACCGCGAGCGCTCCTGCCTCGACGGCGACCGGGCCCTCGATCTGCTGCTGCGGCACCGGCTGGCCGCCACCACCCCCCACGAGCGCTGGCGCGACACCCAGCTGCGCCTGCGCTCCCTGTGCGACCCGCGCGGTGACACCTACCTGCACCACACGCTGGCGCTGGGCCGGGTCGAGGAGGTCGTCAGCGTCCTGCACCACCGGTTCACCGTCGTCCCGCCCCACGCGTGGCTGACCACGCTCAACCGGATCTGCGCCGCCCCCCATCCGCGCGAGGGCTACGCACCCCCGGCCGGGGGCCCCACCCTGTCGTGCACGGCCTGCGGCAGCGATGTCCCGGGCCCCCACCACGATGCCGTCGCCTCCCTGGTGCCCCTGCTGTGGCGGCTGTCCGACCCGCTCACCCTCGCCCCGCGCGAGGACGAGCTGACCACCGTCCGCATCGCGCTGGAGACGCTGTACGGCAACAAGCCCGCGCACGCCGCCTACCGCGACGCGTCCGCCGCCTGGCCGGCCTGTCTGCGGGCCGGAACACAGGCACCCGACCTGCCCGTCCTCCCGGAAGGCGCCGCGTCATGACGTCGTTCATCGCAAGACTCCCCGGCGGGCCGATCACCAAGGCGGCCGCGCTGGTCGTCGCCCTGGCCGTGCTCGGCGCCGCCGTGTGGACCGGCATCGTCGTCTTCGGACCGGATCCGGCCTGCGGAAAGGGCATCGAGGAACGCGGCCCCGAAGGCGCCAGGGAATGCACCGGCGTCACCGACGGCAGCTTCGTCTTCGCCCCCAACCTCAAGGAGGTCAGCGCGCGGATCAAGGCGGAGAACGAGCGGATCGAGAACGAACCGCACGTCTCCGTCGCCGTGGTGCTGCCGATGGCACCGGCGCAGGCCTTCGAACAGCGGAAGACGCTGCACCAGGTGCAGGGCGCCTACCTCGCGCAGTACCGGGCCAACCACGAGTCCAACAGCAAGAAGCCGGCGATTCGGCTCCTGCTCGCCAACCCCGGCCGCAGCCACGCCCACTGGCGGCCCGTCGCCGAGCAGCTCGGCACCATGTCCCAGTCCACGAACGACAACCTCCGGGCGGTGATCGGCTTCGACGTCTCCACCGCCACCACCCAGGCCGCCATCGGCCATCTCACCCGGGAGCGCGGGATTCCCGTCGTCGGCGGTCCCATCACCGCCGACGACTCCGGCAACAGTGCCCAGAGGCCCGACGCGTACCCGGGCCTCGCCCGGGTCGTACCCACCACCACCGACCAGGCCAAGGCCCTGTCCCACTTCAACAAGGGCATCGACCCCCGGCACACCCTGGTCGTCGAGGACATCCGCACCGGCGACAACTACGTCGACGCGCTCAAGCGGGCCTTCGCCGAACGGACCGTCGGGTCGCCCCGCGCACCCGAGCAGTACCGCGCGCCCGAGGAGTTCCACGAGGAGGGCACCACCGCCAACGCCTTCGACCAGATGGTCGACACCATCTGCACCTCCGCCGCCAAGGTCATCTACTTCGCCGGACGGCCCGTCCAGCTACGGCAGTTCGTCAACGAACTGGGCAACCGGGGATGCACGGAGAAGAAGTACACCGTCATCACCGGCTCCGGCGCATCCACCCTCTCCTCGGACAAGCTCCTCGACTGGGACGCCTTCCGGAAGGGCGTGACCCTCCAGTACGCCGCCGTCGCCCACCCTGAGGCCTGGACCGGCCCCAAGGCGCCCGCCACCGGCGGTTCCGCCGCCGCCTTCCGCACCCTGGCCGAGCTGGCGACCGGCGAAGAGATCGGGAACATCGGCCCGGTGGAGCTCACCGACTCCCGCACCATCACGTTCTACGACGCCGGCCTCACCGCGATCACCGCCATCCGGATGCGCGACGACGGCGACCCCGTCATCCCCACCCTCAGCCGCATCCGCGACGCCTGGCTGCGGCTGCACGGCATGGGCAAGGTCGACGGGGCCAGCGGCTGGATCTGCCTGGACAACTACGGCAACCCGTACAACAAGGCGGTCTCCGTGGTGGAACTCGCGCCCGACGCACCCGGCCGCATCCGCTTCGTCGGCCTCGCCTGGCCGACCGGCCGGCCCACGCCCGCGGACTGCACCGCGAGCCGCACGGAGGCCGGCGCGTCAGCGAGCCGCTGAACCGTCGCGCAGCGGATGCGTGCGGACGGGCGCGGGGGCGAGGCCGTCAGCCGAGGCCGACCACCGCCTTGTGCGTGGCGGCGAGTGTTCCCGGAGTGATCCGCAGCCGGAGCGCGGAGCCCGTGGCCAGCACCTGGACCGTCGGGTCCTTGGTCACCACCGCCGGGACGGGGCGGTTCCACGTGAGGTCGATCGTCGCCCCGTCGCGCAGCGGCCCGGAGACGCAGACGGTCGCCGTGCTCCCGGTCTCGCGGATCATCACGGAGGCGGGGGCACTGGCCGAGACGTCGCCGACCGTGCCGCCGAGCCAGAAGTTGACGCCGGTGAAGCCCAGCGCGGGGACCCGTACGCCCTGCTGCTCGTTGGCGTTGGCGAGGACGGTGAGCCAGCCCGTGTCGGCGGCGCGGGCGGCCGTCTGCGCCTGGCTCGCGCCCGGCATCAGGACGTAGGAGTACGCGGCCCACGTCGGATCGGTCCCGTGGTCGAACCAGAGGGTGAGGTACCGGCGGGTGACCGGATCGGACACGGCGCCCTTGTTGATGTCCGACCAGGCGCCGGTGCGCGCCTGGCGCAGGGCCTTCAACGAGGTGGCGCCGCCGGGGAAGACGTACCCCGCGTGTCCGGCGAGATGCGCCCACCGAGCGCCGGTGAGGGTGCCGGTCCAGCCGAGGGTGGTGGGCTGGGCCGTGCCGTCGACGGTGAAGGCGTGGACCCCGCTACCCCCGAGGTTGCGGTTCTCCACGACCGATTCCACGCCCGTGCCGTCCCGGCCGTGGATTCCGGCGCCCAGGCAGACGACCGCGTCGTCCAGGAAGAACCACGATTTCTTGGCCAGAAGCGTGGAGGACAGCCCCTTGAGGTACTGCCCGACGGCCGCGTACGTACCGTCGGTCGTCCCGCCGACCCAGCGCACGTCGGGCCGGGCCGCGCCCCAGACGCCACCCTCGCCGTCGGCGAGCGGCTTGCGGGAGGCGGTGGTGCCGGGCAGCCGGTAGGGATCGACCGTCGGCCAGAAGTCGTCGCTGTACTGCCCGTTGGCGAAGTCGCCGCCCCACCAGTAGAGCATTCCCGATCCGCTGTGCCAGGCACGCAGGTTCTCGCCGTTGCCGTTCTCGTAGTACGTGATCCGGTTCGACGCCATGGACAGGCCGGCCGCCCAGCCTGGCCGGCGGTGCACGGCCCGGTCCATGCCGGGGAAGAGACGGTGCCCCGACGGCTCGGGGCTCGCCGTGGCCGTACCGTCGTCGACGGTCTTGAGGCGGGCGAGCGCGGAGACGCCGAGAGCGGGACTGGCGAGCAGCGGGCTGTAGTGGTCGCGGGCGATCCAGCCCTTGACCATGCCGTCCCAGCGGGTCTTCTCCGCGGTCGACGCGCTCTGCGAGAGCAGCGCGACGCAGGCGATGATCGCGTGGCCGCGCAGATGGTCGTTCTGACGGATGCCCCGGGTGTCCGACCTCTGCACTCCCCGGCTGATCGCCCGTCCCGAGACGGCGTCCATGGCCAGGCCGTTGAAGAGGAAGGGCGCGTACGCCTTCTCGACGGAGTCGAACACGACCTGCCGGCCGCTGTCGGTGACCTCCCACGTCGAGCCCTTCAGCAGCGCGAACAGCATCGAGAGACCGCCGAGCATGACGGCGCCGTACGAGCCCGCGTAGGGGACGTAGGTGTGCTGGATGAAACTGCCGTCGGCGTAGAGCCCGTCGCCGGACGTGACGTACGGGAAGACCGGCGAGAGCGCGTCGCGGGCGAGGGCCAGCTTCGCCGCCGACGTGCCGATGACGCCGCGCAGCGCGAGCACACGGCAGAGGTCGACCCGGTTGGCGCCGGTGGAGGTGCCGGTGTAGTTCGCGACCGCGCTGTCCGGCACGAAGTGGTCGACGGCGGCGCAGTGCTCGGTGACGCGGGCCGCGCCGAGGAACTCGTACAGGAGGGCGTCGATGTCGAGCAGCGCCTGCGGGATGCCGATCTGCCAGTTGTACCAATTGCCGTAGCGGGCCTGGCCCGCGTTGTACGCCTGGTCGTGGAGATGGTCGAGACCGGCGAGGATGTCGGCGCGCAGAGCCGCGTCACCGGTGAGGCCCGTGCCGGGCTGGCAGTACGCCTCGGTGAGGGTACGCAGTCGGTTGTAACTGGTGTTGAGGTTGCCGGAGTACGTGTACGACTCGGCGTCGGTGTCCGGCTCGGGATCCGCGTAGGGCAGGTCCGGCCAGAGGGAGCCGTTCGCCGGGGCCATGGAGGAGCGCAGATCGCGGGCGGTGGCGCCGAGCGCGGCGAGTTTCGAGGCGAAGGGCTCGGCGGCCGGGTCGAAGCCCGTGCCGAGGAGCAGGTCCCGCCACTTCAGCCGAAGCGTGTCGTAGGCGTCGGCGGCGTACGCGGGTGTCGCGATGACGGGGATCACGAGTGGTGCGCCGGCGGCGGCGCCCAGGGCCGCGCGCAGCAAGCCGCGTCGGGACAGCAGGGAGGCGGGGACGGAAGAGTGCATGGCAGGGCTGACCTCCTGGGGGGCGAGCGCCTGGGGTGGGCGTTCTGGCGGACAGCATGCCGAGGACAGAAAGCGATTGCTACCCCTGGGAGGGGAGAAGGTGGGGGCCGTCGGCGGCGGACCGGAAGGAGTCGCTCCACGGCCCCTCCCGAAGGGCCCGTCCTGTTCGGCTTGCGCCCTCGGTGGGCCGGCGCCCGGGTGGCAGGTGGGGCGCCGGCCCCGAGGGCTGAGCAGGACTACTCGGTCGTGTTCGACCCGCGGTCCGTGCGCGTGCCGCCGGCGGCGCCGTGGCCGCCGTCCGTCCGGGCGGTGGCGGCAGGCTTCCTCAGGGAGCCGAGGTCGTGCGCGTAGGTGCCCACCGCGTGGGCGATGACGTCGATGTTGATGTCGAAGGCCGCCATGTTGACGTTCTGGATGGTGTCGCCGGCCGCGTGGTAGTTCACGTCGAACGCGAGCCCCGCCGTGCCGCCGAACTTCGCGGCCTCGGCAGGCGACTTGATCGCCTCCGCGCCGCTGAACGTGCCGCCGGAGGGGATGCCGGCGTCGACGAACGGGCCGTAGTCGAAGCGGCCGACGAAGGGCGTGCCAGCGTGCTGAAGGCCCCGCCGGCCGAGGAACCCGGCGATGTCCCGCTCGAGTCGGTCCGACCCCGCCGGGGCGGCCTGGGTGTTGGCGCCGTCCGAGTTGTCGCCGTCGAAGACGAACAGGCCGTAGTTCGGCGAGGCGATCATCTCGAAGTTGAGGTAGAGCTTGATCTCCTGCTTCGCGAGCGGCGTGAGGTTCGCGACGTAGTGATGCGAGCCGATCAGGCCGCTCTCGGCGGCCGACCACCAGGCGAAGCGCACCTTGTTGCGCGGGTTCTTCTCCTTCTCGGCCAGCTTCAGGGCGACGTCGAGCAGCCCGGCGGAGCCGGAGCCGTTGTCGTTGATGCTCGGACCGGTCGGCACCGAGTCCAGGTGCGCGCCGAGCATCACGGTCTCGGCGGCGTCGCCGCCCGGTGTCTCGGCGATGACGTTGTTGGTGGAACGCCTCTCCTGGAGCTGGCGGATCTCGAAGGAGAGGTTCACCGGCCCCTTCGCGAGGTCGGCCGCGAGCCTCTCGCCCTCGGCCTTGCTGATCCCGCCGGTGGGGATCCTGGCGGCGGCCGGGTCGCCGAGGGTGCCGGAGAGCGGGCCGTAGCCGGCGTCGATGTTGTTGTAGATGAGGGCGCCGATCGCGCCCGCGGCGGCGGCCTGCGCCTGCTTGACGGCGAAGCTGCAGCCGCCGCGCTTGATCAGCGCGATCTTGCCGGTGAAGACGCCCGCGGCGTAGTCACCGGGCTCGCAGCCGGTGGTGCCGTCGGCGTCGACCGGGGCGGCGGCCAGATCGGCCCTGACGCCGCCGACCGGCGTCGACCTGGTGTACGTCAAGGCCCTGATCTCGATGTCGTGCGGTGCGGGCGTGACGGCGGAGAGCTTCTCGGCCAGCGTCTCGGTGTAGACGAAGTCGAACCTCTGGTACGAGACGTCGTAGCCGGCCTTCTTCAGCTGCTGGTACACGTAGGCGGCCGAGGCGTCGTGCCC
Source organism: Streptomyces sp. NPDC006551 (assembly GCF_040611675.1). Classification (NCBI taxonomy): domain Bacteria; kingdom Bacillati; phylum Actinomycetota; class Actinomycetes; order Kitasatosporales; family Streptomycetaceae; genus Streptomyces; species Streptomyces sp. NPDC006551. Next base: position 214,044 of record NZ_JBEXOT010000002.1, read on the forward strand.
CAGCGAGCCGGCGACGCGGTGACCGCCCGCCGAGTCGGCTATCGCCTGGAACTTCCGCAAGTGCTTGTGGGCGTCCTTCGCGGACGCTTCGCGAACGAGCGCCTTCGCGAGCTTGGCGGCGTCCTTGCCCGGCCCGTCCTTGCGGGCCGAGGCGGGCGGGGCGGAGGCCAGCAGGAGCGGGGTCGCGAGTGCGGCTGCGGCCAGGGTGGCCACGGCTCTGCGAGGGGATGCGTGCACAGAGGTCCTTCCCGGTGCGAACAAGTTATGGGGAAGCTAGCGATCTCGGGGGGGTTCTGTGAACAGATTCGCCACAACTCGCCTGTCATGGCGCCACGTTGGTACCGTCCGCACGAGGAACGCCCGGCCTCCAGTGCCGCCCGCCCGACGGTCGGGTGATCAGGGCGCCGGCGCAACGCGACATCGCCGAGTGCGGTGACGGTCACCACGCTTGTGGCGGCGCTTTCGAGTTCGGGATGTTCGCCCACGCTTTGCATGTCCAGCCGGGCAATCCGCTTCAGATGTCCGGCATAGGCGGGGAGCAGCCGTGGAATGTCGCGGGGGCCGAGCGATTCGCAGGCGATGACGACCTGGCCGAGCGTCTGCCACGCCGGGTTGTCGGGGCTCGCCCGCCGGCCCCACTCCTTGATCATGGTGGCCACCTCGGCCTGAGCCCATTCTCTCTCCCGATCGGGTGACGCGGAACCGGGTGAGGCCAAGGCGCACTGAATGATGCGCAGCAGTTCGTTCGCCGGTGGCCGGGCCTATTCCACATGCCGTATGACCGTGCGCACTCCCGAGTGCGGAAGCCCCTGATATCCGGAAGTTCCTTTACCAGTGCAACCCTGCGCACATGCGACTCGTCATTACATAATCAACCGGCTTTCAGGCGCATATTGGCGAGGGTGTGCTTCATGAAGGGCTGAGCGATTCGAAGTCGCGGCGACCCTGGGTGGCGTGAATACGGCGACACAAGGCATCGCGGTCGTTCCTCTGCGGGAGATGGCTCGAAGGGGAAGTCGCTGTGCCCCATGGGTGCGGGCTTCTCCGCAGGACGTTCCGGCGCCGGCGGCCGGCGGCGCGCTCGCGACATGCGACGGCGCCGAAAGGGCTGTTGACGCTCGTACCGGAACGACGGACGGGTGGAGATCTGTGTGGAGGGGTGAACACCGCTACCGCGCTGCGGTGTTGGTCGGGCGTCGGCCTGCCGCTCGACCGTGGTCGGCGATCTTCGGTGTGGACCAGAAGTCGATATGCCGGACGTTCGTGGCCGTCCGAGTTCTTTCGGGGGATTTGTATCGCCGGGCCCGGGTGCCGAGCGGCGCGGATAGCGGAGGCGAGCCACTTGACGTCCTTTAGGCGGTACGGCATGATCATGCCGATCTCCGGCCTTTCTCTCCGTTTTGCACCTTCTGTGTGACGAGAGAGTCGGTCACGGGGATGGGCGGGAGGGGGAGGGGGAGATGTGTCCGACACATCGGCGCGGGGAAATTCATCGCAAGATCGTTGTGTCGAGGACGAAAGACTGGCGGCGGAATTGCTGGCTTGTGAGTCCGAGTTGCTCGACGCCTATCGGAGCAGGCTCATCGAGCAGCGAAATCCGCTCGGTATGAGTGCCGATGCCTGGGATTCCTGCCGCGACCAGGCCCGCGCAGTCCTCTCCGAATGCCGTGACGCGCTGGTGAACGGCGCTGGGACGCCGCGCGATCAGCGTCCCGCACTGCACACCGGTCCTCCGGGCGGAGTCCGGATCGCCCAGGGCTCCGTGCCGGTCCACGCCGTGCGCGCGGGGTCCTTGCTCGTCCAGGTCGTGGCCGAGTTCCTGGGACGATCCGTCCCACCTCGGCCGTACGGCTCCCTGAGCCCGATGAGGCTGGTGGTGATGGTTCAGGAGGCTGTCACCCGCTGCCTGGAGGACGGCGCGAACGCGGACGACCAGCGCCTGCTCGATGTCGTACGGGACTCCACCAGACAGAGCCGCGACGCGATGGCACGGGAGATCCACGACCGCATCGGCAGCGCGGCCGGCCTCGCCCTGCGCCGGCTGGAGCTCTACGAACTCACCCGGAACGTCTCGTCGGCGACGGACCCCCGGCTGCACGGCCTGAAGCAGGCGATCCTGGAGACGATGCACTGCACCCGGGGCATCGTGACCGAACTGCGCACCCGTACGCACTCCGTCGGTTCGCTGAGAGTGGCGCTGTCCGCCTTCGTCGCCGCCATGGCGGTCGACAGACCCGTGGTGGAGATCCGGATCGAGGACGTGGACGACCCTCTGCCGGACACCATCGGCGACGAACTCTTCCTCGTCCTGCGCGAATGTCTGCGCAACGCCCTGGCGCACGCCCGCGCCTCCCGCGTGACCCTCGACGTGTGGAGCGAGGCACGACGATTACAGGCGTCCGTCAGCGATGACGGAGTCGGTCTCCCTCAGGAGCGCACGGTCGGCAACGGCATCGCCTCCATGACGGAACGGATCCGGTCGCTGGGCGGCCGGTTGGAGATCAAGAGCGCACCCGGGGGCGGCACGACCATCGAGCTCTCGGTGCCCATGCGGGAGGAGTGGCATGCGGACGGATGACGGGCGGAGACCCTGGAGACCGGGCGAGCCGATTCGTATCATCGCGGTCGACGACCACTCGCTGTTGCGCGGCGCCCTCTGCCAGCTTCTCGACGCGGAGGACGACCTGCGCGTCGTGGCGGAGGCCGACACGTCCCGAGGGCTCGGTGAACTGGTGGAGAGCACCGGAGCACACGTCGTCCTGCTCGACGTGGAGATGCCCGATCACCACGCGCCCGCTGTGGTCAGTGAACTGACCGCGCGCTTCCCGGGGCTGCGTGTGCTGATGCTGTCGATGCACGACGACCGCCCGCTCGTGGACGAACTGCTCGCCCGCGGAGCCCATGGCTATCTGCACAAGAGCGCCCCTCGCGCCTCGTTGCTGTGCGCCCTGCGCGGCGCCATGGCGCACAACCCGCAGGTCATGATCGCCCTTCCGTGCAGCACGGCTCCGGAGAGCGCCTTCCGCGGCGCCGGGCAGTCCCTCTCGCCTCGCGAACGGGAGGTCCTCGCTCATGTCGCCGGTGCGCTGAGCAACCGCCGGATCGCCGGCGAACTGGGCATCACCGAGGCGACGGTGAAGCGACACCTCCGGAACATCTTCGAGAAGCTCGGCGCCGCCTCCCGTATCGAGGCCGTCAACATGGCCGTGAGGGCACGGCTCATCGAGCCGGCCGGGAAGGGTGCGTACCCTCCGCTGATCACCGAGACGGCGTTCCGCCCGCGTGGTGTGACGGAACTCGGCCGGGAAGCGCGCCGCCGCACGGCCCCATGACCGGCCGCACCCTCGCGAGGGACTCGTACGCCTTTCGGAGTATGCCCGATGCTCCCTGCAGGGCATGGTGCCGCCCCGGTCTCCGGATTACATTCGCCGCCATGCCTCGAGTGACGCCCTGCGAGACGCACCAGCACGGCAACGGGACTCCCGGCGCGCGGTCCGGATCTTCTTCCCGGCGCGCGCCCTGGTGACCCGCCCGGGGCATTGACCCATCGCCGAGACGCCGCCGGCCGCCGCCGGCCGGACGCACCGGCTCTTCATGGACGCACGATACGCGGCGCGACCCGCCGCCTTCGCGAACCCCGGGGCCGAACGGCCACCACCGGGACCCGACATGAACAGCACGCGAGCCCGAGGGGTGAACGGGAACATGACCGGCACGGGGGAACCTCTGCGCATCCAGCTCTTGGGACCGATACGTGCCTGGCGGCACGGTGAGGAGGTGGTGCTGGGCTCGCCCAAACAGCGTGCGGTCCTGAGCCTGCTCGCCAGCCGGGCGGGTGAGGTGGTGAGCGGGGAGACCATCACTCGTGCCCTCTGGGGCAGCGACACCCCGCAGACGGCGGTCAACGGCGTCCACACCTATGTGGCCCGGCTGCGCCGAGCGCTGGAGCCCGGGCGCGGCACCAGAGCGGCCAGTACGCTCCTCTCCTCCGAGCCCGGGGGCTACTGTCTGCGCGTGGACCCGGCGGAGGTGGACGCCGCGCTCTTCGTCGAGCGGCACGGCCACGCGCGCAGGTCACGCGACGGCGGCAGCGCGGAAACGACACTGCGGCTGTACGAGGACGCTCTGGCACTGTGGCGGGGTGAGGCGTACTCCGGGATCCCGGGGCCCTTCGCCGCCATGGAAGGTGTCCGCCTGCGGGACCTGAGACTGACCGCGGTCGAGGAGTGGGCCGCCGTCATGCTGGAGGCCGGCCGGTACGCCGAAGCGGTCGACGCGCTCTCGCGCGCCGTGGCGGAGGAACCGCTGCGCGAGAAGCTCCGCTGGCTGCTGATGCTGGCGCTCTACCACGCGGGCCGCCAGGCCCACGCCCTCGCCGTGTACACCGAGACCCGACGACTGTTGCGCCGGGAACTGGGCATCGAGCCGGGGACCGATCTCCAGGACCTCCACCGGCGGATCCTCGCCGGGCAGCGCGAGTTGCGGCCCATCGGCGGGCACATGGCCCCCCGACCCCGGCAGGGCCCCGGCTCAGGCGTCCCCAAGCCGGCTCAACTCCCCTCGACAGCATGGGGGTTCACCGGACGCGACCGGGAGCTGAGACAGCTGGAGGGCCTCCTGGCCGACGCGTCCGCACAGCGGAGCACCCCGGTGATCGTGGCCCATGGCCCCGCCGGCGTCGGCAAGACGGCCCTCGTGCTGGAACTGGCGTACCGGCTCGCGCCGCGCTTCCCCGACGGTCAGCTCTATGTGGACCTCTGTGGCAACGGGCTGCGCGGCAGGCCGCTGAGCGCCTCCGACGCGCTGCTGCACCTGCTCACCAGCCTCGGAGCCGACAGCGCGCGGATACCCCGGGACGTGGCGGGCCGCGCCACGCTCTACCGCAGCCTGATGTACGGCAAACGGATGCTGGTGGTGCTCGACGACGCCCTGAGCGCGGATCAGCTCAGGCCCTTGATCCCGCGCGGCGCGTCGTGCGTCGTGGCGACGAGCCGTCAGCGGTTCAGCGGACTGGCCGCACGGGACGGGGCACGTACGGTCACCGTCGAACCGCTCGCCGACGAGGAGGCGGCACACCTGCTCACCACCCTGTGCGGAGGACGGCTCGCGGGGGACGAGAAGGCCGCGAGGCGGCTTGCGGCGCTGTGCGGTGGACTGCCGCTGGCGTTACGCATCACCGCGGAGGGGATCACGGCGAACCCCGGTGTCCCGCTGCCAACGCTCGTGGAGCGGTTCGCGGCGGAGAGCGGCCGACTCGACCGCCTCACCGTGGAGGACGATGCCCTGGCCAGCCTCCGCGACGCGTTCGAGACCTCGTACCAGTCGCTGTCCGCCGAAGCGGCGAGGATGTTCCGCCTGCTGGGGCTGTGCAAGGACGAGCCGATCACGGTCTCCGCCGCGGCGGCGCTGGCGGACACGGACCGCGACACCGCCCGCCGGCTGCTCGAAATGCTGGTCGCCGGCCATCTCCTGGAGGAGCACGGGCACCGGTACCGCCTCCACGACCTCCTGGGGATCTACGCGGCCGAGTGCGCGAAGCGGGAACCGATGCTGAACCGGAGGGCGGCTCTGGCGCGGCTGGCCGAAGCGAGTCCGGGCGCTCCGCACGTGGAGGCGGCGGTCGAGGACCGGGGCGAGGCCCTCGCGGTCGCGCCGGCGTGACACCGCGGCGATCCGGCCCTGGGCCCGCCGAGCGCTCTCACCGCGCGGTGAGGGCGCTGTCCTCGGGCCCCGTCGGCATCGCGCGCAGCCTGCCGACGGGGGACAGGAAGATCGGGACCAGCATCGCGGCCGAGACCAGGCCCGCGATCCACAGCGCGCCGTGGAGACCCACCATCACCGCGAGCAGGCCGCCGACCGGTCCGCCCAGCGCACCTCCGCCGTACAACAGCATCCGCATCGCGGCCGTCATCCGGCCCATCAGGTGCTGCGGAGTGATGGTCTGCCGCAGACTCACGATGAGGACGTTGGAGACGCTGCTGCCGAAGTACTCCAGGAAGAACGAGGCCACGAACAGGCCCAGGAGCAGCCAGCGCGGACCGCCCGCCACGGGAATCAGCAGAGGGCCCAGGAAGATGATCGAGACCGACACCCGATAGGCGGTGCCCACGGACAGCCGGCGCACCACCATGCCGGAGACCAGCGCGCCCAGCAGACCTCCCACCGCGGCCGCTCCCATGACGAAGCCGACCGCCGCGGCGGACAGTTCCTTGTCGCGCACGGCGTACAGCAGGAACAGCGTCTGCACCAAGGTGAGGAGGAAGTTGCAGGAGCAGCCGACCAGTCCCATCGCACGCAGCCAGCGGTTGCCGAACACCCAGCGCAGGCCCTCGGCGAGTTCGGCGCGCAGCCGGCGTTCGGCCCGGGGCGCCTCCGGGGCGGGTTCCGGCTTCCTGATGAGGATCAGCGACAGCACCGACAGGGCGTACGAGAAGGCGTTGGCGGTCATGGCGAAGGGCGCCGAGAAGGCGCTCACCAGCGTGCCGGCCAGTCCCGGACCGGCGATGTCCGCCGACGACAGCGTGGCGTTGAGCTTGGTGTTGGCCTCCAGCAGGCTGCGCCGGTCCTTCACGAGCACCGGAACGTACGACATCCAGCTGACGTCGAAGAGGACCGACGCCACACCGATTCCGAGCGCCAGGGCGTACAGCAAGGGGAGCGTCAGCAGGTCGAAGTGGTGGAGGAGGGGCACCAGGCCGATCAGCACCATCCGGACCAGGTTGGCGCCCAGCATCACCGGCCGCTTGCGCATCCGGTCCACCCATACGCCGAAGAGCAGGGCGAGCCCGAGAAAGGGAACCAGTTGGGCGAAGCGCAGCAGGCCCAGCTCCTCGGCCCCCACCTGGAAGACCAGTACCGCCGTGAGAGGCAGCGCGAGATGGGTGATCTGGGTGCCGTACAGGGAGAGTGCCTCGCCCGCCCAGAACACCATGAAGTCCCTGTTGCGCCAGAGCGACCGAGGGGGGCCCGCCGCCTCGGCCTCGGCGGCCGGTGCGGTGGGCGTTCCGTGCTCCGTCATGCGGGAGTCGCCTCTCGTAGGGCTTGGTCGACGATGGCGCTGATGGCGCTCAGCCCCGGACCGTGCCACACCGAGTGGTGGTCACCGGGCGCGGTGTGTTCGGTGAGACGGCTGACATAGGGACTCCAGTCCAGCAGCCTCTCCGTCGACTCCGTGGCCTTGATCAGGATCGCGGAGCCCTGGTGCACCGCGTCCAGCCGGTGCTCTCGCATGGCCCGGACGTGCGTGCGGAACAGGGCGTAGCGCTCCAGCAGGAACTCCGCGTCGAACTCCTCGGGTACGGCCCCGTCGCGCTCCACCGCGGCGAAGATCTCGGCGGGTTCCGCCTCCGGCCCCATGCCGGCCAGCGCCTTGTCGACGGCCGGCGCGCGGTTCCGGGTCACGCCGAGGAAGTCGTACAGGAAGTAGCGGGCCAGTTGGTCCTCGGGCGGCACCGCCTGCGTACCGGGCAGCGCCGCGTCGACGATGACGAGCAGGGGCACCTCCTCTCCCGCGGCGGCCAGCAGCCGCGCCATCTCGTAGGCGACGACCCCGCCGAGCGACCAGCCGAGCAGCTGGTAGGGGCCGTGCGGGCGGGCCGCTCTGAGCGAGGCCGTGTGCAGCTCGGCCAGCTCCTGGATCGACGTGGCGGGCTCGGAGACGCCGTCGAAGCCGGGCGCCTCGAACCCGAACACGGGCCGCCCCGCCGGGAGTCGGTGGGCCATCGGTGAATAGCAGTACGGCGATCCGGAGACCGGATGGACGCAGTGCAGCGGGAGCAGGTCGCCCCCCGCGCGGAGGGGGACGAGACTGTCGACGGAGGGTTCGATCACGGTGCCGGTGCTCCCTTCGGGGCCGGTGCGGGCTGCGCGAGCCGCTGGTCGATGACGGAGGCGATGTCGCTGACGGTGCTCCCGCCGTACAGGAGACGGACGTTCACCCTGATGCCGAAGTGCTTGTTCAGCCGGGTGACGGCCCGCATCGCCTGCAGGGAGTTGCCGCCGACCGCGAAGAAGCCGCTGTCCGCGCCGATCCTGGGCACTCCGAGCACGGCCGCGAAGATCTCGGCCACTTTCCGCTCGGTCGCCGTGGCCGGTGCGACCTGGCTCCCCCGGGGCTCGCGGATGTCGTCGGGCGGTGCCGGCAGTGCCTTGCGGTCGACCTTGCCGTTGGGCGTCAGCGGCAGCTCCTCCAGGACGACGACGGTGCTCGGCACCATGAAACCGGGGAGTGACCGGGCAGCGTGCTCGCCGAGCGCCCCCGGCTCCACGGTCCGGCCCGCCTCGGCGACGACGTAGGCGACCAGCCGCCGGTCGCCCGTCCCGTCGGGGTGCGCGGTGACGACCGACTCACGGACGGTGTCGTGGGAGCGCAGTACGGCCTCGATCTCGCCGAGTTCGATCCGCAAGCCGTGCAGTTTGACCTGGAAGTCGGCCCTGCCCAGCAACTCGATCAGCCCGTCGGGACCGTAGCGGGCCACATCGCCCGTCCGGTAGAGCCGCTCGCCCGACACCTCGCCGCAGGACCACTCGAAGAACCGCTCCGCGGTCTGTTCCGGCCGGCCGAGATACTCCCGGGCGAGCCCGATCCCCGCCAGATGGAGCTCGCCGGGAACACCCGGCGGCACAGGCCGGCGGAACTCGTCGAGGATGTAGGTGCGCTGGTTCGCCATGGGGCGCCCGTACGGGATGCTCGTCCAGCGGGAGTCGGTCTTCACGACTTCGTAGAGGGTGGAGTGGATGGACGACTCGGTGGCCCCGCCGAGGGCGACGAAGCGCAGGGCGGGGGCGATCGCCCGTGCCCGGTCGGGGAGCGACACGGGGATCCAGTCGCCGCCGAGCAGGGCCAGACGCAGGTCGCCGAGCGGCTGCGCACCGGTGCTGTCCAGGTGGTCCACGACCATGTCGAGCAGGGCGGGAGCCGAGTTCCAGACGGTGACCCGGTGGGCGGCCAGCAGCTCCGCCCAGTGCTCGGGGTCCTTGGCCCGCTCCGGCTCCGGCAGGACCACCGTGCCGCCCGCGGCCGTCAGCCCGAGGAACTCGTACACGGACATGTCGAAGCTGGGCGACGACAGCGCGAGGACCCGGTCGCCGGCGTCCACCCCGAAGCGGGTGTTGAGGTCCGCGATGTTGTTCATCACCCCGCGGTGGCGCAGGGCGATCGGCTTGGGCGCGCCGGTGGAACCCGAGGTGTGGATGATGTACGCGAGATCGTCCGGTGTGGCGCCGCCCGCCGGCTTGTGCGCCGGGCGCTCGGAGAGGAGCGCCTCGTCCCGGTCGAGGAGCACCACCGGAGTGCCCGGCCCGATGTCCGGGAGGCTCGCGGCCGGGCCGTTCCGGCTGACCACCACCGCGCAGTCGGTGCCGGTCACCATCGTGGCGAGACGCCGGCGCGGGTAGGCGGGGTCGAGCGGCACATACGCGCCGCCCGCCTTGAGCACCCCGAGGATGGCGATCAACAGCTCGGCGGACCGGTCCAGGCAGATGCCGACCCGCCGGTCGGGGCCGACGCCCAGGTCCCGCAGATGGTGGGCGAGACGGTTCGCCGCCTCGTCGACCTCGCGGTACGTCCGCGTCCCGCCACCGCCCACCAGGGCGACGGCGTCGGGCGACGCGACGGCACGGGCCTCGAACGCGGTGTGCAGGCACATGTCGTGCGGAAGGTCCGCCTCGGTGTCGTTCCACTCGACGAGCATTCGGTGCAGCTCGTCCTCCGGAAGCAGGCGCAGCCGAGACACCGGCTTGTCCGGGTCGGCGAGCCCGTCCTCCAGCAGCGTGCGGTAGCCGGCGAGAAGACGCGACACGGTGGCCCGGTCGAAGAGTTCGGGGGCGTACCGCAGCTCCGCGGTCGGCAGGCCCTCGTCGTCCTCGCCCGGCGGACGCAGCACCAGCTCGAACTCGTCCGGCCGCGTCGTCCCCGCGACCGGCCCCCGCCCGGCGACCGTGTCGTCGGAGCGGGCCAGCTCGGCCAGGGTCGCCGTGCCGGTGACGGTCCGGTTCAGCCGGACGGCACCCGACGCGGGAGTCCGTACGACGAAGCCGAACGCGGACTGTCCGGTCCAGCGGTGGAGCAGCGCGGTGAACCCGGCCAGCAGCATCTCTTCCGTGGCGGTCCCGGCCGAGGGGCCGAGCCGGACCCGGACGCCGGCGGTACGTTCCGGAGTGGTTCCGGGCCTTCGTGGCCGGTCGGCCGGCAGCAGCGCGGGCGGCGCCGGTACGGGCGGCCTCAGGGGGGCGGTGTTCCGGCTCAAGACCTCTCTCCCGGCTCGCGGTCGGAGACTTCGGCGGTGCCGATGGCAGCGCCGAAGGGCAGGGGGTGGGTGCGGCACAGGGCGGCCACCTCGGCCGCGACGCGCTCGCGGACCTCGGGATCGGTGCGGAACTCGGTGTCGCCGAGCACGGTGGTGGCGGCGAGCACCTCGTGGAGCAGACCGGCGCAGAGCCGCATCTCGTCGGGGCCCATGCCCCGTTGCGCCGGCACGTTCGTGCCCAGGCGCAGACCGCCGGCGACGAGAGGGGGCTTGGTGTCCTTGGGGATGCGGTTGCGGTTGGTGAGGATTCCGCAGTCCTCCAGGGCGCGCTCGGCGACCACACCGGTGATGCCGCGGTCGAGCATGTCAAGGAGCACCATGTGGTTCTCGGTGCCGCCGGTGAGGACCCGGTGACCGAGCCCGGCCAGGGCGTCGGCGAGTGCCGTGGCATCGTCGACGACCAGCCGCATGGTCGCCTTGAACGCCGGTTCCGCCACCAGCTTGAGCGCGTGGGCCTTGGCGGCGATCGACGCCGGGTTCGGCGTTCCCTGCGACTGGGGGAAGACCGCGCGCTGCATCAGCCGGGCGAGCGGCGTGCCGCGGCCGTCCGGGCCGGGCGTCCGGTGCTCCTGGCCGATGAGGATCAGCCCCCCGCGCGGCCCGCCCAGCTGCTTGTACGTACTGGTGGTCGTGATGTGGGCCAGATCGATGGGGCTGGGGTGTTCCCCCGCGGCCACCAGACCGGCGATGTGCGAGATGTCGGCCACCAGATAGGCCCCGACCGAGTCCGCGATCGCCCGGAACCGGGCGAAGTCCAGCGTCCGCGGATAGGCGCTGGCCCCCGCGATGAGCACCTTGGGGCGATGGGCCCGGGCCAGCTCGGCCACCTGGTCGTAGTCGATGAACCCCTCGTCGTCGAGGCCGTAGTGGACCGCCTGGTAGTGGCGCCCGGTCACGGAGGCGGCGGATCCATGGGTGAGATGGCCGCCGGAGTCCAGGTCGAGGGCGAGCAGGACGCCGCCCGGGGGCAGCAGCGCGGCCAGTACGGCCTGGTTGGCCGAGGAGCAGGAATGCGGCTGCACATTGGCGTAACGGGCGCCGAAGGCCTGTCTGGCCCGGTCGACGGCCAGCCGCTCCGCCGCGTCGAACCGCGCCGCGCCGGGGTGGTAGCGGGCCCCCGGATAGCCCTCGGCCGTCACGTTCGACAGGGCGGCGCCGCCGGCCGCCAGGACCGCCGGGTTCGCGACGCTGGCGGACGCCACCATGGCCAGGGTGCAGGCCTGCTCCTCCACCTCACGGTCGAGGACCCGGGCCAGTTCGGGATCGGTCCGGCTCAGCAGCGTCGCTCCCCGGTGCAGGAGCAGGGCCTGCGCGGAGTCGAAGCCGGAGCCTGAGGCCGAGTCGAAGCTGGGGTCGGAGGTGGTGCCGGAGCGGGACCCGGAGCGGGGGCCGTTCGGCCCGGGGTGCTGGGACGGGATGGGTACCCGTGGGGCCTCAAGCACGGTTGCCCGACGCCTCCTTGGACGCCGTCAGCGCGTCGATGGCCGTCGCGACCGTGGCGACCGTGGCACCGCCGTACAGCAGACGGACATTGACCTTGACGCCGAAGTGCTTGTTGAGCCGGCTCACCACCCGCATCGCCTGGAGCGAATTGCCGCCCAGCTCGAAGAAGTTGCCGTCGGCGCTGATGTGCGGCACGGACAGGACCGCACCGAAGACCTCGGCCACCTTCTCCTCGGTCGCGGTCACCGGGGCGACGAAGCTCGCCGTCCCGTCACCCGAACCGGACACGGGGGCGGGGAGCTTGGCGCGGTCGATCTTGCGCGCCGCGGTCAGCGGGAACTCCGACAGCTCCACCCAGGCCGTCGGCACCATGTACTCGGGCATCGTGCGGCCCAGATGCTCACGGAGTTCGGCCACGGTCGGCGAGGTGTCGCCCAGAACGGTGTAGTACGCGACGAGCTGCTTCTCCCCGTAGTCCTCGCGCAGCAGCACCAGGGCCATGCGCACCTTCGGGTGGGTCAGCAGTCCCGACTCGATCTCACCGAGCTCGATCCGCAGCCCGCGCAGCTTCACCTGGTTGTCGAGCCGCCCGATGAAGTCGATCTGCAGATCGCGGGTCCAGCGCACCAGGTCCCCGGTGCGGTAGACCCGACCCTCGCCCAGGAACGGGTCGGGGACGAACTTCTCGTCCGTCAGCTCCGGCAGGTTGAGATAGCCGCGGGCCAGACCCTCGTCACCGCCGATCAGCAACTCGCCCGGGACGCCGACGGGCACCAGGTTGAACTGCTTGTCCACGATGTAGTGCAGGCGGCTGAACTCGGGCCTGCCGATGGGCGGCGAGGACAGCCATTCCTTGTGCTCGCACAGGTACTCGGTGGTCGCCACCGACGCCTCGGTCGGGCCGTAGAGGTTCAGGAACATGCGCCCCGGCAGGTTCCACTTGTTGACCAGCTCGGCCGGCAGCGCCTCCGCGCCGCCCATGATGTACTTCAGATCCGGGTACGGCCCCGCCTCCACCACGGACAGGATCGCGGGGGACAGACCGGCGTAGGTCACCCGCTGGCCGCGGATCAGGGCGCCGAGGGCCTCGGGCGACGAGGCGTCCTCCGGCGCCACCAGCACCATGGCCGATCCGCTGATCAGCCCGGCGAAGATCTCGCCCTGGGACATGTCGAAGGTCAGCGCCGGCAGCTGCAGGAGCCGGTCCTCGCTGGTCCACTCGCCGAAGCTGCGCCGATACGCCTCGATGAACATGCGCAGGCCCCGCTGCTCGATCATCACGCCCTTGGGGCGCCCGGTCGACCCCGAGGTGTAGAGGACGTAGACCAGGGACTCCGGCCGCGCCCACTCCTCCAGCGGTTCGTCGTCCGGCTGCTCCTCGATGAGCTCCCAGTCGGCGTCGATGCGGACGCTCTCCCAGCCGCACGATTCCGGCAGGTCGCCCTCCGCGGCGGCCCGGGTGATGACCAGCGGGCTCTTGGTGTCCCGCAGCATGTGGTCCAGACGGGCGTTGGGGTGCGAGGGGTCGATGATCGTGTAGGCGGCGCCGGACACCATGACCCCCAGGATCGCCACCAGGGCGTCCAGATCACGGTCCATCGCGATGGCCACGACCTCTTCCTGCCGGACCCCCCGGGAGCGGATGTACCGGGCGAGCTTGCCGGCCCGGCGCATCAGCTCGCCGTACGTCATCTCCACGCCCCGGCAGACCGCCGCGACCAGCTCCGGGTTGTCCCGGGCGATCCGCGCGATCGTCGCGTGCACCGGCTCCGTCGGGTAGTCGAAGTCCTCCCCGCGGCCCACCTCGAGCAGCTCGCGGCGCTCCTCCTCGGACAGCAGCGGCAGCGCGGAGACCGGGGTGTCCGGGGCGTCCGCCGCGGCGGCGAGCACGTTCCGGAAGTGTCCGACCATGGCCTCGACGCGCCAGCGGTCGTACAGGTCGGTCGCGAACTCGACGATCAGACGGAGCCGTTCGGCCCCCTCCACGAAGCTGAAGGAGAGGTCGAACCGCGAGCGGGAGGTGGCCAGCGTGATCGACTCGGACGTCAGCCCCGCCAGCTCCAGCGCGTCTCCGGTGCTCGACTCGCCGAGCAGCTGGCAGGCGATCTGGAACAGCGGGTTGCGCCCGGCGTCGCGTGTCGTCTGCACCCGGTCCACGACGTGGTCGAACGGCACGTCCTGGTTGTCGTACATGTCGAGGTTCGCGTCGGCGATGCGCTCGAGGAGTTCGGTGAAGGTGACCCCGCCGGACAGGTCGCAACGCAGCACGGTCATGTTGATGAACAGACCGACGACGTCTTCGAGGTCGGGGTCGGTGCGGCCGAGCATGGGGACCCCGAGCGCGATGTCGTCCTGGCCGCTGTAGCGGCTCAGTACGACGTTGAGCGCCGCGGCGACCACCATGTAGAGGGACGCGCCCTGCTCATGGGCGAGGGTGCGGGCCTTCGCGAGCAGGTCGGCCGGGAAGTCGACCACGAAGGTCTCGCCGTTCTGCGTGGGCTCCGCCGGCCGGAGCCGGTCGGCGGGCAGTTCGAGCGCCTCGAGGCCGGCCAGGCGCTCCTCCCAGAACTTCAGTTCCTCCTCCCAGACGCCGTCGGCCCGCTGCTTGCGCTGCCGCTTGATGTGGTCGGCGTAGCCGACGGTCAGTTCAGGCAGCGAGGGTGTCCGGCCGGCGGCCAGATCCGTGTAGCCCTGGGAGATCTCACGACTGATCACACCGCCGGACCAGCCGTCGGTGACGATGTGGTGGAAGCTCAGACTGAGCACGTGGTCGTCCGGGGCCATCCGGAACAGCTGGAACCGGAAGATCGGCCCCGCGGCCAGGTCGAAGGGGGTGTCAGCCTCGGTCTGCAGCGCCTGGTGCAGCGCGCTCTCGGCGTCCTCGGGCGACAGGCCGGAGAGGTCCCGGACGGGCAGCGGCCGGTCCTCCGCCGGTGACACGACCTGATAGGGGACGCCGTCCGCCGAGTGGAAGGTCACCCGCAGCTGCTCGTGGCGCTTCGCCAGGAGGTTGAGCGCGCCTTCCAGGGCGGGTGTGTCGAGCGGGCCGCGCAGGCGGTAGGCCACGGGGACGTTGTAGGTGGTCTCACCGGGACTCATCTGGTCCAGGAACCACAACTGTTCCTGCCCGAAGGACAGTTGGATGCGCGAATCGGCGGTGTGCATGCTCATCGTCACAGGACTCCATTCGGCTGTTCAGGTGGGTGCCCAGGGGGCGCGGGAGCAGCCCGGCTTGGCGCACCGGGGCGGCGGGAAGCGAGCCCCCGGGGCGGCAGCGAGCAGGGGAGAGAAGATGAAGAGCGGGAAGAGAGCCGGTACCTCGGCGGACCGGGCGGCCGCCCCGGGAGCAGCGAGGTGGGACGGCAGCCCCGGGGCGGCGGAGCGGGACGGCAGCCCCGGGGGAGAGGAGCGGGACGGCGGTCCCGGGATCAGCGGGCCGGGACGGAGCCGGCCGCGGGAGAAGAGGGCCTGAGCACACGCTCCACGCGGCCCAGTCCCTCGGCCACCGCCTCGGGGGAGCGCGCGAAGCAGACACGGAAGCCGTCACTGGCACCGAGCGTCTCGCCGGGCATGAGCAGCACGCCCCGGTCCAGCGCCCTGCGGCACATCGCCAGCGGCTCCTCGCCGGTGGTCAGCCAGAGCCAGGCGAACGGAGTGTCCTCGGGTTCCACGAGGGTCACCGCGTCCGCGTTGCGCCGGGCGAAGTCCCGGACGAGGGCCAGACCCCGGCGGGTGAGCTCGTGGTAGGAGCGCAGATGCCGCTCGCGGTGGGCCAGGACGTCGCAGGCCAGCGTCTCGCACAGCACCGAGTTGGAGATGGTGGACAGGAACTTGCGCCGGGCACAGCGCTCCACGACGTCCGGTGGACCGTAGAGCCAGCCGACCCGCAGTCCGGGGAAGCCGTACACCTTGGAGAGACTGGACACGGAGATCACCCGGTCGCTGCCGACGGCGGCGGAGCGCGAGAGGTCGAGCGCGTACTCCTCGTCGAGCAGCAGATGGGCCCCCGTACGCGACGCCAGCGCCACCAGTCCGTGCAGGTCCTTCTCCGCGATGCGCCGACCGGTCGGATTGCACGGGCTGTTGGCGACGATCAGCCGTACGTCCGGCCCGGCCACCGCCTCGGCCGCCTCGACGTCGAAGCTGAGGTCGGGGCGGAACCCGACGAGTTCCACATGGCAGCCCAGCTCGGGGGGCACGTCCCAGGACTGCTGCCAGCCGGGCCGGAAGGCGATCACCCGGGACCCGGGGGTCAGCAGCGCCGCGTACACGAGGTAGAGCGCCTGCTGGGCACCCTGGGTGACGAGGACCGAGTCCGCCGCCCCGCCGTACAGGCCGGCGACCGCCTCGCGCAGGGCGCCGAGGCCCCGGTCGTGACCGTAGTCGAGCTCCAGATCGGCCGGTACGTCGAGGGCGTCGAGGCGTCCGGGGACCATGTTGCTGTCGCCGAGATCGATGTCGAAACGGCCCACGGCGTCCTCGAACACCCACCGCTGGATCGGATAGTCGCGCGCCTGGGGCGAGGAGAGGGTCACCGTACGCTCCTCGCCGACGCCATCCGGTCGAGCCGCGCGCGCAGGGCGGGCGCGAACGACCCGGCGGCCACCTGCTCGGCGTCGCCGGTCATGGTGACCCGGCCGTCCTCGGCGACGGTGATCTCCACACCGCCCCCGGGCATCCTCACCTCGACCCGGTCGTCGCACAGCCCGAGCTCGCGGGCCGCGGACACCGCGGCACAGGCACCGGCGCCGGACGCCGTCACGTACCCGGCGCCGCGCTCGAACACCTCCAGCTCCATCACGGCCCGGTTCACCATGCGCGCGAACTGCACATTGGTGGCACGGGGGAACCGGACGTGCTGGGCTATCCCCGGGCCGAGCCGCCGGGCCAGCTGGGGGGACGGGGCGTCCACCAGCACCACGGTGTGCGGATTGCCGTTGTACACGCAGGTGACGGTCAGCTTCTCGTCGTCCACGGACAGCGGTACGCGCACCGCACGGCCGATGTACGGGGACCCGTCCACGTGGAGCAGGGGCAGATCGGCGGCGTCGAAGCTGGGACGCCCCATCCCGACCTCCACCCGTCCCTGGCCCGCGTCGAGAACCCGTACCGCGGTGTCGCCCACCGCCGTACGAAGGGTGAACTCGCGGCCGTCGGCCCAGGCGCCGGCCTCCTGCTCGGCGAGGTGCAGAGCGAACATCCGCAAACCGTTGCCGCTCCTGCCGCAGTCGGACCCGTCGGAGTTGTACAGGTCGAGCGTGACCGGGACACCGGGGCGGGGCGGCTCCAGCGGCCCGTGGAGGACTCCGTCCGCCCCGACACCCCGGTGCCGGTCGCAGACCAGACGGATCGCTTCAGGGGTCACGGGGAAGTCGGTGTGGCGGGGGTCGATCACCAAATAGTCGTTGCCTGCGGCCTGGTACTTGAAGAAGTCGGTCACGGATGATCTCCCTTGGCTGAGGGGCGCGGCGCCGCCCCGAGGCGTCGTGCCTCACCCCGGGGCGGCGCCCCGGATCACTGCTCGGCGAGAGCGGCGGCGTCGTGGTCGTCGCCGTACCACTTCTCCGCCCACCGGGAGAACGCGACGATGACGATGTCCCGGTGGCCCGGGCCGCCGTCCGCGGACAGCACGTCCGTGACGTCATGGGCGAGCGCCCGGTCGTCCAGCAGGACGGCCTGTCCCGCTTCGAGCGTGCCGGTCCAGAAAGGCTCGTCGGCCCCGGGGTTCCACAGGCGGGTGGTGCCGCCCGCGACGTTCACCTTGTTGAGGACGGCGATCATCACGAACTCGTGCCCGTCGTGGTGGACCCCCTCCGGAGTGAGGGGGCCCGGCTTGCCGCCCTCGGCGCGGGTCCTGTTCTGGTGCACGTTGATCTGCCAGTCCTCGGATCTGTCGAGGCCGAGTTCACCGATGCCCACCCTGATCAGCGGCGTGAAGTCCACCTTGATCGGTTCGTAGACGCGGCGGATGCCGCCGCCGACCGAGTTGAACTTCTTGTACGTCGTGTAGTCGCGGTGCGGGAGACGCGCGAACGACCACTCGTCGCCACCCTGAGGGGTGAGGCGGTACTGCGAGAACCGCTTGAAGCGGGTGCCGTTGCCCATGTACTCGTCGACCGGGCAGTCCTCGTAACTGGGCAGGATGTCGGGCGAGACATCCGGCAGATCGATGATGGCGAACCGTTCGCTGCCGAGGGGCATGGTCTCTCCTTCAGAAGTGAGGGTCTCGTCGGACGTCAGGAGGCGACGGAAGGCATGCGCTCGTCGAGGTAGGCGGCGGAGGAGTTGAGCCGCCACAGGATTCCGCGTGCGATGGCACGGCGCATGTGCGCCGATTCGGCGGCGGGGAGCACCACGTTGTGGAACCAGCCCTGGGCGTGCTGGGAGTCGATGGTGATGTGCAGCCGGTGGTAGGTGATCCCCACCTCCGGCAGGCCCAGGCGCTCCCAGGCGTGCACGACCTGGACGAACCTGTCCGGCGCCATCCACTCGGTCATGCCCAGGAAGCCCACGGCCTCCGGGTACATGGAGCGGTGCCGGCACAGCATGACCGCGAGATTGCCGTTGAGCAGCGACGTGGCGGTGAGGGAGCGGTCGAGCTCGTCCTCCGAGATCTCGAAGACCTCGTAGATCTTGTTGAAGAGATGGGTGTGGACCTGGGCGTGATCGCCGTTGCCCATCTCGTCCCAGAAGTTGGCGGCGATCTCCATCTTGGCCGCGCCGGCGGTGCCCACCTGCATCATGGCGAGCAGGTCGTCGAAGCGGCCGTCCACGACCGACTCCTGCATCACGTAGTTCCGCAGGTCGCTCTCGGTGGCCGTGTTGCGGATGAACTCGTGGTAGTAGGGGTGCTTGTACACCCGGTGGGTGCGAGCGGTGTTCTTGAGCCAGGAGAGGTACTCTCGCGGCTCCGTGGGCGCTTCTTCGAGCAGCCCCGGCTCGATCAGCCGGTCCTGGGCGGCGGCGGTGGCGGTCTCCAGGAGCCGGGCTATCTCGTACACGACGACGGATCCTTCGGCGCTCTGCTGCCGCGGGATCTTCGTGTACAGCTGGTAGATGCGGTCGAGCAGATACTGCTGCGCGTACAGGGCGCCGCTGTCGCCCGCGGCCGCGGCGGCGTTGATGTCGGCCACCTCGCCCAGGACGCGACTCCGCTCGCTGCCCGACAGCGCGGAGTCGACCTTCTCGGGTGCGGAACCGAGACATGCGCACACCCTGTCCACGGTGGACAGAAGTGGGTCACCGGATACAGTCAGACCCTTGGAGCCGCCGACTTCTGGCATGTGTTTCCCCTTGGATTCACTGGATGAATCAGATTTCCGACACGAAGTCTCTGCACCGTCGTCCGGATCGACGACGGAGGATAGGTCTCGCGCCCAACGGTTTTCGGCAGCGGGTCATGAAGTCTCATGGCACGGGTTTCGAACTCCCTTCCCCCGTCTGTTTCGGCACGCTGTGAACGAAACCCCGGCCGGCCGTCCCCGATTTGGAGAGCAGAATTTCCATGGGGGAGGCGGCCGTTGCCATTCTGCGGGGGGCTCACTGGACGGATGATGTACACCGTCTGTACGACCGAGGGAGGCGCGGCCGGCGTGGGTTACCACCGAGGTGAACGTGAGATCCAGGAGCGAACGGGACGCTCGGTCGAGGCCGACCGAGCGTCCCGGGTGATCCGGACCGGCTTGACGGAGGTCCTCGCCGCCTTCGTCGGACTGCAGCGTGCCGTGGTGATCGGCTCAGCCGATTCCGACAGCGCGATGTGGGCCTCGATGGTGACCGGCCCTCCCGGATTCGCGAGGGCCACCGGTCCGCGTTCGCTCTCCCTGACCCTGGACGCGGCGCGATCCCCCTCAGCCGAACGCCCCTTTCCCGACGAGCCGTTCGAGATCGGTCTGCTCTTCCCCGACCGGCGCACGCGGCTGAGGCTGAGGATCAACGGCATCGCCCGGCGTACCGCACGAGGGCTCGCGATCGACACGGTCCAGGTCTTCACCAACTGCCCCGGGCGACTCCGTCGCCGGAACGGTCCCGACCTGGCTCCGATCGCCTCGGGACCGACCTCGTCGAGCGAGACGCTCAGCTCGGACCAGCGGAGGTGGATCAGCCGCGCGGACACCTTCTTCATCGCCACGGCCTCGGACACCGGCGCCGCCGACGCCAGTCACCGCGGTGGGGAGCCGGGGTTCGTCGAGGTGGTGTCACCGTCCGAGCTGACCTGGACGGAATGCCCCGGGAACTCGATGTTCACGACGCTCGGCAACCTCGTCCTCGACTCCCGTGCCGGAATGCTCTTCGTCGAGGAGGACGGGGGCGCGACGCTGCGACTCACCGGCACCGCCCGAGTACGGCTCACCGGCGAGGAACCGACCGTTCACTTCACGATCGCACGCGTCCTCGGGACGGGGCCGTCGGACGGACCTTGATAGCCGGTCATCCGTCATCCGAAGGGTCGGCCAGGGCCACGGCGGCGTGGTGGCCCTCCGGGGCGAGGACGTCGTACAGAGTCCAGCCCGGGGGCGAGGCGGGGACGGGACCTGCACCGACGTAGTCGGCGGCCGGGTCGGCGGAGAGACCGACGCCCGTCCCCTTGAGGTACGCCTCCTTGCGGGTCCACACCCGGGCGAAGGCCGACGGGCGCACGGCGGCCGGCAGGCCGGCGAGTTCGGCTGCCTCCCGAGGGTGCAGCACATCGGCCACCTCGGCGACGGCCGCCGCGTCGGGGACCGGCTCCACGTCCACGCCCACGGGCGTGGTCGCGAAGGCGAGCAGGCTCAGGCCCTCGCAGTGCGACAGCGAGAAGTGCGGGGTGCCTCCGGGCACCACGGGTCTGCCGTGCGGCTCGTCGCAGTGCGCGCACGGGGCCCGCTCGACGACCACCTCACGAGCCGCCACACCCAGGTACGCGCCCAGCAGCAGGCGCAGCGCCACATGGGCGCACTCGTACGCGTCCCGGTCGGCGGTTCGTACGAACCGCGCGGCGTGGGCGAGCTCTTGGGCGTCGAGGATGCCGGGGGCGTGCCGGGAGGCGTACCCCCGGTACTCGGCGGTGTCCACCAGCCACAGTGCCGGAACGGCGGGTTGCGGTGCGGCGGGTGTGGCGAGGCCGGGACCGGAGCCGGAAAGCCGGCGGGGGACCAGCAGCCGTCCGGTGTCGGTCGCGGCCATGCGGTGCCTCCGGTTCGGGTGGTCGGGGCCGCGCCGTCAGAGAAAGGCGGTGAGGCCGTCGAGGAGCCTGTCCACGTCCTCGGCCGTGTTGTAGGGCGCCAGGCCCGCCCGCAGGGCGGGGCCCTCCACCTTCAGCGCGGCGAAGGGTTCGTACGCGTAGAACTGTCCGGCCGGGGCCAGGACGCCGAGCCCGGCCAGATGCACCTGTGCCTCGCGCGCGTCGCGGCCTTCGAGGGTCATCAGGAGCGTCGGGGTGCGGTCATGGGCCTTCGAGAGCAGCGTGACGACGTCGCCGAGGGCCCGCAGCCCCTCCTCCAGCCTCCCGCGCAGCGTCAGCTCGTGCTCGTGGACCGAGCCCAGGGACCGCGTCAGCCGCTCCCTGCGCGAGGCTCCCGTCCCCGGGTCCAGCGCCGCGAGGAAGTCCACCGCGGCGGTGGCGCCCGCCAGGATCTCGTAGGGGAGCGTGCCGAACTCGAAGCGCTCCGGCACGGTGTCGGGGGAGGGCAGGAGCTTGTCCGGGCGGAGGGTCTCGAGGAGTTCGGGCGCTGCGGCGAGCACCCCGCAGTGGGGCCCGAGGAATTTGTACGGCGAGCACACGAACAGGTCCGCCCCCGACGCCGGCACGTCCACCAGGTGGTGCGCCGCGTAGTGCACCCCGTCCACGTACACCAGGGCGCCGACCTCGTGGGCCAGGTCGGCGATCCGGCGGACGGGCGGCTTGGTGCCCAGCACGTTGGAGGCCGCCGTGACCGCGACCAGCCGGGTCCGGGGCGAGAGGGCCCGCTCGTACGAGTCGAGGTCCAGCTCCGTCGTCCCCGCGTCGATCTCGATCCAGCGGACCGTCACTCCGGCCCGCTCGGCGGCCTGGACCCAGGGGCGGACGTTGGAGTCGTGGTCCAGCCGGCTGACGATGATCTCGTCGCCCGCGTTCCATTCCTTGGCCAGGTGGCGGGAGAAGTCGTACGTCAGCTGCGTGGCGCTGCGCCCGTGGACGATGCCGTTCGCGGGCACGTGGAGCAGGTCGGCGTAGGCGGCGCGGAAGTCCGCGACGGCCCGCTCGGCGTTGAGCTCGGAGGGACTGACGGTTCCTCGGTTGGAGAGGGGCCCGGTCAGCGTCGTGGCGATGGCGTCGGCGACGGGGCGGGGGGTCTGTGTGCCGCCCGGCCCGTCGAAGAAGGCGAGGCCGTGATCGAGCGAGGGGAAGTTCGCCCGGAGGGCGGTGACGTCGATGGCCATGGCCTCGGCTTTCTGTCGGGGCGGGGCGCCCGGGGGCGGGGCGCCTAGACTCTGGCACCCGGCGTCGGATCACGTAAAGCGATGAATCGCGAAAAGGAAGTTCACGGTCCATGAAGTCCCAGCCCGATCTGAAGCTTCTGGCCACCTTCCTGGCCGTGGTGCGCCATGGGTCGATGGCCGAGGCCGCGGCGGCGCTCGGCTATGTGCCGTCGGCGGTGTCCCAGCACATCGCCGCGCTGGAGCGCGACATGGGAGTCGAACTGCTCGTCCGCCGCCCCGGCAGCCGGCTCGTCCTCACCGCGGCGGGCCGCTCCCTGGCGCAGGCGACCGAGACGCTCTTCGACGCGACCGCGCGCTTCCAGGACGCCGCCAACGGTATCGCCGACCGCGAGATCGCCGAACTGCGCGTCGGGACCTACCCCAGCGCGATGAGCCATCTGCTCCCGAAGGTGCTGCCCGCGCTGAAGGCTCGTGGCCTCGGCTCCCGGATCCGCCTCATCGACGTGGAGACGCACGAGGGGCTGCCGAAGGTGAAGTCGGGGGACATGGACCTGCTCATCGCCTACCGCTATCTGCCCGAGGACCCGCCGACCCCGTCCCGGGCGTGGACCGTCACCGCCCTGGGGCGCGAGCCACTGGTCCTGGTCACGGCGGCCGAGCCGGACCGCCGCCGCCCGGTGGAGCTGGCCGAATGCCTGGAACGGGAGTGGATCTCGGGCCACGCCCACAACGCCGACCGGCGACTGCTGCACCGCTGGGCCGGAGAGCTCGGGATCTCGCCCCGGGTGACGCTGGAGACCGAGGACCTCCACAGCATGCTCGCCATGATCCGAGCCGGCCTGGCGGTGGGTCTGGTCCCGGCCACACTCCTCGGCGGAGGAAGCGACGAGTCCGGGGTCGAGCGGGTGGTCCTTCCGCCCGGGGTCGCACCGCTCCACCGAGAGATACTCGCCGTCAGCAGGACCGGCGCCCTTCCTCCGATCCTCGACGCTCTCGTCACGCTGCTGACCGGAGCCGTGCGGAGCGTCCGGTCGTAGCGCCGGCGGCGGTCGGTGAACCGCCGACCGGACGACGCGATCCGGAGCGCGACCCGTCAGCGAGGCCGGCGGGCGTTGAGCCGGGCGGCCTGGCGCGTCAGGTAATCACGCTCGGCGAGGTTCGGTGCCTTCCGGGCCGCCTCGGCGTACAGCCGTGCCGCCGTCACCAGGTCGCCGTCGCGCTCGTGGAGGTACGCCGCCACCGCGGCGTGGCGGGGGATGCTCGAAGAGGTTGCGGAGGAGTCGTCCAGCGCCGCGAGCGCCGCCAGGCCGGCGCGCGGTCCGTCGGCCTCGCCGACGGCCACCGCGCGGTTGAGCCGGACGACCTGGCTGTCGGTCAGGCGCGCCAACTCGTCGTACCACTCGACGATCTGCACCCAGTCGGTCTCCTCGACGGTGGGGGCGTCGGCGTGGAGCGCCGCGATGGCGGCCTGGGCCTGGAACTCGCCCAGCCGGTCGCGGGCGAGGGCCGCCTGCAGGATCGCGACGCCCTCGGCGATCGACGCGGTGTCCCACCGGCCGCGGTCCTGCTCGGCGAGCGGCACCAGGCTGCCGTCGGGCGCGGTCCGGGAGGCGCGCCGGGCGTGGTGGAGCAGCATGAGGGCGAGCAGCCCCGCCACCTCGGGGTGGTCGATCGCGGCCGCCAGTTGCCGGGTGAGCCGGATGGCCTCGGCGGCGAGGTCGACATCGCCGGAGTAGCCCTCGTTGAACACCAGGTAGAGGACGCGCAGCACGGTGGCGACGTCGCCCGGCTGGTCGAACCGCACGCCGGAGACGGTGCGCTTGGCCCGGCTGATGCGCTGCGCCATGGTCGCCTCGGGCACCAGGTAGGCCTGGGCGATCTGGCGGGTGGTGAGGCCGCCGACGGCGCGCAGCGTGAGCGCGACCGCGGACGACGGCGTCAACGAGGGGTGGGCGCACAGGAAGTAGAGCTGGAGCGTGTCGTCCACCTGGGGCGTGGGCCCGGGCGCCGGCTCCTCGTCGACGAGGTCCTCACGCCGGCGACGGGCGGTGTCCGACCGGGTCGCGTCGAGGAACTTGCGCCAGGCCACGGTGACCAGCCAGCCTTTCGGGTCCCGTGGGGGGTCGGCCGGCCAGACGCGGACCGCCTCGACCAGCGCGTCCTGGACGGCGTCCTCGGCCGCCGCGAAGTCGGCTCCGCGGCGGACGAGGATTCCGAGCACGCTCGGCGTGAGGCTCCGGAGCAGTGCCTCGTTCATCGGTGAGGTCACTCCGTGATGGTGGGCGGCGCGGCCAGGAACGGGCGCAGCTCCAGCCACTCGTGGATCGGCTTCCCGCCGGCTCCGGGGGCGGCCGACAGCTCCCCGGCCAGTTCGACCGCGCGGTCGTAGCTGTCGACGTCGATCACCATCCAGCCGGCGATGAGGTCCTTGGTCTCGGCGAACGGACCGTCGGTGACCGGCGGGCGCCCCTCACCGTCGTACCGGACCCAGGCCCCCTCGGGGGCGAGTGCCTGACCGTCGACGAACTCGCCGGTCTCCTCGAGCCGGGTCGCGAAGTCGCGCATGTACTCCACGTGCGCCGAGATCTCCTCCGGCGTCCACTGGTCCATGGGTACGTCGTTCACCGGAGTCGGGGCGCCGCGGTAGTGCTTGAGCAGCAGGTACTTGGCCATCGTGTCTCTCCTCGGTGCTGATGGGGCCATTCTGGTCCCGTTCATCGCTGGGACGGAGCCGGTGACGGGTTCTCGACATCGCCGTACGAAATTTTTCCGGCTCTCGTGGAGGAGCGCCCCGGTCGAGGGCTGATCGGCGGCACGGCGTTGACTCCCCGAAGTGTGAGTGGTTAAGTACTCACATGAACACAGAGCACCGCCCACGCCGGTTGTCCACGGCGGACGAGCGTCGGGATACGGTCCTGCGGACCGCGATCGGCGCCTTCGCGGCCCGGGGGTACTTCGGCACCACGACGACCGAGGTCGCCAAGGCGGCCGGGATCTCCCAGGCGTACGTGTACCGGCTCTTCCCCAACAAGGAGGCACTTTTCGCGGCGGTCGTGGAGCACTGCTTCGTCCGGGTGCGGGCCGCCCTGGAGCGGGGTGCCGCCGAGGCCGAGGGGAGTTCTCCGGAGGTGGTGCTCGCTTCGATGGGCGACGCCTACGCCCGCCTCATCAGCGACAACGACCTGATGCTCGTGCAGTTGCACGCCCAGGCGGCGGCCGTGTCCGAGCCGGCGATCCGGGAGTCCGTGCGGGCGGGGTACGCCCGGACGGTCGAGTACGTCCGTGGTGCCTCCGGGGGCGACGAGCGCCAGGTGCAGGAGTTCTTCGCCGTGGGCATGCTGTGCCACCTGCTGGTCTCGATCGACGCCGAGGCGGTCGACGCGCCCTGGACGCGGACCCTCGCGGCCGGGATCACGCACTACTGACCGACGCGCGGCGGAGGGTGAGGGACGGTTCCGTCGGGGACCGGTCTCACCCTTCTCTTCGGCCGCGAGAGTGAGTGGTCAACCACACATAGGAGGGGTTGTGTACCGAAGAGCGGCCGTCGCGGCCGGAGCACTGGCCGGGGCCCAGTTCGTGGTCACGCTGAGCACGTCGATCGTCAACGTCGCGCTCCCTGTCGTCGGAGCCGGCCTCGGCCTCACCGGCAGTGGCCTGTCCTGGGTGGTGAACGCCTACGGTCTCGCCTTCGGGGCGCTGCTTCTGCTCGGCGGTCGGGCCGCCGATCTGTTCGGCGCCGGCAGGGTCCTGAAGTTCGGACTCCGGCTCTTCGCCGCCGCCTCCTTCGCGGCCGGCCTGGCCCAAGGGCCGGAGACCCTGGTGGCCGCGCGTGCGCTGCAGGGCATGGCGGCGGCCGCCGTGGCGCCGGCGGCGCTCGCCCTCCTCATGGAGCTCTTCCCACCGGGGGCGCGGCGGGCGCGGGCCCTGGGTCTGTGGGGCGCGATGACCGGTGCCGGCGGCGCGGCCGGTGTCCTGGCGGGAGGCGTGCTCACCGAGACCCTGGGATGGCCATGGGTCTTTCACGCCTCCGGGCTGGCCGCCGCCGCGGTGCTCATCGCGGTCCGTACCGTGCCGCCACCGGGTCCAGGGGCGCGCGCCATGCGGCGGCGTCTTGACGTCGGTGGCGCGCTCGCCGTCACGGCCGGGCTGGTCGTCCTCGTGCACGGTCTCACGGTCGCGGGGGACCGCGGATGGTCGGATCCGCAGACCCTGGGCCGGCTCGCGGCGGCCATGGTCCTCATCGCCGTGTTCGCGCTGATCGAGCGGTTTCATCCGGCACCGCTCCTGCCCCGGCGGATCGTCTCGCGCGGCACGCTCACCGCCAACGTGCTCACGGCCCTGCTCGGGGCGGTCTGGCTTGGCCTGTTCTTCTTCCTCCCGCTCTATCAGCAGCGGGTCCTGGGCATGGGTCCGTTCGAGACCGGCGTCCTCCAACTCCCCCTGGCGGCGGCCAACATGCTCGGCGCCTGGCTGGCGCCCCGCCTGGCCCGCACGCTCGGCCCCCGTGCCGCCCTCGCCGCCGGTCTGGCGGTTCAGACCGCCGGTCTCGTATGGCTCTCCCGCGCCCCCGCCGACGGCGGCTTCCTTCACGACGTCCTCGGACCGATCGTGCTGATCGGCCTCGGCCTGGGCATCGCCTTCGTCCAGCTCACCGCCGCCGCGATGAGCGGCGCCCCCGCCGGTGACACCGGCCTGGCCGGCGGCCTCGTCAACACCTCCCGCCAGATCGGCGGCGCCATGGGTCTCGCGGTCCTCGGCTCCCTCGCCACCGCGGCGGCCACCGCGGCGACCACCGTCCACGGGCAGCGGGCGGAGGCGGCGGCCCTCACCGAGGGCTACCGGACGGCCTTCCTCGCCGCGGCCGCCATCGCCGCCGCCGCAACCGCTCTCGTACCGCTGCTGCCCCGCCTGCCGCACCCGCCCCGCCTTCCACGGCCTCAGGCACCCGCCGTCCCCGCCGCCTCGGGCCCGCCCCGCGGCGGAACCACCAGCCGAACCACCAGCCAGACAGCCAGGACCGTCACCACCCCTCAGGGAGAATCCGCATGAGCCTCATCACCTCCGGCCCGGCCCTCGACATCGACCCGCACGCACCGGTCGTCGTCCGCCTGGCCGTCACCGTCGACGCCCCGCTCGACACCGTCTGGGCGGTGCACACCGACATCGGTGCCTGGCCGCGGTGGAACACCGATGTCGAGTCCACCCGGTTCACCGGCCCGCTCGCCGCCGGAGCCCGCTTCCGGTGGCGCACGCACGGCCTCGACATCGCCTCCACCGTCCACCACGTGGTCGCCGGCGAGCGGATCGTCTGGGGCGGCCCCGCGAACGGCATCGACGGCATCCACGTGTGGACCTTCGAGGAGACCGACGGTGTCGTCACCGTCCGCACCGCGGAGTCCTGGAGCGGAGCCGTCGTCGAGGAACAGCCCGCCGCCCTGGAACAGGCGCTGCGTCAGTCCCTGGAGAACTGGCTGCTGCGACTCAAGACCGAGGCCGAGCGCCGATGACCGCGGTCGAGCGCGCGGTGGATCCGTTCCGCCCCTCGCCGCCCTGACTTCCCGCCCCGCACCCCGAGGAGCACGCCGCCATGACCACGAACAAGCCCTACCTCACCGGCCACTACACCCCCGTCGCCGACGAGATCACCGCCACCGGACTCACCGTCGAGGGCACGTTGCCCCCCGAGCTCACCGGCCGTCTGATCCGCAACAGTCACAACCCCAAGCCCGGCATCACCCCCACCCACTGGTTCAAGGGCAGTGGCATGGTCCACGGCATCCGCCTGCGTGACGGCCGCGCCGAGTGGTACCGCAACCGCTGGGTACGCACGCCCGCCCTCGACGGTGCCCCCTACATGACCGAGCGGGGCCCTGACCTCACCGCCAGCACCGCCGGCACCCATGTCATCGAGCACGCCGGCCGTCTGCTCGCCCTGTGCGAGTCGAACCTTCCCTTCGAGCTGACCCCCGAGCTGGAGACCGTCGGCGCCTACGACTTCGGCGGCAAGCTGACCTCGGCGATGACCGCCCACCCCAAGCAGGACCCGGTCACCGGCGAACTCCACTTCTTCGCCTCCTCGCCCTTCCCGCCGTACCTCGTCCACCATGTCGCCTCGGCCGACGGTCACGTCCTGGACAGCCAGGAGGTCCCGGGCGCCACCGCCGCCCTCAAGCACGACTTCGCGCTCACCGAGCACCATGTCGTCTTCCTCGAAGGCTCGGTCAGCTTCGCCCCCTCCGAGCACTCCGGCATCCCCTACGCCTGGAACGACGGGCAGCCCACCCGTATCGGCGTCATGCCGAGGGGTACGGCCGGCGCGCGGAAGATCCGCTGGTTCGAGGTCGCCCAGGGCTACGCCATGCACCTCGCCAACGCGTACGAAGACGCCCACGGGCGCATCGTCGTCGAAGGCCCGGCCGTCGGACGCGACGGCTGGCAGCGCTCCTGGAACTGGTGGGTCGGCGCGCCCGACCGCGGCGCCGAGCCGAATTCGGGGTCCCGAAGCCGCCGCTGGACCGTCGATCCGACGGCGGGGAAGGTGACGGAGGAGCAGACCGACGATCTGACCGTGGAATTCCCCACCATCAACGACGATTTCCTCGGCCGCGAGCATCGCTACCAGTACGCGCTGTCCTTCCCCGACGACCTCGGCGTCGGTCATCACACCCTCGTGAAGTACGACCGGACAACCGGCACCCGCCAGCTCCTCCCCTTCGGCACGGGGCAGCTCCCCAGCGAGGCGGTCTTCGTCCCCGCCGCCGGCGCCACTGGCGAGGACGCCGGCTATCTCCTCACCGTCGTCAGTGACCTCGACGCCGACGCCTCCCGGCTGCTGGTCCTCGACGCGAGCGACCTCACGCTCCCGCCGACCGCCACCGTCCACCTGCCCCGCCGCGTCCCCGCCATGATCCACGGCTCCTGGATCCCCGACACCGCCGTGTGAACCGACAACGCGGGACCCAGAAGGCCCTGGCCGTGCCCGGTCAGGGCCTCGACGGTCGAACTTCCGACGACGAACCACCCACCCCGAATCGCCCGGGAGAATGCGTCAACGCGCGGTGATTCTGACACCGCCTGACAAGTAACAGGAATGATTCCGGCGAATTCGCCAATGTACGCCACCCTTTGAAGGTCGCGACCGGTCGGGAATAGTCGGCGATTCATCGGACCCTTGCGTGATGAGGCGGTGTGGCATGAACGCTCACTCCCAGGCTGCTCATTGGCTGGCCTCGGCGGCCGACGACCCCAGGGGGTGTCTGCGTGAATGGCGAATGGGCCAGCGCGGCGTCGTCCTCCTTCCCGCCGGCCGGCGGTGGGACGCCCTCTCCCTGCCCGAGCGGGTGGGGCACGGCCTTCTCTCGGCCCTCACCCGCGGAGCCGCCAGGCGGCGAACGGGTCCCGTCCTCCTCGACCACAGAAGCCGGCGGCTGGTGCTTCTCCTCGCCGCGGGCAGCCCCGCACCGGAACTCGCGCGGGGCGCCCGCCACCTGTCGAGCGGTACCTGGCTCGCCGTACCGGCGCTCGACCGGCCCATCTCCGGCCTGCGCTGGCTGATCCGCCCGGACGGACGCGGGACCTTGTTCGCGCCCGCGGACATCTATCGAGCGCTGGTCGCGCGGGGGCCGGCTCGGTGAGCGGCCCGGGAAGCCGAGGCCCGCTCCCACCCCGGCCGTAGGACGCGCGACGCGCCCTCGGCGCCCCCGGAGCCGACTCGTCAACCGCCCCGATCCGCCTCCGTCCCGGCATTGACGCACAGAAACCGATCACATTACGGTTTTCGTGGTCGCAGGGGTGCGAGCCGTTCAGGCGCCCCCTGTCCGGCCTGCCCTCGGGCACCACATCCCGCCGGCGATGCGTTGCCGGCCCTCCAGACGGAGAGAACACCATGAGGTATTCCGCTCGAAGCAGTGCTCTCGCGGCCGGCGTGGCCGTGGCCTCACTGGTCCTCGCGGGTTGCGGAGGAGGCGGCGGCGCCGCGAAGGGCGCTGCGGCCACGCTCGACATCGCCACCCTCACCAGTGCCCGCAGCCTCGATCCCGCGGACGCGATCGGCAGCGCGCTGCCGTACTTCCAAGCGGTCTACGACACCTTGATCCAGCGGGCGCCGGACGGTGCGTACCGGCCGATGCTCGCCACCGAGTGGGCCTATGACAAGAACCGGACGCGACTGTCGCTCACCCTGCGCCAAGGGGTGAAGTTCAGCGACGGCACCGTGTTCGACGCCCACGCGGTCAAGGCCAACATGGAGCACTTCAAGAAGGGCGGCGGCGGCGCGGCGAAGCACCTCGACACACTGAGGGGCGTCACGGTCGAGGACGCCACCCACGTCACGCTGGAGCTGACGGCGCCCGACCCCGCGATGCTCTTCCATCTGAGCGACGCGGCCGGCCTGATGGCGAGCCCGGCGAAGCTCGCGGACGGCTCCCTCAAGACCACCCCGGTGGGCACCGGCCCGTACACCCTCGACAAGGCCAGGACGGCCGTCGGCAACAAGTACGTCTTCGAGCGCAAGCGGGACTACTGGGGGCAGGCGCTCCCCTACAAGACGCTGACGATCAGCGTCTTCGACAACGAGACGGCCGTCGTCAACGGTCTCAAGACCGGCCAGATCGACAGCGCCGTGCTCCAGGACGCCAACCAGCAGGCCGCGCTGGAGTCCGACACGCGCCTGAAGAAGGAGGCGTACACCTTCGACTTCCAGGGGCTCCTGCTGTTCGACCGCGCAGGTGTGCACACCCCCGCCCTGCGCGAGGCCAAGGTGAGGCAGGCGCTCAACCACGCCCTGGACCGCAAGACGATGCTCGCCCAGATCCGGCAGGGGCGCGGCGAGAGCACCGACCAGGTCTACGGCCCGGAGACCAAGGGGTACGACAAGGCTCTCGACACGTACTACGCGCACGATCCGGCGAAGGCCAGGCAACTGCTGGCGCAGGCCGGATACGCGAAGGGCTTCACCCTGAAGCTCCCGCGGATATCCGCCATCGTCGGCGACGCGCTCGCCTCGTCGATCCAGGCGGATCTCGAGGCGGTGGGCGTCACCGTGGTCTGGGACCAGCTCGACGGCGGCAGCGCGTTGCAGAAGGTCTTCCGTGAGCGCGCGTACTCGGCCATGGTCATGAACATCGGACAGTCCCCGAACGACTGGGTGACCACACAGGAGTTGGTGGCCCCCGGCACCTTCAACATGTTCGGCTCGACGGACCCGACCGTTCAGAGCCTGCTGCCGCAGGTCCGGACGGGTTCGGACCAGCAGGCCGCCGACGCCGCGCGCGCCCTCAACAAGCACCTGGTGGAGGAGGGCTGGTTCGTGCCCTTCTACCGGATGACGTACCAGCTCGTCTCCAGCGCCGACGTGAAGGCGCTGCGGCAGTCCGGCATGGCGGTGCCCTCGATCTACAACTACAGCCCGGCCGCTTCCTGATCGGCGACGGGCCGGTGCGGGGCCTGCGGTGAGCGAGCGAAACGAGCGCGGCGGAAACGAACGCAGCGAAGGAGACGAACGGGCCGGGGGCCGCTGAGCCCCCGGCCCTTCCGCGTGCTCCGGTTCACTGCCAGGGGATGTCCGCGGCGGGGAAGTGGACCAGGCCCCTCTCCCGCCACAGCCGCGCGTGCCGGGCGGTACGGGCGCGGTGCTCGCTCCACTCCGGCGGCCGGCCGGACCAGGCGGTCTCGGCGATCGAGCCGAGCCGGGGCAGGAGCATCACGGTCAGATCGTCGAGCCCGCCCAGGGTTTCGCCGAACAAGGTGGCCTCCACGCCGGCGATCCGGTCGTCGGGGATGCCGTGCGAGGCGGGGTCCCAGGAGGCCGTGTACCGGACGCCGCGGGGCCGGTACGCGGGAAAGCCGAGGCGGGCCGCGTCCTCCGCGGCGGCCGGAGGCGTGACGTGGGCGGCGTAACGCCGGTCGAGATAGAGATGGGACTGGGGCGACAGAAGCACCTTCCCGCCGCCCGCCAGGACCCGCTCGACGTCGTGGTCGCAGGGGGCGAAGAACTTCCGGAGCGCCTGGACCAGCTCCATGGTGTGTCCCGCGGCGAGCAGTTCGGGGCGCGCGGCCAGCTCCTCGGCCGTTTCGGGCAGGTCCATCATCGGCACGTCCACCCAGAACTGCGCGATGTCGTCCGGCGTCACCCCGGCCCGCGCGGACTCCTGCCAGGCCAGTGGGCGCTTGCCGAAGCCCCTGACCAGGGAGCGCAGTTCCCGGACGGCCGTCGCGAAGCTCTCGTCGGTGATGCCCACCGCCTCGTCGCCGCCGATGTGGACGAACGGTCCCGTGGTCAGGGCGCACACGTCGGCCAGTACGGCGCGTACCGTGGTGAGGGTGTCCGGGTCGGCGAGGTCGAGGGGCGGCACGTACGGGAAGCGGCCCGCCAGTCCTTCGGGCGCGGGTGCCGGAGGGAGCCCCGGCAGGGCGGCCCGGAGCGCCGCGCAATGTCCCGGCAGATCGATCTCGGGGACGAGAGTGACGTGACGGCGCGCCGCGTACGCCTGGAGCTCTCGGTACTCGGCCGCTGAGTAGAAGGTGTTCCGGTCCACGACCCGTTGGCGGGCGGTCAGGGCCGGCAGCGAGGGCACCTCGATCCGCCAGCCCTCGTTGTCGGTGAGGTGCAGGTGCAGCACGTTGAACTTGTACAGGGCGGCGAGGTCGACGACGCGGCGCACTTCGTCGGGCGTGACGAAGGAGCGAGCCGGGTCGATCATGAGGCCGCGCCAGGCGTAGTGCGGGGCGTCCGACATCTTCTGGAGGTCGAGGACCCCGGACGGGCCCGCCACGGCCAGCAGTTGGAGAGCCGTGGTGGCTGCGCGGAACACGCCCACGGCGGTACGGGCGCGGCAGGTGATGCCGTCGGTTCCGACGCTCAGGCCGTACGACTCGTCGGCGGGCGCGGTGCCGCCGTCCGGTGCGACTCCGGTGGTGGAGCGGGGCGGCGGGGGCGGGGCGTCGAAGGTCAGGAGCAGGACGGGCCCAGGCTCGTCCGACGCGTCCTGGGGGAGCAGCCGTTCGCCCAGGTGCGGCTCCAGGAGGGCTCGTACGGTCTCGGCGACCGTTCCCAGCGCCGGGTCGGCCCGCAGGTGCCACGGTCCGGCGGCCGGCAGGGTCCCTCCCGGTCGGCGGGCGGTTCGCGTCGCCGGGGCGGGGATGGCGGCGTTCATGATTCCTCCGCCGGTCGCTCCGGGGCCCAGGGACCCGAACGCCGGTGTCAGGTGAGGCAGTCGGGCCCCTGGGCGATCGAACCGGTCCCGGTCGTGACATCCCCCCAGGAGCCCCTTCCTCCCGGACCGGAACCGCCTGTACGCTAACACGAAAACCGATCAATGAACGTTTTTTGTGGTGCCGTCCCTCCGCTCGGCATCGCGGGCGAAAGGAGCACCCTCATGGCACCCTCGGTCGGGCCCCGACTCCCGTTGCCGGACGGCTTTCTGATGGGAGCCGCCACCTCCGCCCACCAGGTCGAGGGGAACAACGTCTCCAGCGACTGGTGGGCCCTGGAACACGGGCCGGACACCTTCGTCGCCGTGCCGAGCGGGGACGCCGCCGACAGCTTCCACCGCTGGCCCGAGGACATGGACCTGCTGCGCGAACTGGGCTTCAACTCCTACCGGTTCAGCATCGAATGGGCTCGCGTCGAGCCGGAGCGGGGGCGCGTCTCGCGTGCCGCCGTCGCCCACTACCGCGCCATGGTGCGCGGAGCGGTCGAGCGCGGCCTGACGCCGGTGGTGACGCTGCACCACTTCACCTCGCCCCGCTGGTTCAGCGCACGGGGCGGCTGGCTCGCACCCGACGCGGCGGAACTGTTCGCCGCGTACGCCCGTACGGCCGTCGAGGTGCTGAGGGAAGGCGTACGTCATGTCGCCACGATCAACGAGCCCAACATGCTGGCCCTGATGTACGCCCTGCGCCGGCTGGCCACCGAGCACGGCTGGTCCTCCCTCGCCGAAGGAGGGGACGCGGGCGGCGCCGCATTCGACCCCTCGGCCGTCGAGCCCGACCCGGAGGTCACGCGGGCGCTGGTGACGGCGCACCGGGCCGCGTACACCGCCCTCAAGGAGGCCGATCCCGGCCTCCAGGTCGGCTGGACCGTCGCCAACCAGGTCTACCAGGCCGAGCCGGGGGCCGAGGCGGTCGCGGCGGCGTACGCGCGGCCGCGCGAGGACGTCTTCCTGGAGGCCGCGCGCGAGGACGACTGGATCGGTGTGCAGGCGTACACCCGGCACCGCATCGGCCCCGACGGGCCGCTGCCCGTGCCCGAGGGCGCCGAGACCACGCTGACGGGCTGGGAGTTCTACCCCGAGGCACTCGGCGAAGCGGTCCGGCACACCGTAGGGGTGGTCGGGGCGCACATACCGGTCGTCGTCACCGAGAACGGCATCGCGACCGCCGACGACGAGCGGCGCATCGCGTACACGGCACGGGCGCTCGCCGGCCTCGCCCGGGCGATGCGGGACGGCGCCGACGTACGCGGGTACTTCCACTGGAGCGCCCTCGACAACTACGAATGGGGCACCTACCGCCCGACGTTCGGGCTGATGGCCGTCGACCCGGACACCTTCGCCCGTACGCCCAAGGAGTCCGCCCGCTGGCTCGGCTCACTCGCGCGTGCCGGTCACCTCCCGTACGACGACGACCTTCCGGGCGGGGGCAGCGGCGGCGACCGGCCGCACGGCACGGCTTCGGCTCCGGCTCCGGACGTCACGTCCACCGCACGTTAGGGTGATCCGCATGGCGAAACGGGGCCCGTACGAGAAGGGCGAGGCGAAGCGCGGCGAGATCCTGCACGCGGCACTGGAGATCTTCGCGGCGGAGGGTTACCGAGGTACCTCGCTGAGGAAGGTCGCGGCCCGGTGCAGTCTCAGCCTGCCGGGCCTCATGCACTACTTCGACTCCAAGGAGGACCTCCTCACCCAGGTCCTGCGGATGAGGGACGAGACCGCTCGGGCACGGCACCGGGAGCTCACCGGGCCCGAGAGCTACCGCGAGATCATCCGGGAGGGCTCGCGCACGCCCGGGCTCGTGGAGCTGTTCGTCTCGATGGCCGCCGCCGCGAGTGACCCGGGGCACCCGGCCCACGAGCACTTCGCCGAACGCTATCCCGCGATCCGCGAGCGGATCGCCGCCTACCTGCGCCGAAGGATGGACGAGGGAGCGATCCGGTCGGACATCCCGGCGGAGCGGCTCGCGGTGCTCCTGGTCGCGATCGCGGACGGCGTCCAGCTCCAGTGGCTGATCGACCGGTCCACGGACATGGAGCAGCCGGTCGACGACATGATGCGGCTCCTGGCGCTGCGGCCCGACACGACCTGAGGGCCACACGCCGGCGACAGCGGGCGCGGCGGCCGCCAGGCTGACGGCCGATGACGCGCCGACGGGCAGCCCGGACCGCCGGCGGGGGAGGCGTGGACCGGCCGCTCGGCCGGCGACGACGCGCCGCCCGGCCACACGGCAGACGACCGACGTGCCGACGGGCCGCCGCCGGGATTCCGGTGGCGGCCCGTCGGGCTCTCCGCACGTACGATCCGGCGGTCCCGGTTGTCGCGTGCCCGGTGCTCAGTCCTGTCCGGACTCGGGCGCGCTCGCGGCGGGAGCGGCGGCCTCCGCCGCCCGTTCCGCCAGCGCCTCGACGTCCTTCGGCGACACCGGGCTCTGCGGGAATTCGGAGATCACGTCCAGCGGCATGCCGGCGAGGAACCGGCGCATCACGGGGTCGGCCGGCGCGCCCGCACCCGTATGCGGGTCGCGCCGGCTCGCGAACGCGTCGAACAGCAACGGACCGCCCACGGGATGCGCCAGCCACTCCGCCAGCGTGTTCCGTCCGGTCAGACGCAGCCGTGAGGCGTCCCCTTCCACCGGCAGCGGTACGGAACGCCGGATGTCCCGGGAGGACGCCCCGACCTCGATGCGGTACGTACCGCCCTCCACACGCCAGCCGCCCTCCCGCTCGCTGTAGTACGCGAGGTCGGCCCGGTCCAACTCCAGGTGCACCTCGCGGCTCTCGCCGGCCTCCAGTTCGACCGTGGTGAAGGCGCGCAGTTCGCGCACCGGACGGGAGACGCGGGAATCCTCGGGGCCCCGGCTGTAGACCTGCACCACCTCGCGCCCGGCCCGGTCGCCTGTGTTGGCGACGGTGACCCGCAGCTCGAAACGCCTGCCGTCGGCGCGGGGAGCGACCGACAGGCCGGTGTACTCGAAGGTGGTGTACGACAGTCCGTGACCGAAGGGGAACGCGACCTCGTCGCCGCGCGCGTCGTGCCCTCGATAGCCGACGAACACGCCCTCGCCGTAGCGGACATGGCCCTCCTCGCCGGGGAAGGACAGGTGGGACGGACTGTCCTCCAGGCGCAGAGGGATGGTTTCGGCGAGCCGGCCCGAAGGGGCGACCGCGCCGAACAGGATGCGAGCGAGCGCCGCGCCTCCGGCCTGGCCGAGGAGCCACCCTTCGACGAGCGACGGCACGCGTGCGTGCCAGGGGGCTGTGCGCACCACGCCGCCGTTCGAAAGGATGACGGCGACCTTCGGATTGACCGTGCGGATCCGCTCCAGGAGGAGGGTCTGCGTCTCCGGCAGATCGATGTGGTCGCGGTCGAAGCCCTCGGACTCGTCCTGGGCGGGGAGGCCGAGGAAGAGCAGCACGGTGTCGCTGCGGGCGGCGAGCCGTTCCGCCTGCGCCGCCAGATCCTCCCGCTCGGCGGTGTGACCCTCGCCGTCCGGCAGCGCGTAACCCGGCGCGAACTCCACGCGGGCACCGGCCGCCTCCTCGCGCAGGCTCTCCAGCGCGGTGTCCAGGCGGGTCGGGGTCACCTGCGAGCTGCCGGCGCCCTGGAACCGAGGCGTACGGGCCAGTTCGCCGATCACGGCGACGCTGCCCGTCGCCGGGTCCAGGGGCAGCAGCTTCGTGTCGTTCTTGAGCAGGACCACACAGCGTTCCGCCGTCTCCCGCGCCAGCCGGTGGTGCTCGTCGTACGAGACCGGTGCGGCGGACCCCCGCGCCGTGGCCGCTCTGGTGGTCGCACGCCGGGCGAGGAGCGCGAGCCGTTCCACCGACCGGTCGAGGACGCGGGCGTCCAGTTCACCGCTCTCGACCGCGGCCACGACCTCGCGGTCCGTCCTCCCGCCGGTGCCCGGCATCTGAAGATCCAGCCCGGCCCGCAGGGCGGCGACACGGTCGCGCACCGCACCCCAGTCGGACACCACGACGCCGTCGAAGCCCCACTCGCTCCGCAGGACATCGGTGAGCAGGCGACGGTTCTCGCTGAGCGGCACGCCGTTGAGCGCGTTGTAGGCGGCCATGACGGACCAGGGGCGGTCGCGGCGGACGATGCGCTCGAAGGCGCGGAGATAGATCTCGCGCAGCGGACGCTCGTCGACGTCCGCGCTGACCCGCATCCGGTCCGTCTCCTGGTTGTTGGCCGCGTAGTGCTTCAACGCGGCCCCCACACCCGCCTCCTGCAGTCCGCGCACCATGGCGCCGCCCAGTTCGGCGGTGAGGAGCGGGTCTTCGGAGAAGTACTCGAAGTTGCGTCCGCACAGTGGCGAGCGCTTGATGTTGATGCCGGGGCCGAGGACCACGTGGACGCCGTGGGCGCGGGCCTCGGCGGCGATCGCGGCGGCGACGCGGCGAGCTGGCTCCGGGTCCCAACTGCTGCCGAGCGCGACGGCGGGAGGGAAGCAGGTGGCCGGCGCGGCGCTGTGCAGGTCGACCTGGCCGCCGTCGCCGTTCTCCTTGGGCAGGCGCAGACCGTGCGGCCCGTCGGAGAGTGACAGCGCCGGTACGTCATCGACGGATTCGGTGACGAAGTCGCCCGCGCCGCTGGTGAGTGACGCCTTCTGGGGGAGTGTCAGACCGCGTCCCGTGGTCGGGGAGCCGGAGGAGGGGACGTGCGGAGCCTGCTGGGTCATGGATCCTGCCAGGTCGGTCGGCGCGGCGGCGCTCTGCCACCCGCGCTGAAAACCGTAAGTTGATCGGTTTTTGCTGTCAAGGTGCCCGACGGTGGCGTGCGGTCGGTGGGGCTGACGGGCCGTCTGCGGTGTTTTTCTCTCCTGCGCGATGCATTGACGGTGAGAAACCGATCGATCTACGGTTTTCGCGCTCGGCCGGCTCCCTCCCGTGGAGCCGTGTCTCCCCAGGCTCCGGCCACTCACGAGAAGAGGTACGGCGATGCCGCTGCGCCCTGCCCAGAATCCCCCGGCTCCTCCCGGAGTTCCGTCCGCACGGGTAGGCCGCCCGCGTCGGCGCGCCGCGCTGGTCGTGGTCGTCGCCGGGGTGATGGCCCTGGCCCTGGCCCAGCCCGCGACGGCCGGCCCGGCCGCTGGGCATCGCGCGCAGGCGGCAGACGGCATCCATGACCACGCGCGCTCGGCACCGGTCGGGCACTACGCGGCCCTCGGTGACTCCTACAGCTCCGGTCTGGGCATCCCCGCCGAGACGAACGTCAACTGCGGCCGTTCGGACCACAACTACCCCACGATGGTCGCCGCCGCCGTGCGCGCCTCCCAGGTCACCGATGTGACCTGCGCCGGTGCGGACACCACGCACATGACCGGACGGCAGGACTCCGCGCCACCCCAACTCGACGCCCTGCGCGCGGACACGGCCCTGGTCACCCTGGGCATCGGCGGCAACGACCTCGACCTGCCCGGCGTCATCACCCGCTGCGTCCTGCTCGGGTACGTGAACTCCCAGGGCGCCCCGTGCAAGTCCAGTTACACGCTGCTCGGCACGGACGAGA
Source organism: Streptomyces sp. NPDC006551 (assembly GCF_040611675.1). Classification (NCBI taxonomy): domain Bacteria; kingdom Bacillati; phylum Actinomycetota; class Actinomycetes; order Kitasatosporales; family Streptomycetaceae; genus Streptomyces; species Streptomyces sp. NPDC006551. The sequence goes on from NZ_JBEXOT010000002.1 coordinate 252,919, forward strand.
TCCGCTCGCGCATCAACGCCACCGCGCCGAAGATCGCGGCGGTGCTCCAGGAGATCCGCGCCCGATCGCCGCAGGCGAAGGTCCTGCTCGTGGGCTACCCGGTGATCTTCCCCGACGACGGCTCGGCCTGTCGCGAGACGATCCCCCTGGCCGTGGGCGACTTCGCCTGGCTGCGGGACAAGACCAGGCAGTTCAACGCGATGCTGGCCCAGCAGGCCGCCGTCCACGGTGCCACGTACATCGACACCTACGGCCCGTCGGTGGGCCATGACGCGTGCAAGCCCGCGGGTGTGCGATGGATCGAGCCCGAGGACACGGCGAGCGCGGCGGGGTTCCATCCCAACGAGGCCGGACACCGCGGCACGGCCGACGCGGTGCTCGCGGCCGTCAACCGCTGACCGGTTCCCGCCCCTGACCCCGCTCCGCGTCCGGGTCCCGCTCCGCGTCCGCGTCCGGGTCCCGGTCCATGTCGTCGACCGCTCCCGCGTCCAGGCCGTACCGGGCGAGGAACTCCCGTACGCGGTCCTCCATCGACACCTCCGCGGGCTCCAGCAGCCACTGCGTCTGCAGGCCGTCCATCAGGGCCAGGAGCTGCTGGGCCACGGAGTCGGGGGAGGTCGTCGCCGGGGTGGCGGCCGCGGAGAACAACTCGCCGAGGAGCGCGCCGATTTCGGCGCGCAGGAGGCGGTAGCGCCGCACGAAGTAGGAGTGAGCCGGATGGCCGGGTTCCGACGCCTCGACGGACAGCTTCGCGTAGAGGGCCACCAGCCCGGGCGTCCGGCTGTTGCGGCCCACCACACCGACGAGCCGGCGCAGCCGCTCGGACGCGGACGGCTCAGGTGTCGCGGAATCGGCCGTCCCTCCGTCGAGCAGGCCGGGGAAGAGCCAGGCGGCGTCCGCCCGGTCGCGCCGGCTCAACACCTCCAGGAGGAGCTGTTCCTTGCCGGGGAAGTGGTGCAGGACTCCGGCGTGGGTGAGGCCCGCGTGCGCCGCGATCTCCCGCAGGGACACGGAGTTGTACCCCGAGCGGGAGAACAGTTCGGTCGCGGAGTCGAGGATGCGTGCGCGCGTGCGCTCACCCTTCGTCCGGGGGGCCTGGCTCAACGGGGTTCTCCTCGGGGAGGCGAGGTCGTCCGCGCGCTGGCGTGCGGACGGTGCGCCGCAGAACCTACCAGCCGGTCAATTCCTCACGAGAAAACCTACCAACTGGTTACTTTCGTGAGTAGGGTGGCCTCCGTTCCCGCCCGGCGAGATGTCGGGGGACGTTCCTCCACGCCCTGTGCGGCCCCGACTTCGCGGGGAGCCCCCGGCGCGGCTTGTGCCGGCCGATCCGGCCACCGGTCACGGATACCGAGACTCATGCTGAACTTCATCGCCCGCAGAATCGGCGCGGGAGCCGTGCTCCTGCTCGTCATCTCCCTGCTCTCCTATCTCCTGCTGTCGATCCCGGACATGGACGTCGGGCGCCAACTCCTGGGCCAGAGCGCGCCCCAGAGCGATGTCGACGCCAAGAACGCCGCGCTCGGCCTGGACCGGCCGGTCCTCGCCCAGTACGCCGACTGGCTCTCCGGCGCCGTCCGCGGCGACCTCGGCACCTCCTGGTTCTCCAGCGAGGACGTCACCCTGGCCGTCGCCACCCGGCTGCCCGTCACGCTGAGCCTGATGCTGGGGGTCACGCTCGTGACGGCCGTCGTGTCGTTCCTCCTCGGGGTATGGGCGGGCGTGCGGCGCGGTGCCGTCGACCGCTTCGTCCAAGTGCTCGGGGTGGTCGGCTACGCACTGCCCGGATTCCTGGTGACCCTGGTTCTCGTCCTGGTCTTCGCGGTCCGGCTGAACTGGTTTCCCGCCATCGGGTACACGCCGTTCACCGAGTCGCCCGGAGGCTGGCTGGCGACCGTGACCCTGCCTGTGGCCTCACTGTCGATCGCCTCCGTCGCGGGCGTCTCGCAGCAGGTGCGCGGTGCCGTCATCGACGTACTGCGCCAGGACTACGTCCGTACGCTGCGGGCCCGCGGGCTGTCCGGCACCCGGATCGTGTTCAAGCACGTCCTGCGCAACGCCTCCGCGCCCGCGCTCTCCGTGCTCGGCATGCAGTTCGTCGGGCTCCTCGGCGGCGCGGTGCTCGTGGAGCAGATCTTCGGCCTCCCGGGCATCGGCAGCATGACCGTCAGCTACACCACGCGCGGCGACATTCCCGTGATCATGGCGCTCGTCATGCTCACCGTGGTCGGTGTGGTCCTGATCAACCTCCTGGTCGACGTCCTGATCGGCTGGCTGAACCCGAAGGCGAGGCTCGCGAGATGAGCGACAACGTGCCGGTCGCCCCGAAGCCGGCGGAGAGTATGCCGACCGACAACGTGCCGACCACCCCGAAGCCGGCGGAGCCGATGGACAGCGAACCGACCGCCCCGTCCGTGGCCGCCCGTTCCCGCGGCACCGTGGCGCGTCTCGTACGCAACCCCCTCGGCACCGTCTCCCTCGCCGTCCTCCTCCTCCTGGTGACGGCGGCGCTCCTGGCTCCGGTCCTCGCTCCCCAGGGGCCGGGGGACTCCTCGCTCGCCGCCGCCTTCGCCGGACCGAGCACCGCCCACCCGCTCGGCATGGACTCCGCCGGGCGCGACGTCCTCTCGCGCCTCCTGTACGGCGGCCGCAACACCCTGGGCGGCGCCGTCATCGCCCTCGCCATAGCCCTTGTCCTGGGCGTGCCGTCCGGGCTGTACGCCGGGTACCGCGGAGGCTGGTTCGACTCCGCGGCCAACTGGACGGTCGACCTCGTCATGGCGCTGCCCGCCATGGTCGTCCTGCTCGCCTCGCGCGCCATCCTCGGCCCCGACGTCTGGGTGCTGATGGCCGTCCTCGGAGTGCTCGCCGCCCCCAGCTTCTTCCGCCTGGTGCGCGGCATCGTCGCGAACGTCCGCGGCGAGCTCTACGTCGACGCCGCGCGGGTCTCCGGACTGTCCGACGTCCGCATCGTGTCCCGGCACGTCCTCACCGTCGTCCGCGGCCCGATCATCATCCAGACCGCCCTCGTCGCGGGCATCGCCATCGCCCTCCAGGCCGGGCTCGAGTTCCTCGGAGTCGGCAGCGGGTCCTCCGCCACCTGGGGCGCCATGCTCAACGAGGCGTTCCAGAACATCCAGCGCGCACCCGGCCTGCTCCTCTGGCCCGGACTCGCCCTCGGCCTCACCAACGCCGCCCTCGTCCTGCTCGCCACCGCCCTGCGGGACGTCCTGGAGGACCGGACCGGCGATTTTGCCGGCCGCTCCAGGGCACGGACGGCCGCTCCGCCCCCGCCCGCCGGCCTCGGCACGGACGAGCGCGCCGAACTCCTGTCCATCCGGGGGCTGACCGTCGCGTACACCCGGCCGGACGGCGAAGACAAGGAGGTCGTCCACGGCGTCGACCTCGACGTCCGCCCCGGCGAGATCGTCGGTCTGGTCGGCGAATCGGGCTCCGGCAAGACCCAGACCGCGTTCTCGGTGCTCGGCATCCTTCCCGAAGGGGGCCGGATCAGCCGCGGCAGCGTCCTGGTGGCGGGCAGGGAAGTCGTCGGCATGCCCGAGCGCGCACACCGCGCCCTGCGCGGCACCACCGTCGCGTACGTCCCGCAGGAACCGATGAGCAACCTCGACCCGGCCTTCACGATCGGCAGCCAGTTGACCGAGGTGATGCGTCACGTCCTCGGCCTCTCCCGCAAGGAGGCGGCCGCCCGCGCCGTCGAACTGCTCCGCCTGGTCGAGATCCCCGCGCCCGAACAGGTCATGCGCCGCTACCCGCACGAGATCTCCGGCGGAATGGCCCAGCGCGTCCTCATCGCCGGCGCCATGTCCTGCGACCCGGCGCTGCTCATCGCCGACGAGCCCACGACCGCCCTCGACGTCCGCGTCCAGGCGGAAGTGCTCGACCTGCTGCGCCGCCTCCAGAAGGAGCGCGGTCTGGGGGTGCTGCTCGTCACCCACAACCTGGGCGTCGTCGCCGACCTGTGCGACCGGGTCGCCGTCATGAACCAGGGCCGCATCGTCGAGACCGGCACCACCGAGCAGGTACTCCGCGATCCGCGGGACCCCTACACCCGCACCCTGCTCGACGCCGTCCTCGACACGGCCCCCGCACGGGAGCCCTGGCAGCCCTGGCAGCCCCGCGAGGCAAGGAGCACCATCGCATGACCACGTCCACGTCCACGTCCACGACCACGTCCACGACCGCGCTCCAAGCCCTGCTGTCCGTACGGGACCTGCGGGTCTCCTTCCCCGGCAAGGGCTGGCGCGCCCCGCGTACCGACGTACTCCACGGGGTCGACCTCGACATACGGCCCGGCGAGACCCTCGGCCTGGTGGGCGAATCGGGCTCCGGCAAGACCACCATCGGCCGCGCGATCCTCGGCCTGGTCCCCGTCACCTCCGGCAGCGTCACCTTCGCCGGGGAACGCATCGACACGGCGACCACCGCCCGCCGACGGGCCCTCAGCCGTGACCTCCAGGTCATCTTCCAGGACCCCTACACCTCGCTGAACCCGTCGATGACCATCGGCGACACCCTCACCGAACCCCTCCTCGGCCAGGGCATGAACAGCCGGGACGCCCGCGCCCGCGTCGGCGACCTGCTGAACCGCGTCCATCTGCCGACGGACGCCGGCTCCCGCCTGCCGCGCGAGTTCTCCGGCGGCCAGCGCCAACGCGTCGCCATCGCCCGGGCCCTCGCCCTGCGCCCCCGTCTGATCGTCTGCGACGAACCCGTATCGGCCCTCGACCTCACCACTCAGCGCACCGTCCTCGATCTCCTCCTGGAGATCCAGCGGGAGACGGGCGTGTCCTGTCTCTTCATCTCCCACGACCTCTCGGTGGTCCGCCGCATGAGCCACCGGGTCACCGTGATCCACCGGGGCACCCTCGTGGAGACCGCCGACGCGGACCGCATCACCCGCACACCCGAACACCCCTACACCCGCAGCCTGCTCCTCGCCGCCCCGGTCGCCGACGTCGCCGAGCAGCGCCGCCGCAGGGAGCAACGCACCGCCACCCGGACACCCGACAGCTCCTCTCTCCTCGGGCGCACGGAGGAAGGATCGTCCTGACGACGCGTGCCGACCCCCGGACCGCGGCAGGGCAGGGGGGAGCCGGGCAGCGCGGCGGCGTGTTGGATGATCGAGGACGTGCTGTTCACCTCCTTGTCGGTCGCCCTGCTGATCGTGGTCCTGACCTGCGCCGTCGTCCGCCCCTTCGGGCGGTCGGAGGCGGTCTTCGCGATACCCGCCGCCGCCCTCCTGGTCGCCGTCGGCGCCGTACCGCTGGATCACGTACGGGACGAGGCGACGCGCCTCGGGCCGGTGATCGGCTTCCTGGCGGCCGCTCTGGTGCTGGCCAAGCTCTGCGACGACGAAGGGCTGTTCCACGCCTGCGGCACCTGGATGGCCCGCTGGGCCCGGCGTCGCCCCCAACGGCTCCTCGGTGCGGTCTTCGCGCTCGCCTCGCTGATCACCGCCGCTCTGAGTCTCGACGCCACCGTCGTCCTGCTCACCCCGGTGGTCTTCGCCACGGCCGCCCGCATGGGAACGCCCGCCGGCCCGCACGCCTACGCCAGCGCCCATCTGTCGAACACCGCCTCCCTGCTGCTCCCGGTGTCCAACCTCACCAACCTGCTCGCCTTCACCGCCACCGGCCTGACCTTCACGCGCTTCGCGCTGCTGATGCTGCTGCCGTGGCTGGCGGCCATCGCCGTCGAGTACGCCGTCCTCCGCCGCTTCTTCGGCGCGGACCTCGCCGCCCCGTGCGGGTCGGACGAGGAAGCCGAGCCCGTCGAGGTTCCGCTGTTCCCGCTGCTCACCGTGGGCGGAACGCTCGCCGGCTTCGCCGCGGCCTCGGCGCTGGACGTCGACCCGGCCTGGGCAGCGGCGGCCGGTGCGGCGGTGCTGGCCGTACGCGCCCTGGCCCGACGCCACACCACCCCCGCCGCGCTCGTGCGCGCCGCGGCCCTGCCCTTCCTCGCCTTCGTCCTGGCCCTCGGGATCGTCGTCCGCGCCGTCGTCGACAACGGCCTCGGCGCGGTCCTCGGCGGCCTCCTCCCGGACGGCGCCTCCCTGCCCGCCCTGCTCGGCACCGCCGCCCTCGCCGCACTCCTCGCGAACCTGATCAACAACCTCCCGGCCGTCCTCGCCCTCGCCCCGCTCGCCGCCCCCTCCGGCCCCGGGGCGGTTCTCGCGGTCCTCATCGGCGTGAACATCGGACCCAACCTGACCTACGCCGGATCCCTGGCCACCCTTCTGTGGCGCCGCGTGTCCCACCGACACGGCTACGACGTCGCGTTGAAGGAGTTCACCCTCCTCGGCGCCCTCACGGTCCCCGCCAGTCTTCTCGCCGCCACCGTCGCCCTGTGGCTCTCCCTGGCGCTCCTCGGCCCATAGCCGGGGCGGCGCGGCCGACCTGCGGCCCGTCGGCTCGCCCGGGCACAGGTGCGGGCGCCCTCCAGACCGTTTCGCGAGGAGTTCTCAGCGCGACCGCGGAAACTTCGCCGATTTCCGTTATCGAGCGGACGCCCCGCGGTCTCCCAAGTGCTGGGCATCGACAACAGGCGGGACAGGCAGGGTGAATCAAGGCGTGAGCACACAGAACGGTACTGACCTGGTCAGGGCGGCGCAGGGTGGAGGCCGGTGGGCGCAGGATCAGCTCATCGCCGCCTATCTGCCCCTGGTCTACAACATCGTGGGCCGGGCGCTGAACGGTCACCATGACGTCGACGACGTCGTGCAGGAGACGATGCTGCGAGCGCTCGACGGGCTCGGCGGCCTGCGCTCCCCGGAGAGCTTCCGGTCCTGGCTGGTGGCCATCGCCATGAACCGTGTCCGCAGCCACCAGCGGACACAGCGGTCCGGCCTCCGCACCGATGGCCTCGACGAAGCTCGTGAACTCCCCCATCCCGAGGCCGACTTCGTGGACCTGACACTGGTCCGGCTGAACCTGTCCGGTCAGCGGCGCGAGACCGCCGAGGCGACCCGCTGGATGGAGCCGGACGACAGCGCCCTGCTGTCCCTGTGGTGGCTGGAGTGCGCCGGGGAGCTGACCCGGCACGAGGTGGCCGCCGCCCTTCAGCTGTCCACGGAGCACACCGCGGTCCGGATACAGCGGATGAAGGCGCAACTGGAAGCCGCCCGGGTGGTCGTACGGGCCCTGTCGGAGAACCCGCTGTGCCCCACCCTCCGGTCGGGGCTCGGCATGTGGGACGGCCGCCCCTCCGCGCTGTGGCGCAAGCGCATAGCCCGGCACGCACGCGACTGCGCGCACTGCGCGGGCCTGTGGAGCGGCCTCGTCCCGGCGGAGGGACTGCTCGCCGGACTGCTCCTCGTTCCCCCGGCGGCACCGCTGCTCGCGAGCGTCCGCGAGAGCGCCGGCTTCGAGCTCGCGGCCGCGTCCGCCCCGACTCCGGCGTCGCGGCACGAGAGCAGTGGCTCCCACGAGCGGGGCGGGCCGGCGGCTCCCGGTGCGCCGTACGGCGCCCAAGGCACCGGTCGCGCTGCCGGGCCGGGCCCCCGGAGCGCCCGCCGTCGGCAGCAGCGGCGCGCCCGCCGCCGGGCCGTCGTGGCCGCGGGCTTCGCGGTCGTGGCGGTCACCGGCGGTTCCTTCTCCCTGATCACCGGTCCCGAGGGAGACGTGGAGGCCGTCGACGCGACACGCGTGGCGGCTCCGGGGACAGCCCTGCCCACCCGTCCGGAGCCGACCACGGCCTCACCCTCGGCCACCCCTTCGCCGTCGGCGCCGGCCGGCCCCGCCAAGAGCCCGTCCGCCACCACCGCGAGCCGCCCCCCGAAGCCCCAGCCCCCGAAGCCCCCCGCCACGCGCACCTCGTCGCCCGCGCCCCGGCCGAAAGCCGCGAGCACGACGGAGGAGTCCGCTGCGGACCCCGCCGCTCAGCAGGTGATCGACCTGGCCAACTCCGAGCGCGCCGAGGCGGGTTGCGGTCCACTGACCGCGAACCCCCTGCTGGCCCAGGCCGCTCGGAGGCACTCCGAGGACATGGCGGCGCGGGACTTCTTCGACCACACCGACCCCGACGGCGACGGCCCGGGCGAGCGCGTGACGGCCGCCGGGTACCGCTGGACGACGTACGGCGAGAACATCGCGAAGGGGCAGCGCACACCGGCGCAGGTGATGGACTCCTGGATGAACAGTCCCGGTCACCGGGCGAACATCCTGAACTGCTCCTTCGAAGAGATCGGGATCGGCGTCCACGACGACGGCGGCCCGTACTGGACTCAGGTCTTCGGCGCACGCTGAGCCGGGGCGCCCCCGCCGCGCGGCAACACCAGGGCTGCGGCTACTTGTTGACGTCGAAGCCCTGGTCGGTGCCGTACGTGACGCTGGCCCGCTGCCAGTCCTCCAGACCCTTGGAGAGCGGGGTCGAGGAGACGTACGCCTTGCCCACGGTGTCGTTGAAGACGGAGTTCGCGTACACCTGGTACGGCAGGTACGACCAGCCGGTGCCGACCGTGGCGGCCGACTCGGCGAAGATCTTGTTGGCCTGCTGGCCGCCGAAGTACGGGAACGCGGTCTCGAGGAACTTCTTCGACTCCAGGTCCGCCGTGGTGGCCGGGAAGGCGCCCTCGGCGACGCGGGCCGAGGCGCCGGCACCGGTGGTCGCGTACTCGATGAAGGCGTAGGCCAGTTCCTTGTTCTTCGCGGCCTTCGGTACGGCGAGGGAGCTGCCGCCGTTCTCGGCGCTGGCACGGGCGCCCGCGCTCCACTGCGGAAGCGGTGCCACGCGCCAGTCACCGGACGCGGAGGCGACGCCCGAGGTGAAGTTGGCGGGCATCCACGCGCCTATCGCCAGCGTGGCGATACTGCCGTCGGCCAGCCCCTTGTACCACTCGTCGCTCCACGAGGTGATCGGTGCGACCAGATCCTCGTCGAGCAGCTTCTGCCACGTGCTGGTGTACGTCTTGGTGCCGGCGTCCCCGAAGTCGATGGACACATCGGTGCCGGACGTCTTGTAGGGGCGTCCCCCGGCCTGCCAGATGAGACTGGTGGTGGCACCCGCGTCGCCCGTGTCGTTGGTGATGAAGATCTTGGGGTCGGCCTTGTGCAGGGTGCGTGCCGCCTCCACGTACTCGTCCCACGTGGCCGGGACGGCGACGCCGTGCTTGTCGAAGACCTTCTTGTTGTAGAAGAGGGCCATGGGGCCCGAGTCCATGGGCAGGGCGAAGACGGACCGGTCGTACTTCACCGCGTTCCACGGGCCGGGGCTGAACGTCTTGTCGAACGCGGCCGCGCCGTAACCCGAGAGGTCCTCCACCGACTTGGCGATGGCGAACTGGCCCAGGGCGTAGTACTCGACCTGCGCCACGTCGGGAGCGCCCGAACCGGCGGCGATGGCGTTCTGCAGCGCGGTGTACTGCTTGTCGCCGGTGCCGGCGTTGACCAGGTCGATGTCGACCTGGGGGTACTTCTTCTCGAAGTCCGCGGCCGCCTTCTTCAGCGTGGGTTCCCAGGCCCACACCGTCACCTTGCCGCCCTTCTCCAGAGCGGACTTCACGTCCTTCGGGCCGCCGGCGTCGGCGGCCGGGTCGGACGATCCGCAGGCGGTCGCGCCGAGGGCCATCACACAGGCCGTGGCGACGGCACCGAGAAGTCGGCGGGTGCTGTTCGTTCTCATGGGTGGTGCTCCTGGTTCGGTGTGCGGGCGGGTGAAGGGACGGGCGCGGAGGAATGGACGAGGGGGACAGGACGAGGTGTTGCGGGGCGCGGTGAGGGCAGGCGCGTGGGGACCCGGTGGGGGCGACGGGGCGCGGCTACTCCTTGACGCTGCCGGCGGCCAGGCCGGACTGCCAGTACCGCTGGAGCAGCAGGAAGATCGCGACGATCGGCACGATCGTGAGCAGAGAGCCCATGATGATGAGGTCGAAGACGGCCTCGCCGCCCGCTGTCTGCGCCTGGGCGTTCCAGGCGTTGAGCCCGAGAGTGAGCGGGTACCAGTCGGGGTCCTTGATCATGATCAGCGGCAGGAAGTAGTTGTTCCACGTCGCGACCATGGAGAAGAGCAGCACGGTCACGGTGCCCGGCATCAGCAGGGGCAGCGCGATGCGGACGAAGGTGCGCAGCTCGCCGGACCCGTCGATGCGGGCCGCTTCGAGCAGTTCGGCCGGCACGGCCTCGTTGGCGAACACCCACATCAGGTACAGGCCGAAGGGGGAGATGAGGGAGGGGATGATGACGGCCCACGGGGTGTTGGTGAGCCCCATGTTGCTGAACATCAGGAAGGTGGGGACCGCCAGGGCCGTGCCCGGTATGGCCACCGCTCCGATGACGACGGCGAACACGGCGCGGCGCCCGGGGAAGTCGTACGTGGCGAGCGCGTAGCCGCCGAGGACGGCGAGGATCGTGGCGCCTCCGGCGCCCGCGGCGACGTACAGCAGGGTGTTGAGGAGCCAGCGTACGAACACGCCGTCGTCATAGGTCAGCGTGCGGGAGAGGTTGCTCCAGAGGTCGAAGTCCTCGCCGAACCACAGGCCGAAGGAGTTGAGCAGGCCCTCCTGGTCCTTCGTGGAGTTGATGACCAGCCAGACGAGGGGAAGCAGGGTGTAGACCAGCACCAGCCCGGTCAGGAGGGTCAGCGGGACGCTGCGGCGGGGGTCGAGCGGGGTGTGCGGGCGCCGTCGTCGGGTGACCGGTCGGTCGCCGGTACGGGAGGAGGTGCGGGGGGTGCGAGCGGTGTCGGCCGTGGCGGTCGGAGCGGGATCGGGATCTTCCGCGGCGTTCGCCCGGGTGTCGTCGAGGTCGGTGGTCATGGCTCAGCCCTTCCGCATGCCGCGCAGCTGGACGGTGTAGGCGATGACCGCGGTGATGACACCCATCACGATCGCCACGGTCGCCGCGTAGTTGTGCTGCCGGCCGGAGAAGGACAGCGAGTAGGTGTACAGGTTGGGGGTGAAGTCGCTGGTGATCGCGTTCGGGGCGAGCTTCTGCAGGATGCTCGGCTCGTTGAAGAGCTGGAAGCTGCCGATGATCGAGAAGATCGTCGCGATGACCAGGGCGCTGCGGATGGCCGGCAGCTTGACCGAGGTCACGATCCGCCATTCTCCGGCGCCGTCGATCGCGGCCGCTTCGTAGAGCGAGCGGGGCACGACCTTGAGTGCCGAGTAGAAGATCAGCATGTTGTAGCCGACGAACTCCCAGGTCACGATGTTGCCGATGGAGGCCAGTACGAGCGAGGGGGAGAGCGGGTCGGGCAGGGAGACGCCGAACGCGTCGTTGATGTTGCCGACCAGGCCGAACCGGGTGCCGTAGATGAACCCCCACATGAGGCTGGCGACGACGGCGGGCACGGCGTACGGCAGGAAGACCGCGATACGGAAGAAGCCCTTGCCGTACAGCCGGCCGCTGTCGATCGCGAGCGCGACCAGCAGGGCGATGCCCAGCATGACCGGCACCTGCACCGCGAGGAAGAGGCCGACCCTGGCCAGACCCTCCCAGAACTTCGGGTCGGTCAGCGCCTGGCCGTAGTTGTCCAGGCCCACGAAGGACGTCCCGCCGATGAGCCGGTCGCGGAAGAGGCTGAGGTAGAGCGCGTACCCGATCGGCGCCAGGAAGACGAGCCCGAAGACCGCGACGAACGGGCCGGCGAAGCCCCACCCGGCGAGCGCTTGCGTACCGGGGCGGAACCGCGCGCGTCGACGGGGTGGTGATACCGCCTTCGCGGACGTCGGCAGGAGCGTCATGGTGGGGTCCTTGTGTCGGTGACCGACCGGTCCGGGCGGGGAGGGAGAGGGCCCTCAGGGCCGGAAAGGGCCGGATCGGGGGCTGCCCCGATGAGAAATGTTTACGTAATCATCGGTAGCGTGATGGTGACACTCCCACTGGGGGGCGTCAAGCACGAAGCAGTGGTGAATGGAAGGGATTCCGGTGGCGGAGAAGGATGCGCCCGCACGTGCGGGGACGGGCGGCGGCGGGGGCCGGACGGCCGCGAAAGGGCGGCAGCGCCGCGTCTCGATGGCGGACGTCGCACGGGTCGCGGGCGTCTCGTCGCAGACGGTCTCCCGGGTCTCCAACGGAGACCCCGCGGTGATCGAGAAGACGCGGCAGAAGGTGCTCGACGCCATGAAGCAGCTCGGTTACCGGCCCAACAGCGCCGCCCGCGCCCTCAAGCGCGGCGAGTTCAGGACCATCGGCGTCATCACCATGAGCCTCTCCAGCACCGGCAACGTGCGGACCCTGGAGGCCATCGCGAGCTGCGCGTCCCGCGCGGGGTACGCGGTCACGCTGATCCCGCTCGACGCCCCGACCCAGGACAACGTCAAGGGCGCCTTCACTCGCCTCGACGAGCTCGCGGTGGACGCGGTCGTCCTCATCATGGAGGTGCATCTGCTCGACACGACGTCGCTGACCCTGCCGCCCCATGTGACCGTCGTCGTCGTGGACTCCGACGCCGGCGACCGGTTCCATGTGGTGGACACCGACCAGCACCAGGGCGCGCGGACGGCGGTACGGCACCTGCTGGAGCTCGGTCACCGCACGGTCTGGCACCTCGCCGGGCCCGAGGAGTCCTTCGCGGCGGGCCGTCGCGAGGCGGCGTGGGAGGCGGCGCTGCGTGAGGAGGGGCGCGAGGTGCCCCCGCTCCTTCGCGGTGACTGGACCTCGGAATCCGGATACGAGGCGGGTCTCCGGCTGGCGGAGGAGGACGGCTGCACAGCGGTGTTCGTGGCGAACGACCAGATGGCCCTCGGGGTCTTGCGGGCGCTGCACGAGCGCGGCAGACGGGTGCCGGAGGAGGTCAGCGTGGTCGGGTTCGACGACGTGGCGGAGGCGGGCTCGTTCATCCCGCCGCTGACCACGGTCCACCAGGACTTCGCCAGGGTGGGGGAGCTGTGTGTCGACGCCGTCCTGCGGGAGTTGGGCGGCGGGACGCTGGAGCGGGGCACGACGCTCGTACCGACCCGGCTCGTCGTCCGCGGAAGCACCGCCCCGAGCCCGACCTGACCGACCGGCCGCCCCGATGTGACCGACCGCCCCGATGTGACCGACCGGCCCGACCGGCCCGACCGGCGCGAAGGCGGGGAGGTCCGGGCCGGGGCCGCGGTCCGAGCGGGCGGTGGTCGTCGTGGTCGAGAGGTCAGGTTCCGCGGCGGCCCGGGGCCGGCGGTGCGGTACTGGCGCGCACCACGAGAGCCGGTTCCACCGCCATCCTGCGCGGACCCTCCGCCCTGCCGTCGATCTGGTCGAGCAGCAGCGCGACGCAGTGCCGGCCCACCAGGTCGAAGTCCTGGCGCACCGTCGTCAGGGGTGGGTGGAAGTAGGCCGCCTCCGCGGTGTCGTCGAAGCCGATCACGCTGACGTCCCCGGGCACGTCGCGCCCGGCTTCGTGCAGGGCGCGCATCAGCCCGAGCGCCATCTGGTCGTTGGCGGCGAAGACGGCGGTCACCTCCGGGCGCCCGGCCAGTTCCCGGCCGGCCCGGTACCCGGATTCCGCGGTCCACTCTCCGTACAGCGCAGGGGGGATCGGGGCCCCGGCCGCGGCGAGCGTGGTCTGCCAGGACTCCGCGCGCCGTCGGGCGGCGAAGGAGTCGCGAGGGCCGGCCACGTGCCAGACCGTGCGGTGGCCGAGGCCCAGGAGATGGGTGACCGCGCTGTGGGCGCCGAGGGCCTGGTCGAAGTCGACGTGGGGGTGGCGGTGTCCGGCGTCGCCGTCGGCCACGACGACCGGCATGGCGGCCGGCAGACGCAGGGACGGCGTGTCCAGTATCTGCGACTCGACCAGCACGATGCCGTCGACGGACTGGAGCATCAGATGCTGGAACGCCCGCTGCACGGCCGCCTCGGTCTGAGCCCGTACGCCCATGAAGTTCACGGAGAAGTCGGCCTCGCGCGCGGCGTCGGCGATGGCGCCGAGCGTCCTCGCGTTCCCATGGGCGCTCACGTCGAAGCTGATGATGCCCAACGCCCCGAACCTTCCGGTGACCAGGGCGCGCGCCGCCGTGTTGGGGCGGTAGCCGAGCGTCCGCATCGCCGCCAGGACCTTCTCGCGGGTCGTGGAGTCGACGTTCTCCCGGTTGTTGGACACGCGGGAGACCGTCTGCGAGGACACGCCGGCCAGGGCTGCGACGTCCGCCATGGAGGGCCACTGCCGCGCGGGCCGGGCGCGTGGCGTCCTGGTTCTCTTCTCGGTCGTCATCGGCCCGCCCCTCCGCCCGCCCCGAACTCCTGGAAGCCCTGGAAAGGGCGCTGCGCGGCCCATGGGACCGCAGCCGCATGTTGACGCAAACACCTCTCATGGTCAAACCGGTACCCGTTGCTGCCGGGAGCCTTGACACGCCCCGAGGGCGCTTCCAGACTCTCCCCACACCGTGAGTGTTTACGCAAACATGCTCCGATGGGTCTCGCCGGGTCGACATGACGGCCGGGCCGCGCCCCGCACGCACCGCCCCACACACCAGGGAGTCGCACGTGTCTGCCACCCGTACGCGATCAGTGCCCCGACGCCGACCTCGCGCCCGGCCGCGAACCGGGCCGCGGACCCGCCGCCCGGTCGCGGCCCTCGCCGCCGCCTGCGCCGTGGCCTCCCTCGCCGCGACCGGAGTCACCGGAGTCACCACGCCCCCGGCGACGGCGGCCGAGGCTGCGGGAACGCTGACGGTCCGCCTCGATCCCAGCTATCAGCAGCCGTCGTTCCAGGGGTGGGGGACCGCCCTCGCCTGGTTCGCCAACGTCACCGGCGGCTGGCCCGACGCCCAGCGGAACCGGCTGGCGGACGACCTGTACGGCGCGAACGGGCTCGGCTTCACCATCGCCCGGTACAACATCGGCGGCGGCGACAGCCCGGAGACCGCGCCCTACATGCGCGCGGGAGCGGCGGTGCCCGGCTACTGGAACCGTCCGGGACCCGAGTCCCCCGACTGGTGGGATCCCGCCAGGGCCGACCACTGGAACCCGAACGCCGACGCCAACCAGCGATGGTGGCTCACCGCGGCCAAGGCGCGCGGCGCCCAGACCTTCGAGGCGTTCTCCAATTCCGCCCCGTACTTCATGACCAACAGCGGGCTCGTCTCGGGCGCCACGGACCCCGCCAAGGACAACCTCCGCTCCGACCAGTACGAACGGTTCGCCGCCTACCTCTCCGGCGCCCTCCAGCGCGCGCAGGACTCCACCGGCGTACGGTTCGACTCGCTCTCCCCGGTCAACGAGCCGAACACCGGATACTGGCGTGCCGGCGGCCGCCAGGAGGGCTCGCACTGGGACCCGGCCTCGCAGGCCCGCATGATCTCCACCCTTCGCGCCACGCTCGACGCCAAGGGGGTCGCCACCCCGATCGCGGCGATGGACGAGACCAACTCCGGCCTGTTCCGTACCAACTGGGAGTCGTACGTCCCCGCCGTACGCGCCGCCGTCGGCCGGCTCAACACCCATACATACGGCACCAACGGCCGCACCGGCGTGCGGGACATCGCCAAGGGTGAGGCCACCCCGCTGTGGATGTCCGAGGTGGACGTCGGCGGCAGCGTCCCGCAGTCCTTCACCGACATGAGCCCCGCCCTCGATCTGGCCCGTCGCATCAACGACGACATCAAGGAGCTGGAGCCCCGGGCCTGGGTGCTGTGGCAGGCCGTCGAGGACTACGAGAACATGACCCCGGACCACGAGAACTCCAACTGGGGCCTGATCCAGACCGACTTCACCCCGGCCGACGCGGCGACCGAACCGATCCGCAAGAACAAGAAGTACTGGGCGATGGCCCAGTACAGCCGCTTCGTCCGCCCGGGCGCCCGCGTCGTCAACACCGACGACTCCCATACCCTGGCCGCCCTGCGTCCCGGTGGGCAGGGAGCCGTCGTCGTCCACACCAACGCCACCACCGCGAACCGGGAGATCACCCTCGACCTGAACGGGTTCCAGAGCGTGAGCGGCGCCCCCGTCCAGCGCTACACCACCGACGCCACCAGGAACCTCCAGCGCGAGGGCGACGTGACCACCGTGGGCAAGACCCTCAAGGTCACCGTGGGGCCCGGGTCCGTCACGACCTTCGTCCTGCCGGGCGTCTCCGGCGTGAACACGGCCGCCACCACGGCGCCCGTAGGCGCACCCCGCCAACTCGTCAACGACCACAGCGGCATGGCGCTCGCCGTCGCGACCGTCGACGGCGCGAGCGTGCCGGTGCAGCGCGTCTCCGACCCGGTCGACCCCGCCCAGCAGTGGACCTTCACCAAGCTGTCCTCGGCCGACTGGGGCAACACCGCCACCTACCGCGTCACCCACGTCAGGACCGGAAAGGCCCTTTCCGTCTCCGGGGGAGCCCTGACCCTGGCGACGCCCGGATCCTCGACCGGGCAGCAGTGGATGCGCTCCACCACCGGCAACGGCCGCACCACGCTGATCAACACCGCCACCGGCAGACTCCTCGACGTGACGGGTGCTTCGACGAGCGACGGCGCTCCCGTCGGCGTCTACCAGCCCACGACCGGCGGCAACCAGTCCTGGACCCTCCCCGTCGCCGCCGCCGACGCGGCGAAGCCCCTGGTCGCCCGCCACAGCGCCAAGTGCCTCGACCTCAGCGGCGGTTCCACGGCCGACGGCGCGTCCGTGTTCCAGTACACCTGCAACGGCGGTACGCATCAACAGTGGTCCCTGCGCTCCACCGCCACCGGCCACGTGAACGTCGTCGCCCGGCACAGCGGCAAGTGCCTGGACGTCAGCGGAGCCTCCACGGCCGACGGCGCGGCGGTCTTCCAGTACGGCTGCAACGGCGGCGGCAACCAGGAGTGGACGGTGCGTGACACCGACGGCGGCCATTTCACCCTGACGGCCCGTCATAGCGGCAAGTGCCTCGACGTCAGCGGCGGTTCCACGGCCGACGGCGCGTCCGTGTTCCAGTACGCCTGCAACGGCGGAACGAACCAGCAGTTCAGTCGGGGATGACCCCTGGCGGCCTGGCGCCGAACCTCCCCGGTCGGTGCCAGGCCGTTGCCGTGCCCGTGGTACCCGTGTGGCCGTGCGTCCCGCCGCCGTGTTCCCGTGGGTCGTCGCCGCCGTTCCCGGTCCTACTCCTCGGTGGGGCCGAGGTCGTGCGTCTCCCTGAAGTCGACCGTGCGCGGGCGGTGGGCTGCGTGGAGCTCCAGCAGGACGACTTCGTTGGTGCCCCGGCGCAGCACGGGTCCCGGAACGTAGAGGGACCGCTGGGGCCCTCGGGACCAGTACCGGCCGAGCGGGAAGCCGTTGATCCACGCGTTGCCCTTGGTCCATCCGTCGAGGTGGAGGAAGGTGTCCGCGAGGGGCCGGGAGGCCGTGTCGCCGAGTTCGAAGGTGCCGCGGTGGAACGCCGGACCGACCGGGGTGGCGGTGGTCGGGGCGAAGTCCAGGGCGTCGAGGGAGGTCAGCGGCAGCGGCCGGTTGGTCCAGCCGGCGAGTTCCGTACCGTCCAGCGTCACCGTGCCGGGCAGTCCCTTGCGGTCATGGATGCCGGGCCCGTAGTTGACGCGTCCCTGGTTCTCCACGAGCAGGCCGAGGACGGAACCGGCGCGAGGCACGGTGAAGGCGATCGCGTGCTCGTGGTTCTCCCGTTCCAGGACTCCGACGGGCCGCCCGTCGAGGAAGACCTGGGCGCGGTCGCGCACCTGCTCCAGTTCGAGCAGGACGGGCCCGGCGGCCGGCAGGGCCGTCTCGTACAGGACGAATCCGAAGTCCTGCCCGAGCTCCTCCATCGTCAGCGGATGGCGGGAGGCCACGCTGTCGCCGAGCGCCGGAGCGCACGCCAGCAGGCCGGCGCTCTCGGTCAACTCCACCGCGCCCAGCGCGAGTTTCCTCGCGCGCGCGGGGACCGGCTCCGCCGGGACCGAGGCGTACTTCGCGATCACCTCGCGGAAGGCGGTGAACTTCTCGGTCGGGTCCCCGGCTTCGTCGAGAGGCGCGTCGTAGTCGTAGGAGGTGACGGTGGGCCGGTAGGTGTGCTTGTCGTTGGCGCCGTTGGTGAAACCGAAGTTCGTGCCGCCGTGGAACATGTAGAAGTTCACCGACGCGCCGGTGGCGAGGAGTTCGTCGAGCTCGCGCGCCGCCGGGTCCGGGTCGCGGACCACGTGGTGGCCGCCCCAGCGGTCGAACCAGCCGATCCAGAACTCCGAGGACAGCAGCGGCCCGGCCGGCCGGTGGGCACGCAGGGCGGCGAGGTTCTCGGCGGAGCGGCTCCCGAAGTTGGCCGTCGCGAGAACCCCCGGCAGGCCGCCCCGCTCCAGGTCGGCGGGCTGGTCGCAGGTGAACAGGGGGACGTCCACACCGATGCGGCGGAGCGAGGCGGCGAGATGCTCCAGGTAGGCGGTGTCGTCGCCGTACGCCCCGTACTCGTTCTCCACCTGCACGGCGAGTACCGGTCCGCCGCGCGTGGCGAGGTAGGGCACGAGCGGGGTGAGGAGCCGCTCGAAGTAGTCGTCGACCGCGGTGAGGAAGCGGGGATCGCGGGTGCGCAACCGGATGCCGGGCTCGGCCAGCAGCCAGGACGGCAGACCCCCGCCCTCCCATTCGGCGCAGATGTAGGGGCCGGGGCGGAGCAGGACGTGGAGCCCCTCGGCGGAGGCGAGGTCGAGGAAGGCGGGCAGGTCGAGCGCGCCGTCCATGTGGAACCGGTCCGGTCGCGGCTGGTGCAGATTCCAGGGGACGTACGTCTCGACGGTGTTGAGGCCCATGAGGCGGGCTTTGCGCAGGCGGTCGGCCCATTGGGCGGGGTGGACCCGGAAGTAGTGCAGGCCGCCGGACAGGAGCCGGAAGGGTTCGCCGTCGAGTCGGAATCCGTCGTCGTCGATCTGAAGAACGGGCATGTGCTGCTGCTCCTGTGCTGGAGGGGAGGCGCGACGGTTGACGCGTCGGCGCGGGCAGCCCTGCTGCCATCCCTTCCATGTTTACGTAAACATGCAGGGGATGGCAAGCCCTCGGCAGCGGCTCCCACGGGCACCCCGCGCCGGGCGACCGCCCTGCCCGTCACCCGCCCGTACGGGAGGACGGTCGTACGATGCTCCTGACCGACCATGACCGGATCGGGCCCGGAGGACAGCGTGGACCTACTCCCCGTCGTGGACGTCGACCGGCTGCTCGCCGTAGTCGCCGACTGCCACTCCGCGCGTACGCTGCCGGAACTCGGCGGCCTGCTCACCGAATCGCTGGCCGGACGCCTGGATCTCCGGCACGCCGCCGTACTCAGCGGGGACACCCGCCCCCGTCTCTTCCGCGACGCCACGGCGCAGGCCTCCGGGCTCGCGGTGCCGACCATGGACGCGTACCGGGAACGCTTCCACCGGCTCGACCCCATCGCCCTCGCCGCCTCGCGGGTGACGGGCCGTGAGTCCGCGCGGCCCCTGACCCTGCTCGACGTGGAGCATCTGATCGAGGGGGAACGGCGTTCCTACGTCGACGACTTCCTGAGGCCGGCCGGCATCGGCGCGGTCATGGCCAAGTCGTGGTCGTCGCCCGACGCGGGCCTGCTCTTCGGCGTGGCGCTCTTCGACGAGGCGGAGAGGGCCTTCGGCGCCCGGGAGCTCACCCTGCTCGGGTCGCTCGGCCCGGCGGTCCTGCGGATCGCGGCCGGGCTGCTCGACGCGCGGCCGCCCTGGGCGTCGCTGCTCACGCCGCGCGAGACGGAGGCTGTCGCGCTGCTCAGCGAGGGCCTGACCGACGAACAGATCGCCCACCGCATGGTCGTGGACGTGGGGACGGCGAAGAAGCACCTCGCCGCGGCGCGCCGCAAATCCGGCTGCCCCAACCGCGTCGCCCTCGCGCGGGCCTGGGCGGGCTGACCGGACCCCGGCGACGGCGGACGCCTCGCCCTGCCTCGTCAGCACCCGTCGCCCCGATCCCCGCCGGCTCGGCCACGAGCCGCGGCCGCCCCCCCTCGGGCGCCGCTCCACCGTGCCGGTCCGGCCCCCCGCTCCGGACCGGCACAAGAGGAAGGCTGGCTTCCTCTCGTGCGGCCCTCAGGATCGCCCATAACGCGGACACCTGCCATGGGCCGAAAGGAGAAGATCCCCGCACCGGGCGGCGGTCGGGGTCACAGATGGGTAGCCCGGTGCGTCGGGCGGCCGTCGAGGACCGTGAGCAGGACCGGCAGGTCCGGCAGGTCCGTGGCCGGGGTGGTGAGGGGGCTGTCCGCGAAGACCGTGAGGTCGGCCCGGTGGCCGACGGCGAGCCGGCCCGCCTCGTGCTCCTCGCCCGCCGCGTGGGCGGCGTTCACCGTCATGCCCCGGAGTGCCTCCAGGGCGGTGAGCGCCTGCTCGGGGCCGTGCGGCGGAAGGGTCAGATCGCGGCTCGGCCTGCGGTGCCGGGCCCCCGCCATGACACCCAGCGGCGGGTAGGGGGCGATGGGCCAGTCCGAGCCGAGGACGACGGTGGCGCCGGAGTCCCACAGGTCGCGGCAGCGCCACGCGCGGGAAGCCCGCTCTTCGCCGAGGCGGCGCGACCAGTTGTCGCTGTGGTCCGCGCGGGTGAAGTCGCAGCAGTGGGTGGGTTGCATGGAGGCGACGACGTCGAGTGCGGCGAAGCGGCGCAGGGTGTCGTCGGGCACCGTCTCGATGTGCTCGACCCGGTGCCTGACCGGGCGGCCGGTGCCCCCTCCGACCCCGGTGGCCAAAGCCTTCTCGACGGAGTCGAGAACATGGCGGACGGCGGCGTCACCGATGGCGTGGGTGGCGGTGGGCACGGCGGCCCGGTGGAGTTCACCGACGATGTGGGTGTACTCCGCGGGGTCCGGCCAGAAGGCGTGGGTGGACTCGCCGTGGCGGTCGGGGCGTTCGAGCCAGGCGGTGCCGTTGTCGATGGTGCCGTCCATGAAGAGCTTCACGCCCTCGGTGCGCCACAGCGCGCCGCCGGCGCCCTGCTGCTCGACGAGCGCGCGCAGCCCGTCGGCGTCGGTGCCGGGCTGGCACCAGGGAGCCACCCGTAGCCGCAACGGCAGTTCTCCGGCCGCGTCGAGTTCGGCGTAGAGCGCGAGACTGTCCCCGTTGGCGTCCATGGCGTGCCCGCCGGTGAGTCCCGCGGCGGCCATGCCGCGCAGGGCGGCCGCCAGCCGGTCGCGGCGCTCCTCACGGGTCGGCTGCGGCGCGACGCGTTCCACCAGCTCGCACGCGGCGTCCTCCAGGAGCAGCCCGGTGGGCCTGCCCTCGGCATCGCAGACCACCGCGGCCGAGGCCTGGTCGAAGACGCGCGGCCCGTCGACGCCGGCCAGCTCGAGGGCGCGTCGGCTGGCGAGCATGGAGTGGGCGTCGAACAGCAGCAGGAGGGCCGGCACGCCGTCGAGCACGGCTTCGAAGGGGGCGAACTCGACCGGCCGGTCCCCGAAGACGTTCGGGTCGAGGCCCCAGCCGTGCAGCCACGCACCGGGCGGGAGGGTCCGCGCCTCCCGGGCCAGCGCCTCGCGCACCGCGTCCAGGTCGGCGCAGCCCGACAGGTCGAGGCCGTGGGTGAGTTCGGCGCCCGACACAGGATGGACGTGCCCGTCGACCAGGCCGGGGGTGACGACGGCCCCCTTGAGGTCGATCACCGTCGTCGAGGAGCCGGCGAGGGCCCGTATCCCGCCGTCGTCGCCCAGGGCGGAGATCCGGCCGCCGGACACGGCCAGGGCGGTCTCCGGCAGGAACGTGCCGGAGACCGGGTCGAGCAGGCGGGCGGAGAGCAGGACGAGACGGGGGTGCACAGCGGCTCCTTGAAGGCTTTTCCGGGCAGGTCAGTCGGTGGGGGCGGCGGAATCGGCGGGCGCGTCGGCCCGGGTGGGGACCGGTGCGAGCGTCCCGTCGCGCAGGCCCAGTTCGCGCTCCGCGGTGGTGACGGCCATACGCGTCACCGCGGCCGGCCGGCCGGTGGTGTCCGTGTTGGCGTGGGCGCCGAGGCCGTCGACGACGACCAGGATCTGAATGGTGGTCACGTACGGGTCGTCCGTACGGAACTCCCCGCGCTCGACGCCCTCGCGGATCAGGCTCTCGAGGCGCCCGCGCCACGCCGCCTCCTGCGCCCCGACCCGGTCGCGCAGGACGGGCCGGTAGCGGCTCAGGTGCCGGGCGTTGATCCAGAGCCGGCTGATGTCGTCGTACGCCTCTCCCGTCGCGTGTGCGAAGAAGCGCGCGAGGTGGTCCGTCGGGGACCCCTCCGGGCGGTCCGGCGGGATGAGGCGGTCCAGTTCGGCGGTCGCGGCGCTGCCGAACGCCTCGGCCACCAGGTCCTCCACCGCGGGGAAGTAGTGGCTGATCAACCCGGGGCGGACATCGAGCTGTTCGGCGATCCGCCGCAGGGTGATGGACTCCAGCCCCTCGGTCAGGGCGACGGTGGCGGCCGCGTCGACGATCTCCGCACGTCGGTCGGCCGGTGACTTCCGAATTCGCTTGCGCTGAACGCTTGACGACATACCCGGGATGCTATTGAGTGTGCGACCAATAAGCAAGCAGGTGGTACGACGAGCACCCGGAGGGCCGCATGGCTTCCACGATTCCCGACCCGCGCCAGGGCCCCCGTGACGCTTCCGACGCTCCCGACGCGCGTGACGTGCCCCAAGCCTCCGAAGCCCCCGACGATCTCGGTGTTTCCGGATCGCCGTCGACCTCGGAGCGGGCGGTTCTCGTCGAGCGGCACGGCATTGACCACATTCCCGACCGGGAACGCCACGGCCGTCCCCGGGACCTGTTCGCCGTCTGGGCGGCGGCCAACGTCAACTACCTGAGCCTGGTGATCGGCGGTGCCCTGGTCCTCATGGGCCTGAGCCTGTGGCAGGCCGTCGGGGTGATCGTGGCCGGAAACCTCTTCTGGGTGCTGACGGGACTGCTCGCCGTCTCCGGCCCGGCCTCGGGGACGCCCAGTGAAGTGATCACACGGGCGCTGTACGGCGTCCGCGGCAACCGGGTGAACAACGCCGTCGTCGGCTGGGCGATCTCCGTCTGCTACTTCGCCCTCAACCTCGCCGCCGCCGCGGTCGCCGCCTTCTCCCTCGTCGAGAGGGCCGGGGTCCCGGCCGGCGACGGCGTCAAGGTCGCCGTCGTGGTGGCCATCGCCGCGCTCACCCTGACCATCAGCGTCTTCGGGCACGCCGTGATCGTGAAGCTCTACCTCCCGATCACGCTGGCCCTGACCGCCGCCTTCGCCGTCGTCGCCGTCGGCGTCCTCGGGCACGCCGACTTCGGGTACACGCCCGCCGAGCCGCTGACCGGCATCGATCTCTGGGCGACCCTGGTCGCCGGGGTCACCCTGATCGCCGCCGGGCCGCTCTCGTACACCACCAGCGCCGACTTCTCCCGCTATCTGCCCCGTACGGCAGCGCCGAGGGCGGTCCTCGGGTGGACCGCCCTCGGCGGCTTCCTGCCCAGCGTCGTCGTCTGCTCCCTGGGCGCGTTCGCCGCGACCGCGGTCGACATGAGCGATCCGCAGACCGCGCTGGAGGAGATCCTGCCCAGCTGGTTCACGCCCCTGTTCCCGCTCTCCCTGGTGGTGGGCACGATCTCCCTCAACGCCCTGACCGCCTACAGCGCCGGCCTGGCCCTCCAGGCCGTCGGCATCCGCATCCGCCGCACCCTCAGCGTCCTGGTCGACGGCGTCGTGGCCGTCTCCCTCACCCTCTACGCCCTGCTCGTCTCCGACTTCCTGGACACCGTCAGCAGCGTCCTCCAGCTGACGGTCGTCCTGCTCGGCCCCAGCATGGCCGTCTACGCCACCGACATCCTGCTGCGCCGCAACCGCTACGACGGGCCCGCGCTCACGGACGAGACGCCCGGCAGCCGCTTCTGGTACAGCGCCGGTGTCCACTGGGCCGGTGCCGTCGCCGTCGTGGCGGGCGCGACCGCCGCCGCCCTCTGTGTGGACACCCTCTACACCGGCCCGGTCGCGAGTGCCCTGGGCGGGGTCGACCTGTCCCTGCCGGCGGGCATCGCCGTCGCGTCCGCCACGTACGCGATCCTCGCGCGCTTCCCCGCTCAGGACAGCGTGCTGACGACCTCTCGGACCTGAGCCGCCACGGAGTCGGGCAGCGGCGCGTGGTGGATCGAGGGAAGCAGCCGCTGCCCGTCCTCGCCGGCGGTGTAGGAGAGGAAGGACTTCAACGCGGGAAGCGTCTCCGGATCGTTGCCGGTGTCGCAGACGATCTCGTACGTCACCAGCACGATCGGGTACGCGCCTTCGGCCGAGGTCCTGTAGTCCAGGTTCAGGGCCAGGTCCCCGCCCTCACCGGCGACTTCGGCCTCGGCGATGCCCGCCGAGGCGCTCTCGGTGCTCGGTGCGACGGGTTCGGACGCGCCCGTGGCGATGCGTACGGTGTCGATCCCCCGCTTGACGGCGAAGGACAGCTCGAAGTAGCCGATCGCGCCCTCGGTCTGGGCCACCGTGCCGGCGACGCCGTCCGAACCGGTCCCCGACTGACCGCCCCTGGCCTGCCACTTCTTGCCCGCCGGGTACGGCCAGGACTTCCGGGCCGCGGCCTTGAGATACGCGGTGAGGTTCTGGGTGGTGCCGGAGTCGTCGGCGCGGTGGACCGGGACCACGGGCAGATCCGGCAACGCCGTCCCCGGGTTGAGGCGTTGGATCGACGGATGGTTCCAGCGGGTGATCCGGGCGTCGAAGAGGCGGGCGAGGGTCGGGGCGTCGAGCACCAGGCCGCTCACCCCCGGCACATTGTGGCCGATGGCGATCGGGCCGCCGGTCATGGGCAGGTCGATCGCCCGCCCGCCGTCGCAGACGCCCTTGCTCTCCTCCACGTCCTGGCGGCTCAGCGCCTCGTCCGTGCCGCCGAACGCGGTGGCGCCGCGCTGGAACTGGGCGACGCCCGCTCCCGATCCGAGCGGGTTGTAGGCGACCTCCACCCCCGCGCACGCCCGCTGGTACTGCTGGATCCACCGCTTCATCGCGTTCTGCTGCGCCGAGGACCCGGAGCCGCGCACCTTGCCGGACGCGGCGCACTCGATGTCCGGTACGGCTTCCGCGGCCGAGGGCCTGCCGTCGCCGTCGGAGCCGCCCGCGCCACAGGCCGCGACCAGCAGTGTTCCGGCCACGGCGGTCGCCACCCTCCTCCAGCGGTTGGCCCGTCCCCTGCCTCGGAGCTGCACCGTGTCCCCCTGGGGTGTACGCGCGTGATCCCGTGCGGACCGACGCGGATGAACGGCCGCGGCGCACACCGGCGGCCCGGTGCAAGGATGATCACCGAGAGCGCGGAGCACGAGATGGAGCCGAGGTGAACGCGAGTCGTCCTCCGGACGACCTTCAGGCGGCGGACTGCGCGGCCAGGTGCATCGGTCGAGCGTTCGAGACTGTTCCTCGGTGGCCCCGGCGGCGCATACTGGCCTCACGATGACAAACCGATCCGCGCCCCGGCGCCACCTGCCCACCAGCCCCTTTGCGGCCCCTTCCGACCCCGTGATCAAGGATTTCTCCGTCGGCGACCGCGTGTCCCATGATCGTCACGGTCTGGGGACGGTTATCGGCCAGGAGACGACGGGTGCTCTGCTCGTCGACTTCGGTGCCAGCCGGCTCCGCATCCTGAGCCCCTACAAGGGCATGCACAAGCTCTGAGCGTGTCCTTGAGCCCCGCCCCCCGGTGCGCAGTGCCAGGGGGCGGGGCTTTCGCGTGCGGCGGACGCCCCCTTGGGCCGCGCCTACGATGGGCGCATGTCCGAACCCGAGGGATCCCCGACCGCCACCGGTGCGCACCAGCGCACCCCCGGCGCCCCGGAGCTCGCCGCCGCGGCCGGGGTGTTCGCGCTGCTCGCGGACCCGACCCGGCTGCATCTGGTGTGGCTGCTGACCCGGGGGGAGTCGGATGTCACCGCCCTCGCCGCGGCGTGCGGCGCGGCGCGCCCAGCCGTCAGTCAGCATCTGGCCAAGCTGAGGCTCGGCGGCCTCGTCCAGCACCGCAAGGACGGGCGGCGGGTGGTCTACACGCTGCCGGACGGACACATGCGGCGGCTGGTGGTCGAGGCGATCAGTCACGCGGACCATCAGGTGACCGGGGAGCCCTGGCACGACTGACGCCCTCCCGCGTCGACCCAGGTATCTACATGTGCGCAAGCGTGCACATGTCGGCTACGGTGGTGAGCATCCCGTAGCCGAGCGAGGGGCGGGCCCATGCCGACCGTGTTGCGCCACCGTACGTACCGGCGTCTCCTCACCGCCCAGGTCGTCGCCCTGGCCGGCACCGGCCTCGCGACGGTCGCGCTCAGCCTGCTCGCCCATGACCTCGCGGGCGCCGACGCCTCCGCGGTACTCGGCACCGCCCTGGCCCTCAAGATGACCGCGTACGTCGGCATCGCACCCGTGATCGGCGCGCTCGCCGACCGCGTACCCCGGCGGGCGCTCCTCGTCTCGACGGACCTGATCCGCGCGGCGGCCGCCCTCACCCTGCCGTTCGTCACCCAGGTGTGGCAGATCTACGCCCTGATCCTGCTGCTCCAGGCCGCGTCCGCCGCCTTCACCCCCACCTTCCAGGCCACCCTTCCCGACGTCCTGCCCGACGAGCGCGACTACACCCGCGCCCTGTCGCTCTCACGGCTCGCCCACGACCTGGAGAACGTCCTCAGTCCGGCCCTGGCCGCCGCCCTGCTGACCTGGTTCGCCTACGACTGGCTCTTCGCGGGAACGGCCCTCGGCTTCCTCGCCTCGGGCGCCCTCGTCCTCTCCGTCCTGCTCCCGAGACCGGGACCCGTCGAGCGCACCGGCGGCCTGTACGCCAGAGCCTCCTTCGGCACCCGGCTCTTCCTCGCCACCCCGCGGCTGCGCGCTCTCCTCGCACTCGACCTGGTCGTCGCCGCCGGCGGGGCGATGGTCCTCGTCAACACCGTCGTCCTGGTACGCGACACCCTCGGACGCTCCGCCGCCGACGTCTCCCTCGCCCTGGGCGCGTACGGCGCGGGCTCCATGATCGTGGCGCTGCTGGTACCCCGCGCCCTGGACCGGATCGCCGAGCGGAGCCTCATGCTGCCCGCCGCCTTCGTCCAGACGGCCGTCCTCGCCCTCCTCCCGCTCGGCCTGCGCCGGAGCGACGCCGCCTGGTCCTGGCCCGCCCTGCCGGCCGCCTGGCTGATCCTCGGGGCCGCTGCCTCGGCCGTCCTCACCCCCGGCGGACGTCTGCTGCGCCGCTCGGCGCGCGCGGCCGACCTTCCCGCCCTGTTCGCCGCCCGGTTCTCCCTCACGCACGCCTGCTGGCTGCTCACCTATCCGCTCGCCGGGTGGACGGCCGCGCGTGCCGGCCTGCCGGCCTCGGCCGCCGTGCTCACCGCGGTCGCCCTCGCCGGGGCCGTCGCCGCCGTACGACTCTGGCCGCACACGGACCGGGGCGAGCGGGAGCACGTCCTTGCCGAACCGGCGCCGGACCACCCGCACCCGGCGGGTGGCGGCCGGCGCCGGGCTCATGACGTCCGGTTCGACTCCCCGCACCCGCCCGGGGTCACCGCGCGGCCGCCGAGCGGGCGAAACGCAGAGTGAGGAGCTCGAAGGGGCGCAGCCGCAGCTCCACGGCGCCGTCCACGACCCGCGCGCCCTCCCCGGCCGGGTCGGCGAGCGGGCGCTCCAGGAGGTCGCAGACCTCCACGCCGTCGAATCCGGGGAGCGCGGTGGTGAGCCGGGCCCGCGCGCGCCCGCCCCGGGACTCGTAGAGACGGACGACCAGATCCCCGCTGCGGTCGTCGGCGAGCTTCACGGCGCTGACCACCACGGCGTCGTCGTCCAGGGCGACGAGCGGGACGACATCGGCGTCACCGGGCACCCGCCGCTCGGGCAGGTTGACGCGGTAGCCCTCGCGGACGGCGTCGCCGATGGCCGCGCCGGGGACCAGCGCGTGACGGAAACGGTGCACACCCTGGTCCGTGTGCGGGTCGGGGAAGCGCGGGGCGCGCAGCAGGGAGATCCGTACGGTCGTCGTGGTGCCCCGGTCCTCGGGCCGCACGGTCCGGGTGACGTCGTGGCCGTAGGTGGAGGCGGTGACGAGCGCGACTCCCCAGCCCGGCTCCTCCAGATGGACGAAACGGTGGTTGCAGGCCTCGAACTTGGCCGCCTCCCAGCTGGTGTTGGTGTGGGTGGGGCGGTGCAGATGGCCGAACTGGGTCTCGGCGGCGTAGCGGTCGGTGTGGAGGTCGAGCGGGAACGCGGCCTTGAGGAACTTCTCCGTCTCGTGCCAGTCCACCTCGGTGTCCAGGTCGAGCCGCTTGGCCCCGGCGGTGAGCGTGAGCGTCTGCACCGCCCGCGAGGCGCCGAAGGAACGGGTCACGCGGACCGACACCGACCCCGGGGTGTCGGCGACGACCGTCACCTCGTCGGCCTCGGTCAGATCCGTGACCGTGTTGCGATAGAACTGGTCGACGTCCCAGGCATCCCACATGTTCGGGAAGTCCGGGTGGATCTGCAGCAGGTTCGCGGCCGCGCCGGGCGGGATCGTCTCCCGCCCGTCGGCGAGGTCGACCACCGACACCACCAGACCCCGCGCGTCCACGCCGACCCGCAGC
Organism: Streptomyces sp. NPDC006551; assembly: GCF_040611675.1. NCBI lineage: Bacteria > Bacillati > Actinomycetota > Actinomycetes > Kitasatosporales > Streptomycetaceae > Streptomyces > Streptomyces sp. NPDC006551. Next base: position 281,336 of record NZ_JBEXOT010000002.1, read on the forward strand.
AGCCCGTTGGAGAGCACGTGCCCGCCGTCCGGCGCCGACTCCACGGTGCAGTCGCCGGGCGCCTCGACGGCCCTGCGGGCCCCACCTGCCGGAACCCCGGAGCGCTCGTGCGGGGCCGCGTTGAAGACCACCTCGCCACCCGCCCCGCCGTCGCCGGCGAGCGCCCGCTGGGCGCGCTCCACGATGCCGGTCAGCTCCTCGGCGACCGCCGCGTACGTCCGCTCCGCCTCACGGTGCACCCAGGCGATCGAGGAGCCCGGCAGGATGTCGTGGAACTGGTGCAGCAGCACCGTCTTCCAGATCCGGTCCAACTCCTCGTACGGGTAGGGGAAGCCGGCCCGCAGGGCGGCGGTGGCGGCCCACAGTTCGGCCTCCCGTAGCAGGTTCTCGCTCGCCCGGTTGCCCTGCTTGGTCCTCGCCTGGCTGGTCAGCGTCGCCCGGTGCAGCTCCAGATACAACTCGCCCACCCACACCGGGGCGTCGGGGTACTCCGCCTCCGCCTTGGCGAAGAACTCGGCCGGCCGCTCCCAGCGCACCCGCGCCGAGCCCTCCAGATCCCTCAGCCGCGCGGCCTTCGCGATCATCTCCCGTGTCGTGCCGCCGCCCCCGTCCCCCCAGCCGGTCGGGGCGATCGAGTGCCGGGCCCGCCCCTTGTCCTTGAAGTTGCGGGCGGCGTGCGCGATCTCCTTGCCCCGCATCGAGCAGTTGTACGTGTCGATCGGCGGGAAGTGCGTGAAGATCCGCGTCCCGTCGATGCCCTCCCACCAGAAGGTGTGGTGCGGGAAGGTGTTGACCTGACTCCACGAGATCTTCTGCGTGAGCAGCCACTTGGAGCCCGCCGCCTTGATGATCTGCGGCAGGCCGCCGGCGAAGCCGAAGGTGTCGGGCAGCCACGCCTCCTCGTTCTCGACCCCGAACTCCTCCAGGAAGAACCGCTTGCCGTGCACGAACTGACGGGCCATCGCCTCCGAGCCGGGCATGTTCGTGTCCGACTCGACCCACATCCCGCCGGCCGGGACGAACCGGCCGTCCGCGACCGCCTTCTTCACCCGCGCGTACACCTCGGGCCGGTGCTCCTTGATCCACGCGTACTGCTGGGCCTGCGACATCGTGTAGACGAAGTCCGGCTCGTCCTCCAGGAGCGCCGTCATGTTGGCGGTGGTCCGCGCCACCTTCCGTACCGTCTCGCGCAGCGGCCACAGCCAGGCCGAGTCGATGTGGGCATGGCCCACCGCGCTGATCCGGTGCGCCGACGGCTCGGCGGGCGAGGCGAGGACGTCCGCGAGCCGCTCCCTGGCGGCGGCGGCCGTGCCGTTCACGTCCTGGAGGTCGATCGCGTCCAGGGCCCGCTCGACGGCCCGCAGGATGTCCCAGCGGCGGGCCCCCTCCACCGGAAGCTCCGCCATCAGCTCGCCGAGGACCTCCAGATCCATCACGAGCTGCCACACCGTCTCGTCGAAGACCGCCAGATCCATCCGCGCCAGGCGGTACTGCGGGGTGTCGCCGGCCGTCTCCTTGTCACCCAACTCGGTCGGCAGGAAGGGGTGGTAGTCCAGGATCACCGGGTTGGACGCCGCCTCCACATGCAGCAGCACCTCCTCGCCACCGGCCGCCGGTGCGGCGATCCGTACCCACTGGTTGCGGGGGTTGAGCCCCTTCACCGGAGAGCCGTCGGGGCGGTAGACGAGCCCCTCGCACTGGAAGCCGGGCATGTTCGCGTCGAAGCCGAGGTCGATCAGGGCCTCGACGGTCCGGCCCGCCCAGGCCGCCGGCACCGTGCCCGACACGGTGAGCCAGCTCGTACCCCAGGGCGCGCCCCAGACGTCGCCCACGGCGATCGGCGTCCGCGGGGCGGCGAGCCCCTCGGCCACCGGCACCGGTTCGTCGGGCGCGGTCCAGATCCCGACCTGGAGCGGCACCGACTCCGGATGGATCGCCGGCCGGACGCGCTCGTCGAGGACGCGCTTGAGGCGGGACTCGATCAGGCTGCGGTCGTCGTGCATGGCAGTCGCTCCCTCACGTGGAAAGGTGGTCAGGCCCGGACGACGTCGTCGACCGTGACCGTCTCGGTGATGCCGCGTCCGATGAGATGGTCGTGGTCCGCGGCGTGCGAGGCCAGCACGACCGTCGGCCTGGCACCGTCGGCGGCCAGGCGCATGAACGCCTCGAAGAACACCCCGCCCGGCGCGCAGGCCGAACGTTCGGGGGCCTCGTCGGGGAGGTCGAGGACCAGCGCCGTCGTACGCGGCCGGGGCCGGTGGTCGCGTGTCCGCAGCTCGGCCACCATCCGCGCGAGCGCCCGCCCGGCCGGCTTCACCTCACGTCCGGTGGTCAACAGGCCCAGGCTGTACTCGAGTTCGGGGAAGTCGGCGAGCGATCGGTCCACATCGTGGGAACACCACCAGGTGACGCCCCACAGATCCGGACAGTCGAGCGCGGCGGCGACCGTCGTACGGGTGAAGTCCGCGGCCCGCTCGGCGGCGATGTGCGGGGCGGGTGCGCCCACCTCCTGCAGCCAGACCGGCCGGTCCGGGTCCTCGGCCCAGGCCTTGGACAGCTCGATCATGTACGCGGCGTGCTGACCGGTCGCGAAGGAGTCGGGGCCGTAGCGCTGCGCGGTGCCGTTGAAGACCCACGAGTGCACGGCGGTCGCGGCGCCGAGCCGGGCGGCGTGGGCCGGTGTGAAGGGATGGCCGTCGAGATACCAGGCGGCGTCGTAGGCGGCGTGCAGATGCGTGCGGCCCGGGGCGCCCTCCTCGCACGCCGCCAGCATCCGGCGCAGCCAGCTCTCCGCCTGGCCGGGGGTGATCCGGTCCGGATCGGGATGCGGGTCGCCGGAGAACTGGTTGATCTCGTTGCCCAGCGTCATGCCCAGGAAGCCCGGCCGGTCCGCGAGCGCCGAGGCGAGAGCGCGCAGATAGGCGGCCTGTCCGTCGAGCACCTCGGGGTCGGTGAAGATGTTCCGCCGATGCCAGGTGACGGTCCAGGAGGGCTGGAAGTCGAAGCTGGAGAGGTGACCCTGGAGTCCGTCGACGGCGACGTCGAGGCCGCGCTCGGCCGCCGCGTCGACCAGCCGCACCAGCTGCTCGACCGCGCGCGGGCGGATCAGGGTCCGGTTCGGCTGGAAGACGGGCCAGAGCGGGAACGCCCGGATGTGGTCCATGCCGAGAGCGGCGATCGAGTCCAGGTCGGCCCGGACGGCGTCGAGGTCGAAGTCGAGCCAGTGGTGGAACCAGCCTTCGCTGGGCGTGTAGTTGACGCCGAAGCGCGGGACGGCGGCCCGGTGGCCGGGTCCGGCGGGGTTGCCCTGAGGGGTGGTCATGGGTGCGTCGGATCCTTCCTGAGTGGGGTCATCCCTTGACCGCGCCCTCCTCGACGCCCTTGAAGAAGAACCGCTGGAGCGCGGCGAAGACGGCGACGATCGGCAGGAAGGCGATCATGGTGCCGGCGGCGATCAGCCGGGGGTTGGCGGAGAACGTGCCGTTGAGGTACTGCAGTCCCACTGTGAGGGTGTAACGGCCGGGGTCGTTGAGGACGATCAGAGGCCAGAGGAAGTCGTCCCAGGCGCCGATGAACGTGAAGATCACGACGACGCTGAGCATGCCCCGTACGTTCGGCAGCCCCACATGGATCAGCCGCTGCCAGACGGTGGCGCCGTCGACCAGGGCGGCCGCGTCGAGATCGGGCGGGATCGCCTGGAACGCGGTGTACATCAGAAGCACGTTGAGCATCGCGATGGCACCGGGCAGGGCGACGCCGAGCAGTGTGTCGGTCAGACCGAGGCTGCGGATGGTCACGTACTGCGAGACGATCGTGACCTCGCCGGGCAGGACGAGCGTGGCCAGGAAGAGGCCGAGGACCAGCCGCACGCCCCGGAAACGCAGCCGGGACAGCGCGAAACCGGCGAGGGTGGCGCCCACCACGTTGCCGACCACCGCGACGGCCGCCACCACCAGGGAGTTCGCCGCGTAGGTCCACACCGGGATGGTGTCGGCCACCTTGCCGTAGTTGGCGAAGGTCGGGTCCTGGGGGAGGAAGTCGGGCGTACGGGAGAAGACGTCCTCGCCGGGGCCCTTGAGGGAGGTCGACAGCTGCCACAGGAACGGCCCGACGGTGAGCAGCAGGACCAGCGCGAGCAGGGCGTAGCGCACCGCCTTCTCGGCCGGCGAGGGGGTGTTGAAGCTCCGGGCCACGGTCAGACCCCCTTCCGGTTCAGCCGCGCGAGGAGCAGCATCGGGCCGACGGTGATCGCGAAGAGCAGCAGACTGAGGGCGGAGGCGTAGCCGATGTGACCGGTGAAGCCTCGGCTGTACATCTGGATGAGCATGACCACCGACATGTCGCGGCCGCCCGGGCCGCCGGTGCCGTCGGACAGGACGTACAGCTCGGAGAAGACCCGCAGGGCGGACACCGAGATCAGTACGGAGACCAGCATCATGGCGGGGCGTACGCCGGGCAGGGTGACGTGCCAGAAGCGGCGGACGGCCGACGCACCGTCGACGGCGGCCGCCTCGTGCAGCTCGCGGCCGACGTTCCCGAGCGCGGACAGATAGATGACCATGTAGTAGCCCAGGCCCTTCCACACGGTGAGGCCGATCGCGCTGAACAGCAGCAGCCAGCGGTCGGTGAGGAAGGAGACCGGCCGGTCCGCCAGGCCGAGCTGTCCGAGCAGACCGTTGAGCAGGCCGCGCTCGTCGAGGACCCAGCCCCAGATCAGCGCGACCACGACGGCGGAGGCGACGACCGGGGTGTAGAACGCGGTACGGAAGAAGGTGATGCCGGGCAGCTTCTTCGCCACGAGCAGGGCGAGGAGGAGGGGCAGCAGGGTGAGCAGCGGCAGACAGACGAGCAGATAGACGATGCTGTTGATCAGCGCGTCGATCAACTGCTCGTCGTTCAGGGCACGTTCGTAGTTGTCGAGCCCGGTGAAGTGTCCGCCGCCGAGCGGCTTGGCGTTGGTGAACGACAGGATCACCGTGTTGACCGCGGGCCACAGGTTGAAGACGGCGAGCCAGACCACGGCCGGCCCGGCGAGCAGCCACGGGGTGAACCAGCGCCGGTGCGTCATGGGTGCGGGCCTTCCTGGCAGGGAGCGGCCGTGCGGACGGCGGGCCCGTCCGCACGGGGGCCGGTTCTCAGTCCTTCAGCATCTGGTTGCAGCGGGCGACCGCCGTGTCCAGCGCCTCCTTGGAGCCGGCCTGGCCGTTCAGGGCGAGCGCGATCTGCTGGTTGACGACCGTCTTGATCGCGTCGTTGGCCTGCACGGGCTCCAGCATCCGGGCGCCGGCGAGCGAGGTGAAGGCGGTGACCTTGGCGTCACCCGCGTTGGTTCCGTCGCTCCTGCTGAAGAAGGCGTCGCCGGACGAGGCCTTCGTCGAGGGGAAGATGCTGGTGAGGTGGGCGAAGGCGGCCTGGTTCTCGGCGTTGGTCACCCAACGGGCGAGCGCCAGGGCGGTGGCCCGGTTCTTCGTGGTCTTCGCGACCGACAGGCCCTGGACGTACAGCGGGGGGGTGCCCATGGCGGGGGAGGAGACCACCTTCGGGGCGAGGCTCGGGTTGTCGGTCGCCAGGGACGTGATGTAGTTGGCGCCGGCGGTGGTCCAGGCGGCGGTCCCGGAGTTGAACAGCTTGGTGTTCCCGGCGTAGGTCTCGGTCAGCACGTCCTGGGGGAGCAGCCCCTCCTTGAACGCCGCGCGGTACTTGTCGAGCAGCGCGGCGGCCTCGGGGGTGTTGAAGGTGAAGCTCTTGCCGTCGTCGGACATGAGCTTCACCCCGGCGTTGGCGAAGTCCATCAGTCCGGGCTTGCGGCTCATCAGGTACACCGAGCCGTCGGACTTCCGCTTGACGGTCCTGGCCGCGTTGATCAGCTGGTCCAGGTCGGCCGGGGGCTTCTTCGGGTCCAGGCCGTAGCGGGTGAACAGCTCGGAGTTCCAGTAGTTGACGTCGGTGTTGAGGTACCAGGGGTAGCCGTAGACGCCGGTGTGCCCGGCGAAGCGGTAGGCGTCGATGCCGCCTTCGACGTAGTCGGCCGCCAGCTTCGGGTCCGCCGCGGCCACGTCGAGCAGCATGCTCCGCTTCGCCAGCGGCAGGGCGAAGTCCGGCGGCAGATTGACCACGTCGGGGAGGCTCCCGCCGGCCGCCTGGCTGAGCACCTTCTCGGAGTAGCCCTCGCCGGGCTGGTCGAGCCACTCGACCTGGACACCGGGGTGCTTCTTCTCGAAGGCGTCGATCACGCCCTCCATGTACGCGGTGAACTTCGGCTTCAGGGCCCACGTCTGGAGTGAGACCTTGCCCTTCACCTCGCCGCCGCCGGCCGCGTCCCCGCCGTCGGTGCCGCTCGGGTCGCCGAGGCCGCAGCCCGCCAGCGTCGCCGCCGCGACCGCGGCCACGGCCATCCGTATCCAGTGGCTTCTACGCATCTGAAAGGTCTCCCGGTCTGTTCTGACGGAGGGAAGCAGCGCTACTAAACCGGTCTAGCGATGGGGGACTATGCTCCGGCTAGACTCCGCTGTCAAGGGAGTGCGAAGGACGCGCGTGGACGGAAGGGGCGCTGCGTGGGCAGACCGACGATCGCCGACATCGCCCGGCGGGCCGGCGTGTCCAAGGGCGCGGTGTCGTTCGCGCTGAACGGACGGCCGGGGGTCAGCGAGGCGACCAGGGAGCGGATCCTGCGCGTCGCCGAGGAGATGAACTGGCGCCCGCACAGCGCCGCACGCGCGCTGGGCGGGGCGCGGGCCGGAGCGGTCGGGCTGGTCATCGCCAGACCGGCCCGGACCATCGGTCTGGAACCGTTCTTCAGCCAGCTGTTGAGCGGTCTGCAGGCCGGACTCTCGACGCGCGGTACGGCGCTGCAGCTCCTGGTCGTCGAGGACACGGCCGCCGAGATCGACGTGTACCGCCGCTGGACCTCCGAACACCGGGTCGACGGCTTCGTCCTGGTCGATCTCCAGGTGCGCGACCCCCGGATCCCCGTCCTCGAGGAGCTCGGCGTCCCCGCGATGGTGATCGGCGGGCCCGGCCGGCACGGCCGGCTGCCCAGCGTCTGGGCGGACGACCGCGAGGCGATGGTGTCGATCGTCGACTACCTCGCCGCGCTCGGCCACCGCCGGATCGCCCACCTCGCCGGACTCCCGGCCTTCCAGCACACCCAGCGCCGCATCCGCGCCGTCCGGGACAGCGCCCGCCGCCTCGGTCTCACCGAGGCCGTGTCACTGCCGACGGACTTCAGCGACGCCGAGGGCGCGGCCGCCACCCGGGCGCTGCTCGCCCGGCCCCAGCGGCCCACGGCGATCATCTACGACAGCGACGTGATGGCGGTCGCCGGACTCGGGGTGGCCACCGAGATGGGCGTGGCGGTGCCGGGCGAGCTGTCGATCGTGTCCTTCGACGACTCCGCGCTCGCCCGGATCGTCCATCCCTCGCTCACCGCGCTGTCCCGCGACACCTTCGCGCTGGGCGAGCAGGTCGCGCGGGCGCTCCTCGCGGTCGTCGACGACCCGGCGGACGTGGGCGACATCAAGAACCCCACGCCGCGGCTCACGGTCCGCGAGAGCACGGCGCCACCGGCCTCTTGACCCGGTCAACTAAAGCCGTTTAGCCTCCCGGGGCGAGACGGCCGGTTCCACGCGGAGATCGCGCACGCCTCGCCGGGTGCGGAACGGCCGACCGGACCGGCCCAGGCAGGACCGGGCGGCTCGGCCGGTCACGGCCGCGACCGACGGTCGGCCGGGCCGTCTCGGAGTCTCGGGCCGACCGGGCCTCGGCCGAGGCCCGACCGATCAGGGCCCCGGCCGGCCGAGCGCCGACACGGCACAGCCACGCACCACGTGCATCGCGTCATTCGCGTCATCCGCACCACCAGTACCTCCAGCACGCCCAGCACCCCCACCCTCCCGCTGGACCGGAGCATCGGATGAGACGACACCTTCCCCTCCTGCTGTGCGCGGCGCTGATCGCCGCCCTGCTCGGCCTCACCCCCTTGACCCCCTTCACGCCCCAGGCACGCGCCGCGGTGCAGGCCGCGGGCGACCAGCCCTACGCCTCGTACTGGCACCCGAACACCCTCCTGAACTGGGACCCGGCCACCGACCCCGACGCGCGGTTCAACCGCTCCCGCGTCCCCTTGCCGGCCGCGCGTCTCCGACCCCGCCCTGAAGGCCAACGCCAACGCCCGCCCGGGCGAGGGGAAGATCGCCTCCCTCGTCTCCTTCGGCCCCACCTCGAACAACCCCTCCCAGGGCTCGGACAACCCCCACTACTACGCCTTCGGCCACTGGCAGTACATCGACAAGCTGGTCTTCTGGGGCGGCTCCGCCGGTGAGGGCCTGATCCTGGCCCCGAACGCGACCGTCATCGACGCCGCCCACCGCAACGGCGTCAAGGTCTACGGCACCGTGTTCTTCCCGCCCACCGCCTACGGCGGCCAGATCCAGTGGGTCCGGGACTTCGCCCAGAAGTCGGGCGGCAGGTACCCGGTCGCCGACAAGCTCGCGCAGGTCGCCCAGTACTACGGCTTCGACGGCTGGTTCATCAACCAGGAGACCGCGGGCGGTGACGCCGCCCTGGCGACCGAACTGCGCGAGGAGATGCGCTACGCCCGCGGCCTCGGCCCTGTCGAGTTCATGTGGTACGACGCGATGACCGAGTCGGGCGCGGTGAGCTGGCAGGACGCCCTCACCTCCGCCAACGACTCCTTCCTCCAGGAAGGAACGCGGCGCACCTCCGACTCGATGTTCCTCGACTTCGGCTGGAGCGCCTCGGGCCTCGACTCCTCCCGTACCCTCGCCCGGAGCCTCGGCCGCAGTGAGTACGAGCTGTTCTCCGGCATCGACACCGAGGCGAACGGCTACAACACCTCCGTCCCCTGGGGCTCGGTCTTCCCCGCCGGGAAGCCGCACGTCACCTCCCTCGGCATCTACCGCCCCGAGTGGACCCACACCTCCTCCGCCGGCCGGGCCGACTCCCACGCCCGCGAGGCGCGTTACTGGGTCGGAGCCAACGGCGACCCGTCCGACACCACCACGACCTCCGCCTGGAAGGGCCTCGCCCACTACGTCCCCGAGTCGTCCGCCGTCACCGCCAAACCGTTCGTCACCTCCTTCGGCGCCGGGCAGGGCGACTTCTTCCACTCGGCGGGCGTACGGGTCTCGTCGTCCGGGTGGAACAACCTCTCGCTCCAGGACGTGCCGCCCACCTACCGCTGGCTGGTCAGCTCCACGGGGACCCGCCTCACTCCGTCGATCGACTTCACCGACGCCTACGAGGGTGGCTCCTCGCTGCGTCTGACCGGCACCCTCGACGCCGTCAACACCGTCCGGCTGTACCAGACGAGGCTTCCGGTCGCCGCCGACACCAAGCTGTCCATGGTCGTCAAGACCCCCACCGCGGGCCCCACCCGCCTTCAGGCCGCCGTCTCCTTCACCGACGCGCCGACCACCTTCACCACGCTCGACCTCGGCTCCACCGCCACCACCGGCTGGGAGCGCAAGACCCTCGACCTGTCCGCCCACAACGGCCGGACCATCGCCCAGATCGGCCTGCGGGTCTCCGGCTCCGTCCCCTCCTACGACGTGAGGGTGGGCCAGATCGCCGTCTACGACGGGACGGTGGACCGCACGGCGGCCCCGACCGGTGTCACCGTGCTCGGCACCACCGACGTCAGCCCCACCCGGAAGTCACTGCGGCTGTCCTGGACGGCTCCGGCGTCCGCGGCCGGCTCCGTGCACCACTACGAGGTGTTCCGGCGCAACGCCGACGGCACCCGCACCTTCCTCGGCGGCACGCCGAACGACGCCTACTTCGTCTCCCGGCTCGACCGGGTGGGGTCGGAGAGCGCGACCACGCTCGACATCGAGGCCGTCTCCACCGAGTACGGTCGCTCGCCCGCCGCCACGACCACCGTCGCCTGGTCGAGCGCCACCGACGCGAATCTCGCGCTGAACCGCCCCGCCACCGCGTCCGGCCAGTGCAACGCCGCCGAGACCCCGGCCAAGGCGGTCAACGGCAGCGTCTCCGGTGGCAACGCCGACAAGTGGTGCACGACGACGACCGCCAAGTGGCTGGAGGCCGACCTCGGCTCGCCCCGTACCCTCAACCGCTTCGTGGTGCGGCACGCGGGCGCCGGCGGTGAGGACACCGCCTGGAACACCCGCGACTTCACGATCAAGGTCCGGGGTTCCACCGCCGACCCCTGGGTCACCGCCGCCACCGTCACCGGCAACACCGCGGCGACCACCACCCATCCGGTGACCCTCACGGCCCGCCACATCCGTCTGGAGATCACCCGGCCGACCCAGACCGGAGACGCCGCCGCACGAATCTACGAGTTCGAGGCCTGGGGGTCTTGACGTAGGGCGAATACGGAGGAAAATTCCTAATACACCAGAAAACCAGAGCGAGCCGCACTCGACGGTGAAGACGTTCACCGTCCCGCGTGACCCACTCGCTGGCTCTGGCCAGGCCCCCGGTAGAACTCCCGGGCTCCGAGCTTTCGGCGACGGCCGAGAACCCGGAGCGACGGTGACGGACTACCGGGGACTGTCTTGTCCGGGCCTTGTCCGGGCAGCCCTGTCCGGGCGGGGCTCGGTGGCCCTCTCCGGTGGCGGCTCACGGTGGCGTGCGTCGCCCTGACGTCAGGGCGTGACGCCGCGTTCGAGAATGACCTTGAGGGTCTCCTCGTCCTTCGGGATCTCCTTCCGGGCCTGCGGCCGGACCATGAGGGGGACGAGGACCTTCCCGATGCCCTGACCCTCGAAGTCGACGGCGAGCGTCACGCGGGAGCGCTCGCCGGTGCCGAGCGGCTCGATCGTGCCCTGGACATCGCCCCGTACCGGTCCGTCGATGCCGTGCACGTGCCAGTACCGCGGCGGATCGAGCTCGACGACCTGCATCGTGGTGGTGAACTCGCGCCGCCCGAGCCGCCGCGTCACCGCGACCTTCGAACCGACCGCGATGGGCGCCTCGCTGATCCGGCGGACCGAGACCGCGCTCTCCTGCCACTCCGGCAGATGCGTGGGGTCGGTGACGTAGGAGAAGACCTCCGCGGGGCTACGGGAAATGTCGATGGTTTCCTTGATGGCAGACATTTCGCCCTCTTTACGTTGTTCATCGTCACTTCACACGAATCGTCCCACGGGCGGGGACGCCCCGCCAGGGAGCCGTCAGGCCCGCCGCGCCCGGTGGAGATCACGGATCAGCGCGATCTCGGCCCCGTGGTGCGGCAGCTCCCGGTTGACCCACCAGACGCTGTCCACGAACGGATCCTCCGGGTCGCTGCCGTGCGGATACGTGCTGTGCCCCACCGTGTCGAGCACCGTGTCGTCCGTCGCGAGCAGGGCCTCCCGCCAGGCGCGCGCCGGCCTCGAAGGCCGCGATCGCCGTGGTCTGCGTCGCCGCGACTCTCGTAGTCGTCGCGGGTCAGCCGGTGGCTGTCCGCGGTGTGGTCCGCCCGTAGCGCCGGCAGTTCGCTGAGGTGGCACAGCCGCCAGGCGATGGTCGTGAACGGCGGCGGCGCGGGGTGCGGCGCGGGAGCCGTGTCCCGGCCCCACTCACCGACACCGGTCAAGGCCGTCGCGCGCGGCCCCGCCCCCTCCGCACGGCGGCGCACGGACCAGCACCCCGGGACCGGCTCCCAGAGGTACTCCTCGTCCGTCAGCGGAACCACCTCGACGTCCGTGCCGTTGCCGCTGTCCACGAACGGCCCGGCCATCCGCCGCGTCAGCCGCTCCCGCGCGAAGTCGAACTGGTCGAGCAGGGGGGCCGGCCGGGGCGGTACGTCCATGGAGAACCCCAGGTCGCGTGGACGGGGCGGTCCGTACCCTGACACACTCACCCCCACCCACAGCCGAATTTCCCCGCCCTCACGGGGCGGAGCGGGATGCTCACACACGGCCCGGCACTTGTGTGTGACCAGCGTTACCGATCATGATCGGCCCGGTTGACACGGATGTAACGGGCGTTGCCTACCGTCGGGGTCCGACCGGTTCCACAGAGAGGCCCTCGGTGACGAAACACCCCACGCCGACCCCGCGGGCCGACGCCGCCCAGGTGCGGACCGTCTGCTCCTACTGCGGTGTCGGCTGCGGCATGCTCCTCGACATCGCCACGGGCCCCGACGGCCGACGCCGCGTCCTCAAGGCGACCGGCGACAAGGACCACCCCGCCAACGCCGGACGGCTCTGCACCAAGGGCGCCACCACGGCCGACATGCTCGCCGCACCCGGCCGGCTGACCACCGCGCTGGTCCGCGGCAGCCGCGACGCCGCGCCCGTCCCCACCGACACCGACCGCGCCCTGGCCGACACCGCCCGCCGGCTGCGGGCCATCGTCGACGAGCACGGCCCCGACGCCGTCGCGCTCTACGTCTCCGGCCAGATGAGCCTGGAGGCGCAGTACCTCGCCAACAAGCTCGCCAAGGGATTCCTCGGCACGAACCAGATCGAGTCCAACTCCCGGCTGTGCATGGCGAGCGCCGGCACCGGCTACAAACTGTCCCTCGGCGCCGACGGCCCGCCCGGCTCCTACGACGACTTCGACAAGGCCGACGTCTTCCTCGTCATCGGCTCCAACATGGCCGACTGCCACCCCGTCCTCTTCCTGCGGATGATGGAGCGCGTCAAGGCGGGGGCGAAGCTCATCGTCGTCGACCCCCGCCGCACCGCCACCGCCGACAAGGCCGACCTCTTCCTGCGGATCAGGCCGGGCACCGACCTCGCCCTCCTCAACGGCCTGCTGCACCTGCTGTACGAGAACGGGCACACCGACCCCGCCTTCATCGCCGCGCACACCGAGGGCTGGGAGGCGATGCCCGCCTTCCTCGCCGGCTATCCGCCCGCCACCGTCGCCGAGATCACCGGCATACCCGAGCAGGACATCCGCACCGCCGCCGCCTGGATCGGCGCGGCGGGGGAGTGGACCAGCTGCTGGACCATGGGCCTCAACCAGTCCACCCACGGCACGTGGAACACCAACGCCCTGATCAACCTCCATCTGGCCACCGGAGCGATCTGCCGACCCGGCTCGGGCCCCTTCTCCCTGACCGGCCAGCCCAACGCCATGGGCGGCCGCGAGATGGGCTACATGGGCCCCGGCCTCCCCGGCCAGCGCTCGGTGCTCGTCGCCGAGGACCGGGCTTTCGTCGAGGAGCTCTGGGACCTCACCCCCGGAGCGCTCCGCGAGGACGGCTCGGGCCGGGGCACGGTCGACCTCTTCCGACGGATGGCGGACGGTGAGATCAAGGCCTGCTGGATCATCTGCACCAACCCGGTCGCCTCCGTCGCCAACCGGCGTACCGTCGTCGACGGACTGCGCGCCGCCGAACTGGTCATCACCCAGGACGCGTTCGCCGACACCGAGACCAACGCGTACGCCGATGTGATCCTGCCGGCCGCCCTGTGGACCGAGACGGAGGGCGTACTGATCAACAGCGAGCGCACCCTCACCCTCGCCCGGCCGGCCGCCGACCCGCCCGGCGAAGCCCTCGCCGACTGGCGGATCATCGCCCGCATCGCCCAGGCGATGGGGTACGAGAAGGCGTTCGCCCACGACACCGCCGAAGAGGTCTTCGAGGAGATCAAGCTCGCCCGGAATCCGAAGACCGGCTACGACCTCGGCGGGGTGACCTACGAGCGGTTGCGCGCGACCCCCGTGCAGTGGCCCGCCGCGACCACGGACGGCCCCGCCCGCAACCCGATCCGGTACGTCGACGGCGAGGGCGCCGGCCCCGTCTTCCCCACGCCGAGCGGCCGGGCCGTCTTCCACGCCCGGCCGCACATCGACGCGGCCGAGATGCCCGACGACGACTATCCGTTCGTCCTCAACACCGGTCGCCTCCAGCACCAGTGGCACACCCTCACCAAGACCGGCAGGGTCGACAGGCTCAGCAAGCTCAACCCCGCGCCCTTCGTCGAGGTGCACCCCGAGGACGCCGCGCGGCTCGGCATCGCGGAAGGCGACCGGGTCGCGATCGTCTCCCGACGCGGCAGGGCCGTGCTCCCGGCCGTCGTCACGGACCGGGTCGCGCCGGGCTGCTGCTTCGCGCCGTTCCACTGGAACGACCTGTACGGCGAGGAGCTGAGCGTCAACGCGGTCACCAGCGACGCCGTCGACCCCCTGTCCTTCCAGCCCGAGCTGAAGGTCTGCGCCGTCGCCCTGTCGAAGGCCCCCGCCTCCGAGGCGGACCCGGAGGCCGTCGCGTCCGCGACGGATCCGAAAGCCACCGCGTCCGAGGCGGAGCGGGCGATCACCACGACCGTGACACCGAGCGCCGTCCTGCCGGCCGGACCCGCCACCGCCCTCGGCCTCGCTCCCGCCCCGCCGCCCGTCCTGTCCGAACGGGAGCGGCGGTACCTCGTCGGCTTCCTGGCCGGCCTGGAATCGGGTGCACCGGGCGTCCCCGTCCTTCCTCCCGGCGCGCCGTTCAGCGAGGAGCACACCCAGTGGGTGAACGGCGTCCTCGCCGGTCTGTACTCCCGTACGCCGGACAGCGCGGTCACCGGCGCGTCCGCCGCGCCCGAGGCGGCCCGGGAGGTCGTCGTGCTGTGGGCCTCGCAGACCGGCAACGCCGAGGAGTTCGCCGCCGCCACCGCCGAACGGCTCACCGCGGCCGGACACCGTGCCGCTCTCGCCGGCATGGACGAGGCCGACCTCCGCGCCCTGCCGCCCACCGCCGATCTGCTGCTGATCACCAGCACGTTCGGAGACGGGGACGCGCCCGACAACGGCTCCGGGTTCTGGGACGCGCTCGCCGCCCACGACACCCCGCGCCTCGACGGGCGACGGTACGCCGTCCTCGCCTTCGGGGACTCCTCCTACGCCGACTTCTGCGGGCACGGCCGGCGCCTGGACCGGCGCCTGGACGAACTCGGAGCCGTACGCCTGGCACCGCGGACCGACTGTGAACCGGATTACGGACCCTCCGCCCACGCCTGGCTCGACCAGGTCCTCACCGGCCTCACCGGAGAGTCGGCGGTCCCCGCCCCCGCGTCCGCCCCCACCGCGGGCGCCCGCCGCCCCGGGCCGGCCACCGTGCTCGCCCGGCTCACCGGCAACCGGCTGCTGAGCCTGCCCGGCGCGGGCAAGGAGATACGGCGGTTCACCTTCGACACGAGCGAGAGCGAGACCCCGCTCCTCCACGAAGCCGGAGACGCCCTCGGCGTCCAGCCCGTCAACTGCCCTGAGCTGGTGGCCGAATGGCTGGCCGTCACCGGCCTGGACGCCGCCGAGCCCGTCGAACTCCCCGGCCTGGACGCCGTACCGCTCGGCGAGGCCCTGCACCGCCACCTCGACATCACGCGCCTGACCCCCGCTCTCCTCGGCTTCGTCAGCGAGCGGACCGGAGACCGGGACCTGAGACGACTCCTCCGCCCCGACAACAAGGACGGGCTCGCCCAGTGGTCCTGGGGCCGGCAGGCCGTCGACGTGATCGCCGAGCACCCCGTCCGCGCCGGCGCGCAGGAGTGGGCCGACGTGCTGGGGCGCCTCCAGCCCCGGCTGTACTCGATCTCCTCCAGCCCGCTCACCGACCCCCACCGGGTGTCCGTCACCGTCTCCGTCGTCCGGTACGACAACCGTCACGGCCGTCCCCGCAAGGGCGTCTGCTCGCCCTTCCTCGCCGACGCGGAACCCGGCGCCACGGTCCCGGTCTTCGTCCGCGCCGCCCCGCACTTCCGGCCTCCGGCGGACCCCTCGACACCGATGGTGATGGTGGGCCCCGGCACCGGAGTGGCCCCGTTCCTCGGTTTCCTCGAAGAGCGCCGCGCCCTCGGCCACCGGGCTCCCAACTGGCTGTTCTTCGGCGAACAGCACCGCGCCACCGACTTCCTCTACGAGGAGGAGCTCGCCGCCCTGCTCGCCGACGGCACCCTGGACCGCCTGGACACCGCCTTCTCGCGGGACCAGCGCGCCAAGGTCTACGTCCAGGACCGGATGCGGGAGCACGGCGCCCAGCTGTGGTCCTGGCTCCGCTCGGGCGCCCACTTCTACGTCTGCGGCGACGCGGCGCGGATGGCCAAGGACGTCGACCGGGCCCTGCGCGACATCGCCGTCGCGCACGGCGGCCTCGACGAGGAGGCCGCGGCGGTGTACGTCAAGCAGCTGGCCGCCGACAAGCGGTACGTCCGGGACGTCTACTGAGCCGCCGACGTGTCGGCCGGCGCGGGGCTCACAGGGCCACCAGGGTCACTTCGGTCGCCTTGACGCCCGTCCAGACGGACACGCCGTCGGCCAGGCCGAGCTCGGCGACGGCCTGCGGGGTGATCTCCGCGACGAGCGACGGCACCCGCTCGGACGTGATCAGCACCCGCAGCCTGCTGCCGCTCGCCGTGATCTCCCGTACGGTGCCCGGCCAGACGTTACGGGGGCTGCCGCCGGGCTTCTCACGGTGTACGGAGACGGCCTCTGGCGCGATGATCGCGAGGGCGTCTGTCCCGCGGGGCAGCGGCTCGGCGGCGACCAGGCTGCCCCCGTCCGCGAGTGCGAGCCCGTCGGCGGTGGCCGTGCCGGGCCAGGCGTTGCGGCCGAGCAGCCTGGCCACCCACGGGGACCGGGGATGGCGGGAGACCTCGGCGGGGGAGGCGTCCTGCAGGGTGCGGCCGTCCTCGAGGACCAGCACCCGGTCGGCGAGCGAGACCGCCTCCACGGGATCGTGGGTGACGATCAGACAGACACCTCCGAAGCCGGCCAGATGGGTCCGCAGGGTGTGCCGCACATGGGCCCGGGTGGTCTGGTCGAGCGCGGCGAGCGGCTCGTCGAGGAGCAACAGCCGGGGGCGGGCGGCGAGCGCCCGGGCGAGGGCGACCCGCTGCGCCTGACCGCCGGAGAGCTGGGCGGGACGGCGGTGCGCGAGGTGGCCGACGCCGAGGCGGTCGAGCCAGACCTGTGCGTCGCGCCGGGCCGCGGCGCGCGGCACACCATGGGCGCGCAGGCCGTAGGCGGTGTTGGCGAGGGCGGACAGGTGCGGGAAGAGGGCGCCGTCCTGGGGCACCCAGGCCACCTGGCGGCGGTGCGGGGGCAGATCGGTGACGTCGTCCCCGCCGAGGCTGAGTGCGGCACGGGCCCGCGGCGTGAGGCCCAACAGGGCCCGCAGCAGGGTCGTCTTCCCGGCGCCGTTGGGGCCGACGACGGCGATCGTGGTGCCGGGCTCGGCCTCCAGGGCAAGCTGGGTGAACCCGGTGACCTCGGCGTGCAGCGCCCAGCGCTCCGCGGGACGCACGACGGGGGAGGCGCCGACGTCCGGAGCCGGCTCCGCGGCGGCCGGCCCGGGGGCGGCGGGCGCCGGCCGGGCCTCCGGGGCGCCACCGTTCCACCGGCCGCGCAGCGCGATCAGTACCGCCATCGCGATGGCGAGCAGCAGCAGGGAGACCGAGGTCGCCGCCGCCGGCTCCTCCTGGAGCAGCAGATACACCTGGAGCGGCAAGGTCTGGGTGGTGCCGGGCAGGTTCCCCGCGAAGGTGATGGTGGCGCCGAACTCCCCGAGCGCCCGCGCCCAGGTCAGAGCGGCGCCCGCGACCAGACCGGGGGTGACCATCGGCAGCGTCACGGTGAGGAAGACCCGGAGCGGCGAGGCTCCGAGGGAGGCGGCCGTCTCCTCGTACCGCGGCCGCAGCCCGCCCAGCGCCCCCTCCAGGCTGATCACCAGGAACGGCATGGCGACGAAGGTCGCCGCGACGACCGCTCCCGAGGTGTGGAAGGGCAGCGTGACGCCGAAGGTGCTCTCCAGCCAGGGGCCGAGCAGCCCGCGGCGGCCGAAGGCGAGCAGCAGCGCCACCCCGCCGACGGTCGGCGGCAGGACCATCGGGAGCAGGACGAGGGAGCGGACGATCGCCTTGCCGCGGAACGGCACGCGGGCCAGCAGCCAGGCCAGGGGGACGCCGAGCAGCAGCGAGAGGCCCAGGGCCCAGAACGAGACGATCAGCGACAGTCGCAGCGCCTGGACGGTGCCGGGACCGGTCAGATGGCCGGCCAGCTCGCCCCACTCCGTGCGGGCGAGGACGCCGATCAGCGGCAGCAGCAGGAACGCGACGGCCAGCAGCGCGGGCAGGGCGAGGGCGATCGGGGTGCGGGGGCGGCCGGGTGCGCGGCGGCGGAGACGTGTCATCGCTGTTCCGGGGCTTTCGTCGTGCCTTCCTCGGGTTCTTCCTAAGGCTTCTGGAAGCCCGCGTCCTGAAGGATCTTCTGCGCCTCGGGCGTGCTCAGCCAGGCCACGAACGCCGCAGCGGCCGCGGCGTTCCGCGAGCTCTTCAGGGTGGCGGCCGGGTAGGAGGCGATCGCGTTGCGGTCGTCGGGGATCTCGACGGCGTCGACCTCGTCGGCGGCGCTCGCCGCGTCGGTGCGGTAGACGAGACCGGCGTCGGCCTCGCCCAGTGCGACCTTGCTCAGGACGGACCGGACGCTCGGCTCCTGCGAGACGGGCCGGACCGGGATCTTCTGGGCGTCGAGGATCTGCCGGCTGTAGCGGCCCGCCGGGACTTCGGGTGCGGCGAGCACGACCTTCAGCCGCGGGTCACCGAGGTCCTTCAGCTCGTCGACCTTCTTCGGGTTTCCCGCGCCCGTGGCGATGACCAGCCGGTTCCTGGCGATGACGGTCGGCGTGCCGGTGTCCTCTCGCAGCCCGTCCATCGTCCGGGTGTCGGCGGTGACCAGTGCGTCGGCGGGAGCGCCCTGCCGGACCTGGGCGGCCAGCTCCTGCGAACCGGCGAAGGAGAAGGACACCTTCGTGCCCGGGTGGGTCTTCTCATAGGCCGCGCCGGCGGTCTTGAACACATCCGTGAGTGAGGCGGCGGCCAGCACCGTCAGACCGGCCGCGGGCGCGCCCGCGGAGGAGCCCGTGGCCTTCGAGCCACTGTTCGTACCGCTGCCGCCGTCGCCGCAGGCCGTCAAGGAGACGAGCAGTCCGGCCGTCAGGACGGCGGAAGCGGCCCGACGGCCGGGGGAGAGGGGGTTCGAGACCATGGGCAGGGGCTCCTTGGATGCGGGCCGCGTTCAGGCGCGGTCGATGTGCACGCTGGTCGACTTCACGCGGGCGGTGGCCTGCATGCCGACCTCCAGGCCCAGTTCCTCCACGGCCTCGCGTGTGAGGAGTGAGACGAGCCGGTGCGGACCCGCCTGGATCTCGACCTGGGCGGCCACATCGCCGAGCTTGACGGCGGTGACGATGCCGGGGAAGGCGTTGCGCGCCGAGGTGTACGAGTCCTCCTCGTCCCCCTGCGCGCTCTGTGCGATCTCGACGGAGAACGCCGCGAGGTCACGGCCGTCGATCAGGCGGCGGCCGCTCTCGTCGCGATGGGTCGCGACCCGTCCGGCATCCGCCCAGCGGCGCGCGGTGTCGGGACTGACGCCCAGCAGACGCGCCGCCTGCCCGATGGTGTAGGACTGCATGTGCGCCACGTTAGGCGTCTGAGACTCTCATCTGCAATCGAGCCAGCGCCATTTCATAGCATCCGCGGCTCGGCCTGGAGGAAGCACCAAGAGGGCCGGTCAGGGTGTCGCGGAAGCGTCGACCGCCGTCGGCGGGGAGACGGGCAGCAGATGCGGACGCTTCGCGACCCGCCCGTCGCCGGAGGAGCGGCCGCGCAGACGGCGGCCGAGCCAGGGGCCGAGGAAGGCGGCGGCCCAGCGCAGTTCGGCCGCCACGGCGCGCGCGCCGGTCGGGGCGGGGGCGTTCGGCGCGGGCAGCGGCAGGGACCAGGAGGCGTCGGCTCCGGGGAGCGCGAGGGCGTGGGCGATCGCGGCGGCGATCCGCTCATGACCCAAGGGGCTCGCGTGCAGCCGGTCCGGGCTCCAGATCCGGGGGTCGGCGACCACGGTGTGGCCCGCGGTGTCGGCGACGACCACACCGTGGCGGGCGGCCGCGGCGCGGATCAGGCGGTTCAGCTCCTCGATCCGGGGCCTCAAGGGCCGGGCGAGCGGCGTCAGCTCGGCCATGTCCGGGAAGGTCACCGTCGCGACCCGCGCCCCGGCGGCGGTGAGCGCGGCGAACATCGCCTCCAGGTGCCCGGCCGCCTCCGCCGCGTCGAAGCGGGGCCTCAGCAGGTCGTTCACCCCGGCCACGACGGTGGCCAGGTCGGGGCGGAGATCGAGGGCGGGGCCGAGCTGCTCCGCCCTCACCTGTCCGGCGAGCCGTCCACGTACCGCCAGATTGGCGTACCGCACCGCGGGGTCGACGGCCGCGAGCCGCTCGGCCAGCCGGTCGGCGAAACCGCGCGTACCGACCAGGTCGTCCCCGTCGCCCAGCCCCTCCGTCTGGCTGTCGCCCAGGGCGACATAGCGGAGGCAGGACGGACGTGACGGGGCGTCGGCGTGCGGCATGAGCCCACCCTAGGGACAATGGCGCGACTATTCAACAAATTGACTAGCGAAGTGCTCCCGCCGCTGCTCAGTCGTCGCGGGCCGACGCCCGCCCCACCGCCTCCACCAGCGGCAACAGCCGGTGCGGAACCCGCTCGCGCAGCGCCATCTCCGTACGGGTGCGGACCACGCCCGGCAGCCGGATCAGCCGCTGGATCACGTCCTCCAGATGACCGTTGTCCCGAGCCACCACGCGCGTCAGCAGATCCCCGCCGCCCGTGATCGAGAACGCCTCCACGATCTCCGGTACGGCGGCGAGCGCGTCCCCGACCTCGTCGAGATGCCCCTGGGTCACCTCGATGTGGACGAAGGCGAGCACCGGATGGCCGAGCGCCGCGGGGGAGAGGACCGGACCCGTCGCGGTGATCACGCCGTCCCGCTCCAGTCGGTCGATACGGGCCTGCACCGTGCCCCGGGCCACCCCGAGGATCCGCGCGTACTCGCGCACGCTGGTGCGCGGCCGCTCGATCAGCAGCCGCAGGATGCGGGTGTCGAGCTCGTCCACCGCCATGGTCCGTTGGCCTCCTCCTGGCTGGTTTCTACCCGCGATGACTGTACCAATGGCCCACCGTCGACCGGTTGAGTTGAGCCAGCGGCGGCCAGGTGTTTTCCTTCGGAAGAGTACGAACAGACGGCGCCGCGCACGCGCCGGACCGGCGACGCGGCCGGTACCGGACCCGCGGCGCCTTTCCCATGCCCGGCGGCCGCCACAAGCAGGCCGGGGCACGAGAGCATGCGAAGAGGGTGTGTGTACGGCAGCGGGGGCGGAACGACCGTCGTGAAGAAGGGCCGGGCGGCATGCCGCCGGCTGATCCGGCATGTGTTCGTGGCACCGGACCCGGGCCGGGTCCGGCTGCGGGTCTCCTCGCGCGCCGTGCTCGGCGTCGGCCTCGCCGTCGCCGCGGCCGAACTCGCCGGACTCTCCCTCACCGCCTCCATCACCGGCGGTCTCGCCGCGCTGCTCGCGCTCTTCACCGTCGGCGATCCCACCGTCCGCCGCCAGGCCGTCACCACGGCCCTGCTGCCCGCCATCGGCTTCCCCGTCCTCGCGCTGGCCACCGTGCTGCACGGTGCGCCGCTCCTGCGGGACGCCGCCTGGCTGTTCGTCGTCCTCGCCGGTGTCTACGCACGCCGCTGGGGTCCGCGCGGTCACGCACTCGGCATCTTCGCCTTCATGATGTTCTTCGTCACCCAGTTCCTGCACGCGCTGCCCGCGCAACTGCCGGAGCTGTTCGCGGCGGTGGCGCTCGCCCTCGTCGTCTGCGGCGCGGTCCGCTTCGTGGCCTGGTGCATCGAGCGGCGCGTCCCGCCGCCCGCCGCGCCCGCCCCGCTGCCGGGCAGCGGTCTCGCCCGGCCCACCACCCGGCAGGCCGTCCAGGCCACCGTCGCCTGCGCCGTCGCGCTCGCCGCCGGACAGTTCATCTCGCACGAGCGCTGGTACTGGGCCGTCGGCACCGCCTGGTGGATCTTCGTCAACACCGCCTCGCGCGGCGAGACCCTCGTCCGCGGCTTCCGCCGGGTCGTCGGTACGGTCACCGGCATCGCCGCCGGATTCCTCATCGCCGTCCCGCTGGCCGGTGCCCCCGCGCCGACGGCCGCCCTGGTCGCCGTCTGCGTCTTCGGCATTTTCTACACCGCGCCGCTCTCGTACAGCTGGATGATGTTCTTCGTCACCGTCATGGCGGGCCTGCTCTACGGCCTGCTCGGCGTGCTGCACCCCGGGCTGCTGCTGCTCCGCTTCGAGGAGACGGCCGTCGGCGCGCTCGGCGCGGCCGTCGGCGTCGTCCTGCTGCCCGTCACCACCCACGCGGCCACCAACGCCTGGATCGAGCGGGCCGTCACCTGCGTGCACGACTGCACCACCGCCGCGGCCCGGCGCCTGGCCGGCGACCCGGAGGCCGACCCGGCGCCGCTCGTCGCCGAGCTGGAGCTGCTGCTCGGCCGGGTACGGCTCTCGCTCGCGCCGCTCGTCCACCCGCTCAGCCCGCTGCGCGCCCGCAAGGCCCGCGCCCTCCGTGTGCTCGCCCTGCTCGACGACTGCGCCCGGGAGATCAAGGGACTCACGGCGGTCGCCGCCGACCCGGACGCCTCCCACGACGCACGGCTGGCCGCCGCGGCCTGGCGGGTCGAGTCGGCCGTGCACGCGCTGGTCCGGCCGGCCCGCCCCGCCCGACCGGCGGTGGCGGACGCCGGCGCGCTCCCGCTCCACCACCCCGGCGCCGAGGCCGCCCTCGGCCATCTGTACGGCCTGGAGCGGGCCCTCGTCGACCTGGCCGCCCCTCTGCGTACGGCACCGAACGCGCCCCTCGTCCCCGCGGCCTGAATGTCGCTCCTTCCGATGATCCCCGTTGGTCTAGACCGCCTGCTACCGTCGGCCGGGACTACGGCCGCTCAACCGTGACCGGCCGGCGGACAGGGGAGGCGCCGTGCGCGACGCGGAGGCGGGTCGGACCGAAGAGCGGGACGGGGAGCCGGGCGGCGAGCGTGTGACGGTTCGGGGCGGCCCTCAGGGCCGCCCTCGCGCGTTCATCGGGTCCTTCACCTCGGCGGGCGGCCGAGGCGTCCTCGCGGCCGACGTGGACGCCGCCACGGGCGCTCTGACCATCACCGGGGCGAGTGGCACCGTCGCCGACCCGTCCTTCCTCACTCTCGCCGGAACGACCCTCTACGCCGTCTCGGAGACCGAGGAGGGCGCCGCGGCCGCCTTCGACGTCAGCGGAGCCGCGCCCCGCCCGCTCGGCGCTCCCACGGCCGTACACGGCGCGGCGCCCACCCATCTCTGCGTCGCCGACGGGCATCTCCTGACGGCGAACTACACCTCGGGCAGCGTCACCGTCCTGCCCCTCGCCGAGGACGGCTCACTCCGCCCGGCCGCCGGCCTCGCGCGGCACGAAGGCTCCGGACCTGTCACGGGCCGACAGGACGCCCCGCACGCCCACCAGGTGCTGCCCGATCCCAGCGGGCGCTGGGTGACCGCCGTGGACCTCGGCACCGACTCGGTGCGCGTCTACGCCCTCGACGCCGCGACGGGCGCCCTGCGGCCGCACGGGGAGACCGCCCTGCGGCCCGGCACCGGCCCCCGACACCTGGCCTTCCACCCCGCAGGCACGCACGCGTACGTCCTGAACGAGTTGGAGCCGACCCTCACCGTCTGCCGCTGGGACGCCCACGCCGGAGCCCTCCAGCCGCTCGGCGAGACCCCCGTGCTGCCCGAGGGCGCCACCGAGCCCGGCTACCCCTCCGGGGTCGTCGTGGCCCCCGACGGACGCTTCCTCTGGGCCGCGGTGCGCGGCGACGACTCCCTCGCCGTCCTCGCCCTCGACGAGAGCGGCGACAAGGCCGAGCTCGTCACCACCGTGCCCTGCGGCGGCCACTGGCCCCGCGCCCTCACGCTCGACCCGTCCGGGCGGCGTCTCTACGCGGCGAACGAGCGCTCCGGGGACGTCACCTGGTTCGACATCGACGCGGAGACCGGCGTTCCGCGCCGTGCGGGCGCCGTCGAGGCCCCCGCGGCCTCCTGCGTGGTCTTCGGCTGAACCGCCCCACCACGCACGGGAGGGCCCGCACCGGACATCTCCGGTGCGGGCCCTCCCGTACCGCTTGTCGGGCCGCGCGCATCCCACCGGACGCGGCGCGCCGGATCAGAGGGCAGGGGCGCCCTGCGCCTGCTGCGGGGCGATGCCGAGTACGGCCGTGTACTGCGAGAGCACCAGCTTGCCTATGGCCGGGTACGCGCCGAGCGGCTCGGCGGCGGCGCAGCCGGCCTCCTTCGCGGCGGCGTCGAGCAGACCCTCGGCCAGCTCCGGACCGATCAGGTACGGCGCGAGCGCCAGCTGCTCCGAGCCGGAGGCGCGCAGCTGCTCCGCGACCGCGGTGATCGAGCCCTCCTGGTCCAGCGCGGCGGCGATCACGGGGACGGCCAGACGCGCGGCGAGCAGCATGCCGGTGATGCCGGCGGCCTGGACCGCCTCCTC
The DNA here is from genome assembly GCF_040611675.1 of Streptomyces sp. NPDC006551. Taxonomy (NCBI): domain Bacteria; kingdom Bacillati; phylum Actinomycetota; class Actinomycetes; order Kitasatosporales; family Streptomycetaceae; genus Streptomyces; species Streptomyces sp. NPDC006551. The sequence goes on from NZ_JBEXOT010000002.1 coordinate 305,653, forward strand.
GCCGCCGACCGTGGCGAGCACGATGCCGTCGGCGGCCGTGGCGACCGTGAAGAGCCGGGCGCGGTCGGCACGGGCCAGACCGGCCTCCGACAGACGCACGTGCAGGGCCTCGGCGAGCAGCGGGTGCGGGCCGAGGACGTCGGTCAGCTCGGCCAGGTTGCCGCTGTCCATCACGGCCTGGCGGATCTGGCGCATCAGGGCGCTGTCCGGGCCCGCGAGCAGCGGAACCACGACGGCGGCCGGGCCCTCGGGGGCGCTGACCTCGCGACCGGCGGCCAAGGCCAGCTCGTACCGCTCGGTGCGCAGCGCGGCCGCCCGCGAAAGGACCGTCGCGAGGGTGGGGTACTCGGCGTCGTCACCGTCCAGGTAGCCGATCGCGGCCTCCAGGCCGGGCAGCTCGGAACGGGCGATGCTCACGACCTCTTCGGCCAGCGAGCGTATGGCGGCCGACGGCGCGCCGGGGACGGCGAGAACGAGTGCGGGAGCGCCCTCGGGCGCCGCCGCGGGTTCTGGGCGACGGTGCCGTCCGGTCTGGCGGGGTCGCGGCATTCGTACAGGCAGGCCGGAAGCAGGCCCAGTGGGGGAGCTCATGCGCCCGCATGCTACTGGTTTCGCCCGCCGCGCACTGCGGTGAGGTGCGGTCGAGCGTTATCTGCCCCTGTATGTCCGAACCACGGTTCAGCCGACGAGATGGAGCATCCGGGGCTCGCGGGGCAGCCGCAGCGAACCGGAGGCGAGGGCCGAGGCGAGGGTGACGGCGCCGTCGAGCGGATCCCCGGCGGCGGCCACGGTTCGCGCGTCCGGCAGCCGCTCCGCGAGCTCCTCACCCAGCGGTACGAGGAGGGGGTCGCCCAGCTTGAACAGGCCACCCGTCAAGGCCACATCGCACGGCCCGTCGTCGGGGCGGACCGCCGCCGCCGCCTCGGCGATGTCGGCGGCTGCCCGGGCGAGGATCTCCGCCGCCACCGGGTCGCCGTCCGCGGCACCGCGAGCGACGTCGGGCGCGAAGGAGGCCAGCACGGCGGGCCGGTCGGTACGCGGGTAGAGCGCGCCCGGCAGGCCGGCGGCCGGACCGAACCGCGCCTCGGCACGGGCGAGCAGCGCGCCCGAGCCACCGCGGCGACCGTCGAAGGCGCGCATCGCCGCCTCCAGACCCGCTCGGCCGATCCACGCACCGCTGCCGCAGTCGCCCAGCAGATGACCCCAGCCGTCGGCCCTGCGCCAGGAGGTGAGATCCGTGCCGAGCGCGATCAGGCCCGTGCCGCCCGCGACGACCACCCCCGGGCGCTGGCCGATCGCTCCCGCGTACGCGGTGACGGCATCGGCCGCGAGCGCCAGCTTCCGTACCCCGAGAGCCTGTTCCAGGGCGCCGGGGAGCACGGCCCGCAGTTCGTCGCCGAGCGTCGCCATCCCGGCGGCCCCGATCGCCACGGCGGCCACGGAGCCGGCGGTTCCGGCCCGCCGCAGCATCGCCTCGGCGGCGGGCAGCAGCTGCTCCAGGAGGTGGGCGGCGTCGATCCCGCCCGGCCCGGTCCGGACCGGTTCGCGTGAGGAGACCGTCTCAGCGACGCGGCCGTCCGCGGCGTCCGCCAGGGCGATCCGCAGCCCCGAGCCGCCCGAGTCGACGCCGAGGACCCGGCCGCCGGTCGTCACGGACGTCGCCGGTTCGTCACGGCAGCCGCCAGTCGACCTCCTGCGCCCCCTGGCGCAGAAGGAGTTCGTTGGTGCGGCTGAACGGGCGGGAGCCGAAGAAACCCCGGTCCGCGGACATGGGCGAGGGGTGCGAGGACTCGATGGCCGGCAGGTTGCCGAGCAGCGGACGCAGATTGCGCGCGTCACGTCCCCACAGCACGGAGACGAGCGGCTTGCCCCGGGCGGCCAGCGCCTTGATGGCCTGCTCGGTCACCGCCTCCCACCCCTTGTCCCGGTGCGCCCCCGGCTTGCGCGGGGCCGTGGTGAGCGCCCGGTTGAGCAGCAGCACCCCCTGGCGGGTCCAGGGCGTCAGATCACCGTTCGAGGGGCGCGGAAGTCCCAGGTCGGTGTTCATCTCCCGGAAGATGTTCTCCAGGCTGGGCGGCAGCGGCCGCACGTCCGGCGCCACGGAGAAGCTCAGGCCCACCGCGTGCCCCGGCGTCGGGTAGGGGTCCTGTCCGACGATCAGGACCCTCACCTCGTCGAAGGGCTGTTGGAAGGCCCGGAGGACATTGGCTCCGGACGGCAGGTAGGTGCGCCCAGCGGCGATCTCCTGTCTCAGGAAGTCGCCCATGGAGGCGATGCGTTCGGCCACGGGCGCGAGCGCGTGCGCCCATCCCGGCTCGACGATCTCATTCAACGGTCGTGCTGCCACGACCGTCACTCTACTGGCGCAGTGCCCCGGCCCTCACCGGATCGGCAGCTCAGTCGATCACCGCCGCCCGCACGCACAGCACGTCAGGCAGGTGCTCGGCCAGCAGCCGCCAGCTGTCCCCGTCGTCCGCGCTGCCGTACACCTCGCCGTTGCGGTTGCCGAAATAGACACCGGTCGGGTCCCCGCCGTCCGTGCACATCGCGTCCCGCAGCACGGTGCCGTAGTGGTCGCCCTCGGGAAGTCCGTCGGTGAGCGCCTCCCAGCTGCCGCCGGCATCGCTCGTGCGGTAGACACGGCAGCGGCGTTCGGCGGGCACGCGGTCGCTGTCGGCGTTGATCGGGAAGACATAGGCCACATCGGCCCGATGGGGGTGGGCGGCGACCGTGAAGCCGAAGTCGGACGGCAGCCCGGCCCCGATGTCGATCCACTTCGCGCCCGCGTCGTCGCTGCGGTACACCCCCCAGTGGTTCTGCAGATACAGCCGGTCCAGGTTGCCCGCGTCCTGCGCGATCTTGTGCACGCACTGGCCGAACTCGGGGTTCGGATCGGGCAGGAACACCGCCGACACGCCCTGGTTGGACGGCGCCCAGCCGGCCCCGCCGTCCAGGGAGCGGAACACCCCCGCCGCCGACACGGCGACCGTCACGGCGTCCGGGTCGCGCCGGTCGGTCACGACGGTGTGCACGGCCTCACCGCCGCCGCCCGGCTCCCACCGGGAGCGCGTCGGGTGCTCCCACAGCGGGCGCACCAGCTCGAACGACTCGCCGCCGTCGGTGGACTTGAACAGCGCGGCGGGCTCCGTCCCGGCGTAGACGACGTCCGGGGAGTGGGCGGGCGCCGGGTGCAGCTGCCAGACCCGTTCCAGGGAAACCCCCGTGTCCTGCGGGAACTTGACCGCGGGCCGGGGCGGTTCGGTCCAGGTCGCTCCGAGGTCGTCGGAGTGGAACACCGAGGGACCCCAGTGCTCGCTGACCCCGCCGACCAGCAGGCGGGGAGTGCCGCGGCGGGTGTCGATGCCGATCGAATAGACGGCCTGCGCGTTGAAGCGGGGTTCGTCGAACTCCCACCGCCCCGCGCGCCTGTGGCCGATGAACAGACCCTTGCGGGTGCCTACGGTGAGTACTACGTCGGGCATGGCCGACACCTCCAGGACGCCGTTGTCGCGGATAGGGGCAAGTCTGCACCCGACCACTGACAGTGGCCCCTGGAAAAGGCGTCGTCCCAGGTCGGAGGCGTGTTCCGGGTCGACGCGAGGAGACCCGGCAAGCCCCGACCGGTTCAGATGGCCCAGGCGTACGGCGCCGGCGCGTGCGTCTCGGCGCCGAGCTCGCGCGCGGCCCGCCGGGCCCAGGAGGCGTCGCGCAGCAGCTCGCGCCCGAGCAGCACGGCGTCCGCCTCCCCGTTGGCGACGATCTTCTCGGCCTGCGCGCTCTCCGTGATCATGCCCACGGCGGCGACCGGGAGCCCCGTCTCGGCCCTCACCCGGGCCGCGAACGGCACCTGATAGCCGGGGCCGACGGGGATGTCGGCCGGGCCGCCGTTGCCGCCGCTGGAGACGTCGAGGAGGTCGACACCGTGCTCGCGCAGCAGGGCCGCGAGGCGGACGGTCTCGTCGACGGTCCAGCCCTGCTCCCCGAGCCAGTCCGTGGCGGAGATCCGGAAGAAGACGGGCAGCTCCTCGGGCCACACGGCCCGTACGGCGTCGACCACTTCGAGGGCGAGGCGGGTGCGGTTCTCGAAGGAGCCGCCGTAGGCGTCGGTGCGGCGGTTGCTGTGCGGGGAGAGGAACTCGCCGATGAGATAGCCGTGCGCGCCGTGCACCTCGAGGATCTGGAACCCGGCGGCGAGAGCGCGGCGGGCCGCGTCGGCGAACTGGCCGACGATCTCCTCGATCCCCTCGGTCGTCAGCTCGGTCGGCACGGTGTAGCCCTCGGCGAACGCGACGGGGCTCGGCCCGACCGGCTGCCATCCGTGTTCGCCCTCGCCGACCGGACCGCGTCCCTGCCAGGGGCGCCTGGTGGACGCCTTGCGGCCGGCGTGACCGATCTGGATGCCGGGCACGGTGCCGTGCTCCTTCAGGAAGCCGGCGATCCTGCCCAACGCCTCGGCCTGCGTGTCGTTCCAGATGCCGAGGTCGGCGGGGCTGATCCGGCCCTCGGGGGAGACGGCCGTCGCCTCGACGAGGATCAGGCCCGTACCGCCGGTGGCGCGGGAGGCGTAGTGCGCGAAGTGCCAGTCGTTCGCGACGCCCGCCTTCGGGCCGGCCGCCTCTGCCGAGTACTGGTCCATCGGCGCCATCCAGACGCGGTTGGGGATGGTCAGCGACCGGAGGGTGAGGGGCTCGAAGAGGGCGGCGCTCATGGAGGACTCCGTTTCAGGGGGCCTGACGGGATGCTCGTACGGTACCCATCGTAGTACGGCATCTGTCAAACTACGAGAGCCGTCGTACAATGGTCGCGTACCCCGGATGAAGTGGAGCCGCCGTGACGACCGCGACCAACGCTCGCGTCCTCGAACACCCCGCGCGGGACGAGATCCGCCTGGAGGGGGTGCTGCACGCGCTGTCGGACGCGGTGAGGCTGCGGATCGTCCGCGAGATGGCCCGCGAGGGGACGGCGCTGAGCTGCTCGTACTTCGACCTTCCGGTGACCAAGTCGACGACGACGCACCACTTCCGGGTGCTGCGCGAGAGCGGCGTCATCCAGCAGATCTACCGCGGCACGGCCAAGCTGAACGGCCTGCGCCGCGACGACCTGGACGCCCTCTTCCCCGGCCTCCTCGACAGCGTCCTCGCGGCGGCGGGGAACCAGGAACTCCGCCTGGCAGGTGCGACCCGCACACCCTGAGAGCCAGGTCGTGTCCGCCCCTAGGAGGCGGTGTGGCGGCCCATGGCCGCGTCGCGCAGGCCCGCCCAGTCCGCGATCTTCACCCGGCCCCGGCCGAGCGAGCGGCCCAGGGCGGACTCGGCGCTCTCGATGGCCAGCCAACCGGGCCACGCGACCGGCTCGTGGCCCAGCTCGCGCAGGGCCGCCGGCGGGTCGGCCGCCACCGTCCGCCCGGCGAGCTCCGCCGCGTCGGCCAGCAGTGACGCCACCGTCTCCTTCGCGCAGGGGCGATTGGTGCCGATGACGCCCGTGGGCCCGCGCTTGATCCAGCCCGCGACGTACTCACCCGGGGACGGCGCACCGTCCCGCAGGACCCGGCCCGCCTCGTGCGGAACCGTTCCCCGGGCCTCGTCGAAGGGCAGCCCGGGCAGCGCGACCCCCTTGTAGCCGACGGCCCGCAGCACCAACTGGGCCTCGATCTCCTCGAACCGGCCCGTGCCCCGCACGCCTCCGGCGCCGTCAGGCTCGGTCCGCTCGAAGCGGACCGCCGCCACCCGCCCGCCCTCGCCGAGGAGCTCCACCGGACGCAGGAAGAACCGCAGCGTGATGGAGCGCTCGCCCTCCGGACCGGGCCGCGCCGCCGCCCACCCCCGTACCACCTCCACGTTCCGCCGGTTCACGGCGGCCAGCCCGGACGGGTCCGCGAACGACGGATCCAGCGCCAGGTCCGCGGGCTCCACCCGCACCCGGGCCCCGGGCAGCGCGCCCAGCTCCCGCAGCTCCTTGGTGGTGAACTTGGCCTGCCCGGGGCCCCGGCGGCCCACCATGTGCACCTCGCGCACCCGGCTGGCCTCCAGCGCCGAGAGCGCCCGCTGCGGCACGTCCGTCGGGCGCAGCTCGTCCGGGCCGCGCGCCAGGATCCGGGCGACGTCCACCGCCACGTTCCCGACCCCGATCACCACCGCCGAGCGCCCGCCGAGCCCGAAGCCGTCGGCCACGGCGTCGGGGTGCGCGCTGTACCAGGCGACGAAGTCCGTCGCCGAGAAGCTGCCGGCCAGATCCTCGCCCGGAACCCCGAGCCGCCGGTCCCGGGCCGCGCCGACGCAGTACACGACGGCGTGGTAGAGCTCGAGCAGACGGGCCGGAGTCAGACCGTGCGCGCCGACCTCGACATTGCCGAGGAAGCCGATCCGTTCGTCCTCCAGGACGGCCCGAAGGTTCTGCTGCAGCGATTTGATCTTCTCGTGGTCCGGCGCGACGCCGTAGCGCACCAGGCCGTACGGACAGGGCAGCCGGTCCAGGACGTCGACCCGGACGCCGGGCACCACCGACTGCTGGACCAGCGCCTGGGCGGTGTAGACCCCGCTGGGCCCGGAACCGACGACAGCGACACGAAGCACGGCCGTACTCCTTCCCGCCGCGGGGATTCCCGCCGAGAGGCTTCCAGCATGGCACCGACAGGCCCCCGCGCGGGAGGGCCGTGCGGGGGACGGTGGCCCGCATCGCCGCCGCCCCGCTACATCGACCGCATCCGGTTGATCTCCGCCGTCTGCTGCGCGATCACGTCACTGGCCATCTCCTCGACCAGAACGTTGTTCCCCTCGCCCAGCACCTGTGCCGCCATCGTCACCGCCCCCTCGTGGTGGGTGATCATCAGCTTGAGGAACAGCTCGTCGAACGCCTTGCCCTTGGCGTTCCTCAGCTCCGCCAGTTGCGCCTCGGTCGCCATCCCCGGCATCGAGTGATGGTCGTGGGCACCCTGCGAGCGCGGCCCACCGTTGTTTTTCAGCCAACCTTCCATCGCGCCGATCTCCGGCTGCTGGGCCGCGGCGATACGCTCCGCCACCTTCCTGACCTGAGTCGACTCCGCCCGCTGCGGGGCGAGCGCGGTCATCGTCAGCGCCTGCCGGTGGTGCACGATCATCATCTGCGTATAGGTGAAGTCCGCGGCGTTGGGCTTGTCGTCCGGCAGCAGCCGGGCCGCCTCCTCCGGCGATATCCGCCGCGCCTCCTCGCCCGGCTTGCCTGGCGCCACCACCGCCGGGCCCGAGGAGCCCTTGCTCCGGGGGGTCTCCCCTCCCGACCCCGACTCGCAGCCGGCCAGCGCCCATACGGTCACGGCGCCGAGCGCGACGACGACGACTCCACGGATACGGCGGTTCAACAAAACGACCTCCAGGGGGACTTCCACGGGGTTTCCAGGAAGGGAGCGGCCAAGGGGCGAGGAGCGTTCCTAGGTCGTGTCCTCGGGTCGCTGATCAAAAACCTTGATGACGTCTGTGTTGCCATCTGTTGAGATGTGCACGCTAAGGACGATACTGCCGAGGTCCATCGACCGTTCGACTCGAACGGATACAAGGGAGGACGGAGTGACTTCGTTGCGTACCACGCGTACTCCGCGCACACGGATCAGAGGTCTGGGTGTGGCCACCGCCGCGGCCGGACTGCTGGTCGGCCTGCTCGCGACCGGCCCCGCGGCCGCCACACCCGACCCGGGCGACGCCCCGGTGCGGGGCACCGTCTCCTCGGAGCAGGCCGCCGAGGCGCGGTCCGCCATCCAGAGCGGCGAGATACCCGGTGTGGACGAGATCGTCCACACCGACAACATCAAGCACCTGGTGAACATCCCCAAGGACGCGCTCAAGGGCACCAACTCCGACCTGGCGTTCCAGGGCAAGTACGCCTTCGCCGGCAACTACGACGGCTTCCGGATCTTCGACATCAGCAACCCGGCCGCCCCCAAGACCGTCGCCCAGGTGCTCTGCCCCGGTTCCCAGAACGACATCTCCGTCTCCGGCGACCTGCTCTTCCTCTCCACCGACTCCTCCCGCAGCGACAACTCCTGTGCCAGCACCAGCCAGCCGGCCACGGAGAAGTCCTCGTGGGAGGGCATGAAGATCTTCGACATCAGCGACATCGCCAACCCGAAGTACGTCGCCGCCGTCGAGACCGCCTGCGGCTCGCACACCCACACGCTGGTGCCCGAGCGCAGGAACGTGTACGTCTACGTCTCCTCGTACTCGCCCAACGCCGCGTTCCCGGACTGCCAGCCGCCGCACGACGGCATCACGGTCATCAAGGTGCCCCGCAAGGCGCCCGAGAAGGCCGCGATCACCGGCTTCCCCGTCCTCTTCCCGGGCGAGGGTCCGGACGGCGGTGGCAACCCCGGTGGTCCGACCAACCCGGGAGTCTCCAAGACCACCGGCTGCCACGACATCACCGTGCTGCCTTCGAAGGACCTCGCGGCCGGTGCCTGCATGGGTGACGGCATCCTGTTCGACATCAAGGACCCCGAGCGCCCCAAGGTGATCGACCAGGTCCAGGACAACGTCAACTTCGCGTTCTGGCACTCGGCGACCTTCAACCAGAAGGCGAACAAGGTCGTCTTCACCGACGAGCTCGGCGGCGGCGGCGCCGCCACCTGCAACGCGGCCGTCGGCCCCAACCGGGGCGCCAACGGCATCTACGACATCGTCGGCAAGGGCGGCGAGCGCGACCTCGTCTTCCGCAGCTACTACAAGATCCCGCGCCACCAGGCGGACACCGAGAACTGTGTCGCCCACAACGGCTCGCTGATCCCGGTCAAGGGCAAGGACCTCATGGTCCAGGCGTGGTACCAGGGCGGCGTCTCCGTCTGGGACTTCACCGACTCCCGCAAGCCGAGGGAGATCGCGTACTTCGAGCGCGGTCCCATCTCCGCCACGACGTTCGCCGGCGGCGGCTCCTGGTCGGCGTACTACTACAACGGCCACATCTACTCGAACGACATGGTCAAGGGCTTCGACGTGCTGAAGCTCGACGACCGCCGCACCGACCCCGCGAAGCGGGTCCGGATGGACGAACTCAACGTCCAGACGCAGCCGGACTACTTCGACGACTTCGCCGACGACTGACGCGGCACCCGGGCCGGTAATCCGGACCGGACCGCTCGCATGCCGTCGGGTGGACCCCCGCCCGGCGGCATGCCCATGTCCCAGTCGAGCCCGTACCGCTGGAACAGCTCCGCCCGCAGCCTCGCCACCGGCATCGGCGCACCCGGCAGCAGCACCGCCACGACCGCGCCCATCAACAGGGCCCGCAGCAGCGGATACTCCGTGTCCACGTCCGGGGAGCCGTACCGCGTCACCGTGTCCCGCAGCAGGAACGCGAGCCGCTGCTGCTCCGGGCACTGCACGAACCCCTCGGCCTGGAGGATGCCCGCCATGTGCGTCCGCATCAGGACCGGACGGCTCACGGCCAGGCCCAGGATCGCGTCGATCGCCCGTGCCAGCCTCTCCCGCCCGTCCTCCGTGCGCGGCTCGCGCTCCAGCGCCTCTTCCAGGGTCAGATGCATCAGCCGGTGCACCGCGGACTGCAGCAGCTGCCGCTTTCCCGGGAAGTAGTACGAGATCAGCCCGCGCGCCGAGCCGGCCCGCTCGGCGATGTCGGCCAGCGTCGTGGCTTCGTAACCACGCTCCGAGACCAGTTCGACGGTGGCTTGCAGAAGCCGTTCGCGAGAACGCCTCCGAAGCTCTTCATTGACCGATGCGCTACGCGGGGACATGCTGGACTCCTGCGTTGACTGGCTCGCGGCCAATATACTCAGCGCATCCTGCTGTCGCGCCTTCGTGCCTGGTCAGCGGGTTTGCCGTCTGTTCTGGGCGACGCGGGGGATCGTCCAGGACAGGCGGCTTCAGTGCGTTTCTCCCATTCTCCTCCGATCGCTCCCGAGGCCACCCTCTCCGCCCCGGTTCCCGCCGCTCCGGCGGTACGTGATGATCGCCACAGCGACCAGGCTCCAGCCGAGCAGCCAGCCGGCCACCACGTCCGACGTCCAGTGCACCCCCAGATAGACCCGGGTCCAGCCCACGCCGAGCACCGACACCACGGCCACCACGGTGAGGACGCTCCAGCCCCGCCAGGTCGCGCGCCAGTGCAGCGCGAGCACCCAGAGCAGCAGCCCGCAGCTCACGGTCGCCGTCAGCGCGTGCCCCGAGGGGAACGCCGCGTACTGCGCCGAGTCGACGGGATCCGGCCAACTCGGCCGCTCCCGGCCGAGCGCCGCCTTCACCCCCTGCTGGACCCCCGCCGCCACCAGGCTCGTCCCCGCGAGCCACAGCGCCGGCCGGCGCTCGCGTCGCCACCAGAGCGTCACCACGGCGGCGGCGATCAGCGCGCGCATCGTCCACGGGTCCCACACCCAGTCGGTGAGAATTCGGTTGAGCCGGGTGAAGCCGGGCTCGGCGACGGCGCTTTCGTGCAGCGCCTCCGAGACCGACCGGTCCAGAGAGAGCAACGGCGGCCACCCGGCGGCCACCAGAACGAGCAGCAGCAGGGCCAGGGCACCGGAGACGACGGCGGAGGAGCGCATGAGACGATCTTCCCCGACTTCCCCGGTCTACTCCCGCGCCGGCTAACCGAGTACCTTCAACGCCGGGACGAACGCCACCAGGACGGGCACCACGGGCACGAACGCCGCCGCCGCGGTCAGCCGCAGCCGTCGCCCCGCCGTGAGCCGCGGAGCGGCCGTCAGAAGCCGGTTCACCCGGTGCGGCAGATCGGCGTCCGGCGCCTGGCCGGGCCCGAACACCCCGCGCTCCTCGTTGAGTTCCACCAGCGCGAGCGCGATCGTCAGCCGCCCGAAGCGCCGCGAGGCCACGTCGTCGGCGGCCAGCTCCACCAGCCGGTGCATCTGGTCGCGGAAGGCCGCGAAGACGGGGATCCCCGGGAAGCCGCCGGCCAAAGCGGCCGAGCAGTGCAGCAGCCAGTCGTGGCGGGCCCGGGCGTGTCCCTGCTCGTGCGCGAGGACGGCGTCCAGCTGCCGCCCCTTCAGCCTGCGCAGCGCGGCCGTCGTGATGACCAGCTGAGGCGCGGCCCCCGGCAGCCACCAGGCGTCCGCGCGCTCACCCTCCAGGACCACCAGCCGCTCGCCGCCCGGCTCCTCGCCCGGCAAGAGCGGGGAGCGGACCAGCAGTTCACGGCGGCGCTGCCGACGCCGGGCCCGCGCCCGGCGGATCTCCCGGCCCAGCATCGCCCCCGTCCACAGCCCGCCACAGGCCAGGACCACGGCGAGCACCGCCGACCAGGGCCGGTGGGTGCCCAGTTCGTACGCCTCGAGCACCCCGTGCGGGGCGGGAGCGAAGATCTGTCCCCGTACCACCTGCCAGGCGGCCGCCGCGCTGAACGTCATCGACAGGGCGAAGCTCACCAGGACCGCCGCCACCACGCACTGCCACACCCACAGCGCGACCACGGGCTCGCGTTCCGCCCAGTCGGACCGCGACAGCAGTCGCGGGGCCACGACGGCGGTCAGGAGGCCGAGCGCGAGCAGCGCGAGGGAGACCAACATGGCGTCAGCCTATGAGTGCGGTGCTACCCGGGGGTATGACCTCGCACGGCAAGTGACGTACGCCACGGGTTTCACAGCGCCACGAGCATCGCCAGCATCGCCAGTGCCATCGACAGCCGGCAGACGCGCGTGAACTCGGGCCGTGCGTCCCCTCCGGGCGGCGGACCGGCGCCCGGCACCCCCACCGGGACGAGCCGCGCTCCGGAACGCAGCACGTACACCGCGAAGTACGCGAGGAGCACCCCCGTCAGGAGCGGTATGCCCCCGCCGCCGTGACCCCCGTGCGCTCCCTGCGCCGGGGCCGCCATCGCCACCGCCATGTAGACCATGGCGGAGGAGCCCACCAGGTGGTGCAGATGATGTCCGCCGCGCCGTACCCCGGACAGCGCGCCCAGCGCCGCCGCGCCGAACACCACCGCGTAGACCGCCCAGCTCCAGACCGGCGGCGAGAGCACCGCCGCGGGCAGCGCCATCGCCGCCATCCCGAAGCCCATCACGGCCTCGCCCGCCGCCGCCCTGCGCTCCGCACCGGCGCAGCCGCGCGTCCGCAGCAGGCAGTAGACCCCGCTCGCCCCGCACAACACGACCGACAGCCACGCCGGCCACCCCGAGAACCCCGGTCCGTGCACGGCACACCTCCCCCTCCGACGGTGCCGCTCGGTCCCCACCTGCATGCCCGTCCCCGCGGGGTCACACGCGAGCGCAGAGGCGCGCGAGGGTGTACGAGGGGGGCGCGCCGCCCGCGTTAGGCTCGGGGCGATCGCCTCCACCGATCGTCAGCGCCCCGAGGGGAGACCGAACACCATGGACACCGCCGCGCCCCAGGACACCGGCCGGATCACCTACCGCGACGCGGTCGAGGACGACGTGCCGGCGCTCGTGCCGCTCGTCGAGTCGGCCTACCGGGGCGACTCCAGCCGGGCCGGCTGGACGACGGAGGCGGACATCCTGCGGGGGCAGCGCACCGACGCGGAAGGCGTGCGCGCCGTCATCACCACCCCGGGCAGCCGGCTGATGGTGGTCGAGCGGGACGGTGAGGTCGTCGCCTGCTGCCAGCTCGAACAGCGCGGTGAGGTGGCCTACTTCGGCATGTTCGCCGTCCGCCCCGAGCTCCAGGGAGCAGGTCTCGGCCGCCGGATCATCGCCGAGGCGGAGCGCCGGGTGCGCGAGATCTGGGGCGCGCGGGAGATGCACATGACGGTGATCTCGGTGCGGGAGGAACTCATCGCCTGGTACGAGCGGCGCGGCTACCGCCGTACGGGAGAGATGACGCCGTTCCCGTACGGCGACGAGCGCTTCGGTCTGCCGCAGCGCGACGACCTCCAGTTCGAGCTCCTGGTCAAGCCGTTGGTCTGAGTCAAGCCGTTGGTCTGAGTCAAGCCGTCGGTCCGAGTCGGGCCGTCGGTCCGGGGCGGGCCCCTGGTCCGGGCCGGACCGTCACGCGGTGAAGCGGCCGGTGCGGCGGATCTCGGGATGGTCGGTCGTCGCGCCGTCCAGGTTCAGGGCCCGGGCCAGCCGCAGGTGGTCCTGGGTGTTCACCACCCAGCCGATGACCCGCAGCCCCTCTCGGTGGGCCCGCTCCACGGTCTCCAGGGTGAGGTGCCGGATGTTGAGCACGAGGGCGCCGGCCCCGACCGCCTTCGCCCGGTCCACCACGTCCGCACCCCAGCGGTCCGCGACGAGCGCGGTACGGACCCCGGGGACCAGCCGGGAGATCTCCGCGAGGGCCTCGTCGTGGAAGGAGAGGACCTCCACCCGGCCGGCCAGGTCGCGGCGCAGCATCACCTCGGCGAGGGCCTTGGCCGCCGCCACGTCCTTGATCTCGGCCTGGAGCGGGGAGCTCACCGCGTCCAGGACCTCCTCGAAGACGGGCACACGCTCCCCGTCGCCGGCGTCCAGCTCGCGCAACTCGGCGAGGGTCAGCTCGGCGATCGGCCCGCTGCCGTCCGTGGTCCGGTCGACGTCGGCGTCGTGCATGACGACGAGGGCGCCGTCCTTGCTCAGATGCAGATCCAGCTCGATGGCGTCCATGCCGGCCTGCTCGGCGCGGACGAAGGAGCGCAGGGTGTTCTCGGGTTCGACGCCCATGACTCCGCGATGACCGATGGTGAGGAAACTCAAGATCTTCTCGCTTCCGTCGATGTCCGGGCCCGGGTCCCTCCGGTCTCCCCGGTGGTGGCGCAGCCTAATCGCTGGGACCGAAGAGGGAAGCGCACGCGCGGGGGGCGTGGGAACGCGCCGTTCCGAGGTCCTCGCCGCAGAGGGCCCGGTGCGGAGCCAGGCGGTGGATGCGAGCGCCTCAGCCCGTCCTGACAGGAAAATTCACGGTGACCATAGGGGTGGCGCAGGATAATTTCCCTTGCTCCTCTTGTGGGAAGGAACCGCGAATGGATACGGTGTCTTGACGCTAGGTTCTCCTGTGGAGGAAGTGGAATGACGGAAATTCTTGTGCAGGACGTGATCGGTGGGGGGATATCCACCTCTGACCCGGTGATCCACCACCCTGCCTGGCCCGAGCTCAAGAATGCCGTGGAGCAGATCCGTCCCTGGCAGAGCAAGGACGGGTCGATCGACTTCGCCGCCGAGGGCGCGCCGTCCCGCGCGCTCGCCGAGGCCACGATCGACCGGATCGTGACCGCGGTGGAGCAGCTCTCCCCGCTGCTTCCGCACGACGCCGCGTACCACCGCGCCGTCGTCGCCGACCTGCGCAAGTGGGCCGCGGGCGGCTTCGAGGTCCCCGACTTCCTGGACTCCCTGCTGGCCTTCCAGCCGGCCGCCGACCGCGTGGACGGGCTCCAGCACCTGGCGCTCTTCCCGATGTACACGCAGAACGGCAACCCGGACCGCAACCTCGAAGCCGTCGTGCTGCGCATGGTCTGGCCGGAGTGGCTCTCCGAGCTGGAGCGCACCCGCTACGACAACCCGCTCTTCTGCGGCATCACCTTCGAGGACTTCACCGCCGGTTACGACACCAACTCGGCCGTCCTCTTCCCGGAGACCATCGCCGTGCGCGAGGCCCCCGAGCGCTTCAGCTGGGGCGGCATCTTCTGCGACCGCGAGGCCGCCCGCTTCCGCAAGGTCACCGAGGCCGCCGTCGACATCCTGGGCATCGACCTGCCCGAGGACATCGCCGCCATGGTCCACGACCAGAAGCGCTGCGAGTCCGCCTTCGTGCTGTGGGACATGGTCCACGACCGCACCCACAGCCACGGCGACCTGCCGTTCGACCCCTTCATGATCAAGCAGCGCCAGCCGTTCTGGATGTACGGTCTGGAGGAGCTGCGCTGCGACCTCACCGCCTTCAAGGAGGCCGTGAAGCTGGACGCCGAGGGCAACCCCCACGGCCGCGACGTGCAGTACGCCGTCCTCTTCGACCGGATGTTCCGTTTCCCGGTCTCCGGCGACCGCGACCGCAACTACGACGGCCTGGGCGGCCAGCTCCTCTTCGCGTACCTCCACAAGCACGACGTGGTGCGCTGGACCGACAACACGCTCAGGATCGACTGGGAGCGTGCCCCCGAGGTCACCAACCAGCTCTGCGCCGAGATCGAGAAGCTGTACCGCGACGGCATCGACCGCCCCAAGCTGGTCCACTGGTTCAAGGCGTACGAACTCGTCTCCACCTACCTCGCCCCGCACCCCGGCTCGCGCTGGGCCAAGGGCCCCGACGCCCTCGACCTGACGCAGCCGCCGCGCAAGCTCGTCGACGACGTGCTTCCGGACGAGTTTCCGCTCAGCATGTTCTATGAGGCCCTTTCCAAGAAGCTCAAGGGCGTGATCGCGTCCACCAAGGGCATCACCGCCGCGAACGCTTCGCGGGCCGAGCAGGCTGCCGCGTGAACTCAGTCACGGAGGAGGCGACGACCATGAACGGGAACGGCGGATCGCTGGAGGGTGCCGTCATCGCGGTCGCGGGAGCGGCGGGCCCCGCGGGGCGGGCCGCGCTGATGCGGCTCGCCGAAGCCGGTGCCATCGTCGTCGCCTCCGACGCCGATCCCGCCCGCCTGGCCGAGGCGGTCGACGCCGCCCGGTACGCGCACGGCGGCGCCACCGTCGTCGGGGACACCGTCGACCTCCTGGACGTCGGCGCGGCGCGCGAGTGGGCCGACAAGACCGAGAAGGAGTTCGGCCGGATCGACGGCCTCGTGCACCTCGTCGGCGGCTGGCGCGGCAGCGCCTCCTTCGCCGAGACCGACCTCGCCGACTGGGGCTTCCTGGAGAAGCTGCTGATCCGCACCGTCCAGTCCACCTCGCTCGCCTTCCACGACCCGCTGCTGCGCAGCGACCGTGGCCGCTATGTGCTCATCAGCGCTGCGGGCGCCTCCCAGCCCACCGCCGGCAACGCGGCCTACGCCGCCGCCAAGGCCGCGGCCGAGGCGTGGACCCTGGCGCTGGGGGACGCCTTCCGCAAGGCGGGGGGCGATGACGGTCCCAAGGCGGCGGCTGCCATCCTGGTGATCAAGGCACTGGTGCACGACGCCATGCGCGCCGAGCGCCCGAATGCGAAGTTCGCGGGCTTCACCGACGTCAAGGATCTGGCCGACGAGATCGCCGGTGTCTGGGACCGGCCCGCACAGGAAGTGAATGGACAGCGTCTGTGGCTGACCCCCAAGCCGTGACATCGGCGATGCCCCCCAGGACCGACGCGAGTCGTCACCACGACCCGTCGGTCCGGGGTTTCGCGAGCGACAACTACGCCGGAGCGCACCCCGAGGTGCTCGCCGCGATCGCGCTCGCCAACGGCGGTCATCAGATCGCCTACGGCGAGGACGACTACACCGAGCACCTCCAGCGGATCATGCACAGCCACTTCGGCCCCACCGCGGAAGCCTTCCCGGTCTTCAACGGCACGGGTGCGAACGTCACCGCCCTGCAGGCGCTGACCGACCGTTGGGGCGCCGTGATCTGCGCCGAGTCCGCCCACATCAACGTGGACGAGGGCGGTGCGCCCGAGCGCATGGGCGGCCTCAAGCTGCTCACCGTGCCCACCCCGGACGGCAAGCTCACGCCCGAGCTCATCGACCGGCAGGCATGGGGCTGGGAGGACGAGCACCGGGCCATGCCGCAGGTCGTCTCGATCACCCAGAACACCGAGCTCGGCACGGTCTACACCGTGGAAGAGATCCGGGCCATCGTGGAGCACGCCCACGCCAAGGGCATGAAGGTCCACCTCGACGGTGCCCGGATAGCCAACGCCGCCGCGTCGCTGGACGTCCCCATGCGGGCGTTCACCAACGCGGTGGGCGTGGACGTCCTCTCGTACGGCGGGACCAAGAACGGCATGCTGTTCGGCGAGGCCGTGGTGGTCCTCAACCCGGACGCCGTGAGCCACATGAAGCATCTGCGCAAGCTGTCCATGCAGCTCGCGTCCAAGATGCGGTTCGTGTCGGTGCAGCTGGAGGCGCTGCTCGCCAAGGACCTGTGGCTGCGCAACGCCCGCCACGCCAACGCCATGGCGCAGCGGCTCGCGGCCGGTGTGCGGGGGGTCGACGGCGTGGAGATCCTCTACCCCGTCCAGGCCAACGCGGTCTTCGCGCGGCTCCCGCACGAGGTGAGCACCCGGCTGCAGAAGCGCTTCCGCTTCTACTTCTGGGACGAGGCGGCCGGCGACGTGCGCTGGATGTGCTCCTTCGACACCACGGAGGACGACGTCGACGCGTTCCTCCAGGCGCTGAAGGAAGAGATGGCGCGCTAGCCGCGCAGTGCGCATAGGTATACGGCCGACCGGAAATCGATTGACTCCGGTCGGCCGTCTTTCTACGCTCCGGGCGCATGGAACTCATCCAGCGGGAACCGGAACTCTCGGCCTACCTCGCCGTCGACGCGGCCATCGATCATGAGCACCCCGTGGTGCGGGAGGTCGCGGCCCGGCTGCGCGCCGAACACCCCGACGCATACGCATACGCCAAGGCCGCCTTCGAGTTCGTTCGGGACGCCATCCCGCACTCGTCCGACTCCGGTGACCCGAGGGTCACCTGGCGCGCCTCCGACGTGCTCGCGCGGGGAACGGGCATCTGCCACGCCAAGGCGCACGCGCTCGCCGCGCTGCTCCGCGCCGAGGGGATCCCCGCCGCGCTCTGTTATCAGCGGCTCACCGACGACGACGGGTCGAACCCGATCGTCCACGGGCTGATCGCCGTCCGGCTCCCCGACGAGGCGGCGTGGGCGAGGCAGGATCCCCGGGGGAACAAGCCCGGCGTCGACGCCCAGTTCTCCCTGGGTGCGGAACGGCTGGCATGGCCCGTCCGACCGGAGTGCAGTGAAGTGGATTATCCGGTGCTCTATGCTGAACCGCATCCGGCCGTCCTGAGCGCGCTGCACTCCGCTCGCGACCGGCCGCACCTCACGCGGACCCTTCCGACGGAACTCTGACGCAAGGACGACGATGCCCCTCACCCTCACCGTGGCCGACGAGGTACGTGCCCTCGTCCCCGGCTTCACCCACCTCGCCGTGGAGGCCCACGGTCTCGTCAACGGGCCGAGCGACGAGGCCAGTTCGGCCCTGCTCGACGACGCGGCGCGACGCCTCGCGGAGCGGATCGCCGGGGGCACCCCGGACAAGGACCCGCACATCGCGGCCTGGCGCGCGGCGTACTCGGCGTTCGGGGCCAAGCCGTCCCGCACCCGCAACTCCGCCGAGGCGCTCGCCAAGCGCGCGCTCGCGGACGGCGGCCTGCCCCGGATCAACCGGCTCGTCGACGCCTACAACGCGATCAGCGTCGCCCATCTCATCCCGGTGGGCGGCGAGGACCTGGACAAGATCCAGGGCGAGATGCGGCTCGTACGGGCCACCGGTGACGAGCCGTTCGTGACCATGGCCGGCGGCGAGGAGACCGTGGAGCACCCGGAGCCGGGCGAGATCGTCTGGCGCGACGAGGCGGGTGTCACCTGCCGGCGCTGGAACTGGCGCCAGGGACCGCGCACCCGGATCGAGGACGGCACGGTCAACGCGATCTTCCTGCTGGAGTCGCTGGCCCCGATGACCGTCGCGGAGCTCACGGCGGCGGGCACGGAGCTCGCCGAGTCGCTCGAGAAGCTGAGCCCTGGGGCGCGGATCACGGTCCGCACCCCGGCGTGACCTCGCGGCGAAGCGCCGGCCGACCGGTCAGCCGGCTTCCTTGACCTGAGCCGGAGTCGGAGCCGTGCCCCCGAGGTGCGCGGGCACCCACCAGGTGTCGCCCGCGTCCTTGGGGCGTACGGGATAGGCGCGCTGCGCGGCCTCCAGGAGCTCCTGGACGCGGTCGCGCAGCCGTCGGGTGATCGCGCCCGCGTACTGGTCCGCCGGAGCCTCCATCGGCTCGCCGACCCGGATCGTCACCGGGATGTGGCTGCGCTTGAAGTTGCGGGGACGGCCCTTGGTCCAGATCCGCTGCGTGCCCCACAGGGCCATGGGGATCAGCGGAACCCCGGCCTCCTGCGCGAGCCGCGCGGCACCCGACTTGAAGCTCTTGAGCGTGAACGACTGCGAGATGGTCGCCTCGGGGAAGACCCCGATGATCTCGCCGGCCCTCAGGGACTCCAGCGCGTGCTGGTACGCGTGCTCGCCCTGGGAGCGGTCCACCGGGATGTGCTTCATGCCGCGCATCAGCGGGCCGGACACCTTGTGCCGGAACACCGAGTCCTTGGCCATGAAACGCACCAGACGCTTCTGCGGCAGCGCGGCCAGGCCCGTGAAGATGAAGTCCAGATAGCTGATGTGGTTGCTCACGAGCACCGCGCCACCCGTGCGCGGGATGTGCTCCGAACCCTGAGTGTCGATCTTGAGGTCCAGCGCCTTGAACAGGGTGAGTGCGGCGCCGATGACCGGCCGATAGACGAGTTCTGCCATCTGAGAGGAACCCCTTCTTCATTCGGTGCCTGGGGAGGGTTCTCCCGGCGGAAGTTACGCGGCCGTAGGTTTTCGGCTTTGGGCAGATCGTGCCCCATGCGGCCGCCGGTGACCAGTCCTGACGGCTTCGCACGGGGAGATTCTCGTCACGCCTGCCCGCTGTGGCGGGAATCGAACCGTGCCGTGGGACGCTGCACGGAGCGGAACGAGGCGGCGAGCAGAGCGGGAGAACGGACATGAGCGGGCAGCCGGAGGTGCTGGGCGTCGAGGCGCTGGGCGCCCCGCTGGGGGAGCGGGCCACCCTCGTGCAGTTCTCGACGGCGTTCTGCCAGCCCTGCCGTGCCACCCGGCGGACCCTCTCCGAGGTCGCGGAGATGATCGAGGGCGTGGGGCATGTGGAGATCGACGCCGAGGAGCGGCTCGACCTCGTGCGCGCGATGGAGATCGTACGGACCCCCACGGTGCTCGTCCTCGACCGCGCCGGGCGGATCGTCGTCCGGGCCTCCGGACAGCCCCGCCGGGCCGATGTCATCGCCGCGCTCGGCCGGGCCGTCTGACGCGGTGACACATCTCCCACATCCCGGGACGAGCTTGACTGCACCCGCCGACGATCGTCAGGCTGACGGGATGCCCCCAGAACTCCTTCTCCATGGGCGGGTCCACGTGGACCTGGCCCGCGACGCGAGCGCGCGCTGTCCGGGTGTCTGACACCCCACGGACCCCTTTCACGACGCCCCCGCAGAAGGACAGTTCCATGACGGTTTCGCCCGAGCTCCGCACCGTGCGCGCTCCCCGGCAGGCCTCTCCCGATCTCCTCCGTTCCGTCTTCCGGCAGCACGCCGCCGGTGTCGCGGTCATCACCGCCGGCGGGGACCGCCCCGTCGGCTTCACCGCCACCTCCCTCAGCTCCGTCGCCGCGGAGCCTCCCCTGATCTCCTTCGGCGTGGGCACCTCCTCCTCCAGCTGGCCGGTGATCGCCGAGGCGGAGCACGTCGGCGTCCACATACTCGGCGAGCACCAGCGGGAACTGGCCGAGACGTTCGCGCGCAGCGGCGCCGACCGGTTCGGCGATCCCACGCGCTGGAGCGTGGGCCCCGAGGGGGTCCCGGTCCTCGACGGCGTCCTCGCCTGGCTGGTCTGCCGGGTGGTGGCCAGGGTCCCGGCCGGCGACCACCGGATCGTGATGGCCCAGGCGGTCGCCGGAGACCCCGCCGGAGCGGGCCGGCCGCTGCTCTACCACCAGGGCCGCTTCACCGCCCTGCGCGACTGAGAGTTCCGCGCGCCGCGCGTTGCTAAGGTCACACACCTGAGCGCTTGCTTACTGGTAACGAACTGGGTGTACTGACGAGTAATATTTCGGCCGGGGCCCAAGCCGCCCCAACCGGAAACCCGCCCTTCAGGCGCCTATGCTGCGAGCAACAAGGCAGCCCAGTTATGACGATGCAGTAGGAGAGCCGGCGTGAGCTTGAGGATCGTTGTCTGTGTGAAGTACGTGCCCGACGCCACCGGCGACCGGCACTTCGCCGATGACCTGACCGTCGACCGCGACGACGTCGACGGCCTGCTGTCGGAGCTCGACGAGTACGCGGTCGAGCAGGCGCTGCAGATCGCCGAAGAGGCGGACGACGCCGAGGTCACCGTCCTCACGGTCGGCCCCGAGGACGCCAAGGACGCGCTGCGCAAGGCGTTGTCCATGGGCGCCGACAAGGCCGTCCACGTCGAGGACGACGACCTGCACGGCACCGACGTCATGGGCACCTCGCTGGTGCTCGCGAAGGCGATCGAGAAGACCGGCTACGACATCGTCATCGCCGGTATGGCCTCCACCGACGGCACCATGGGTGTCCTCCCGGCCATCCTCGCCGAGCGCCTGGGCGTCCCGCAGGTCACGCTGCTGTCCGAGGTCAAGGTCGAGGACGGCGTCGTGAAGGGCCGCCGTGACGGCGACACCGCGTCGGAGCAGCTGGAGGCGTCCCTCCCGGCCGTCGTGTCGGTGACGGACCAGTCGGGCGAGGCCCGCTACCCGTCCTTCAAGGGCATCATGGCCGCCAAGAAGAAGCCGGTGGAGTCCCTGGACCTCTCCGACCTCGAGATCGAGGCCGAGGAAGTGGGTCTGGAGGGCGCCTGGACCGCGGTCGACTCGGCGGCGGAGCGTCCGGCCCGCACGGCCGGCACGATCGTCAAGGACGAGGGCGAGGGCGGCAAGCAGCTGGCCGAGTTCCTCGCGAGCCAGAAGTTCATCTAGCCGCTGGGGGTCCGGGGGTCGCCCCCCGGGTCGACACACGGCATCCAAGGGCTCGCGCGAGCCGATCAGTCCGCCCCCTTTTCGTTCGCAGGAGATTGAATCCCCATGGCTGAGATTCTCGTCTACGTCGACCACGTCGACGGCGCCGTCCGCAAGCCCACCCTGGAGCTGCTGACGCTGGCCCGCCGCCTCGGCGAGCCCGTCGCCGTCGCGCTGGGCGCCGGCGCCGAGGCCACCGCCCCGGCCCTCGCCGAGCACGGCGCCACCCGCGTCCTGACCGCCGATGCCCCCGAGTTCGCCGAGTACCTCGTCGTACCGAAGGTGGACGCGCTGCAGGCCGCCTACGAGGCGGTGTCCCCGGCCGCCGTGCTCGTCCCGTCCTCCGCCGAGGGCAAGGAGATCGCCGCCCGCCTCGCGGTCCGCATCGGCTCCGGCATCATCACCGACGCCGTCGACCTCGAGGCCGGCGACGAGGGCCCGGTCGCGACGCAGTCCGCGTTCGCGGCCTCCTTCACCACCAAGTCCCGCGTCTCCAAGGGCACCCCGGTCATCACGGTCAAGCCGAACTCGGCCCCCGTGGAGGCCGCCCCGGCCGCCGGCGCCGTCGAGGCCCTCGCGGTCTCCTTCGGCGCGCTGGCCACCGGCACCAAGGTCACCGCGCGCACCCCGCGCGAGTCCACCGGCCGTCCGGAGCTGACCGAGGCCGCGATCGTCGTCTCCGGCGGCCGTGGCGTCAACGGCGCCGAGAACTTCGCGATCATCGAGGCGCTCGCCGACTCGCTCGGTGCGGCCGTCGGTGCCTCGCGCGCGGCCGTCGACGCCGGCTGGTACCCGCACTCCAACCAGGTCGGCCAGACCGGCAAGTCGGTCTCGCCGCAGCTGTACATCGCGTCCGGCATCTCCGGCGCGATCCAGCACCGCGCGGGTATGCAGACGTCGAAGACGATCGTCGCGATCAACAAGGACGCCGAGGCCCCGATCTTCGACCTCGTCGACTACGGCGTCGTCGGCGACCTCTTCGAGGTCGTCCCGCAGCTGACCGAGGAGGTCAAGTCCCGCAAGGGCTGACCTGCGGTTCTGTACGGTCCGGGGGCCGCGTGGTGATGATCACCGCGCGGCCCCCGGCCGTTTCGGACAACCATTGACTCAGGTCCCGACGGGCTACTAACTTCGCTATACGGATTGTTGATTCCGTGAAGCGGAAAAGAGAAGGGTGTGGGAATGGGTCAGCAGGAGAAGGTCGCCACGAGCCTCGCGGGCGCGGTCAGCGAGGGCATCAGCGCCTCCCTCGCCGCCGTGGACGCCGAGCTGGACCGCCGCTACCCGGGAGACCCCGGCACCCGCCAGCCCGTCCACACCGTCTACGTCCCCGGCAACGTCTTCGACGCCGGAACCATCCGCTCCTGGGGCGACCAGGCCCTCGCCGCCCTCGACGAGCACGCTGCCGACGCCCGCTCCTTCGCCGCCGTCCTCGGCCTCCCCGACGCGCTCGCCGAGGACGTGTACGGCCGCGTACGGGCCAAGCTGGAGCGCGAGCCGATCGAGGACCTCCGCGTCGACTTCGAGGACGGATACGCGGGCAAGGACGAGGATCAGGATGCGGCACGCGCCGCCCGGCTGATCTCGGAGGCGTACGAGAACGGCACCGCCGCCCCCTACATGGGCATCCGGATGAAGTGCATGGAGGCCGCCGTACGCGACCGCGGCATCCGCACCACCGACATCTTCCTCACCGGCCTCATGGAGAACGGCGGCCTCCCCGACGGTCTCGTCCTCACGCTGCCCAAGGTGACCTACCCCGAGCAGGTCTCCGCCTTCGTGCGCCTCCTGGAGGCCTTCGAGAAGGCCCACGGCCTGGACGCCGGCCGTCTCGGCTTCGAGATCCAGATCGAGACCAGCCAGTCCATCCTCGCCGCCGACGGCACCGCCGCCGTGGCCCGCATGATCGACGCCGCCGAGGGCCGCGCCACCGGACTGCACTACGGCACCTTCGACTACAGCGCCTGCCTCGGCGTCTCCGCCGCCTACCAGGCCAGCGACCACCCGGCCGCCGACCACGCCAAGGCGATCATGCAGGTCGCCGCCGCCGGCACCGGCGTACGGGTCTCCGACGGCTCCACCAACGTCCTGCCCGTCGGCTCCACCGAGCACGTCCACGAGGCCTGGCGCCTGCACTACGGCCTCACCCGCCGTGCCCTCGCCCGCGCCTACTACCAGGGCTGGGACATGCACCCGGGCCACATCCCCACCCGCTACGCCGCTGTCTTCGCCTTCTACCGCGAGGGCTTCGAGGCCGCCGCCAAGCGCCTGTCCGCCTACGCCAACCACGCGGGCGGCGACGTCATGGACGAGCCCGCCACCGCCAAGGCCCTCGGTTCGTACCTGCTGCGCGGCATCGACTGCGGAGCCCTGGACACCGCCGAGGTCGACGCCCTCACCGGTCTGACCCGCGCCGACCTCGACCGCTTCGCCGCACCGCGCCGCGGCGACCTGACCGGCACCGCCCCGTAACCGCACCGAGCCACCGCTCGGAGGCCGCCCCCGAGCCCCGTACTCTGTACGCGTTCCACACAGCCGACAGAGAACGGGGCATCGGTGTCTTCGGGGGAGAACGAGCGGCTCGCCGGCCGCTTCCGAGTCGTACGCCAACTGGGCAGGGGCGGCATGGGCGTCGTCTGGCGCGCCGTCGACGAGGTCCTCGGCCGCGAGGTGGCCGTCAAGGAACTGCGGGCCTACAACGACTCGTCGGGGCCGGAACTGGCCGATCTGCGCCTGCGGATGCAGCGCGAGGCCCGTGCGGCGGCCCGTGTGCGGCACCCCGGGGTCATCGCCGTCCACGATGTGACCGACCATCAGGGCCGCCCCGTCATCGTCATGGAGCTCGTCGACGGACCCTCGCTCGACGACGTCCTGAGCGAGCGCGGCGTCCTGGACCCGAGGGAGGCCGCCCGGATCGGTGCCGCCGTCCTGGAGGCGCTGGCGGCCGCGCACGAGGTCGGTGTGCTCCACCGCGATGTGAAGCCCGGCAACGTCCTCCTCGACCGGAGCGGGCGGGTCGTCCTGACCGACTTCGGGATCGCCGCCATGGACGACCCGGGCGACGGCTCGGCCACCCGTCTCACCCGCAGCGGCGAGATCGTCGGCTCGCTGGACTACCTGGCCCCGGAGCGCGCCCAGGGACAGCAGCCGGGACCCGCCTCCGACGTCTGGGCGCTGGGCGCCACGCTCTACGCGGCCGTGGAGGGCTCCTCCCCGTTCCGCCGCACGTCCACCTGGTCGACGCTGAACGCCATCGTCGTGGAGCCCCTGCCTGAGCCGCGCCACGCCGGCCCCCTCGGGCCGGTGCTGCGTCAGCTGATGGACAAGGACCCGGCACGGCGCCCCGACGCCAGGTCGGCGGCTCGCCTCCTCGGCGCCGTGGCCCGGGGCGGCGACGCCGGCCCGGTCGCGCCGTCCGCCTCCGCCGGTGCCGTCACGCCGTACGGGATTCCGGGGGCCGCGCCCGTGCCGACCGAACCGAACGCGGTCCCGCACCGCCCCGAGGGCTTCGGCCCCGCGACCGGGCGCCCCGAGGGCTTCGGCCCCGCGGTGCCGCCCGCCGCCGAGGGATTCGCCCCCGCGCCCGCCCACGCCGAGGGCTTCGGCCCCGCGGCGTCCCCGGTGACGCCCTCCTCCACCGCACCGGCCGGCGGGTTCCCGTCGGCCGGGTACACCCCGGCCGGGCCGCCGAACCCGACCGCCGCCGCGCCGCAGCAACAGCCCGCACCCAAGCGGTCCATGGCGCTGGTCGCCGCGGCCGTCGCCGCCGTTCTGCTGGCGGGCGGCGGCGTGACCTACGCCCTCGTCGGGCAGGGTGACGGCAAGGGGCAGGAGCGACTGGCCGGAGACCAGACGTCGCCCAACAGCCCCGGGGCGGACCCCGGTCGTGCCCTCGACCCGGGCGGCGTGGGTTCGGCGAACGCGTCCACCGCCCCCTCGAAAGCGGGCGCGACGGACTCCGCTTCGCCGTCCCCGTCGAGGGTGTCGAAGCCGCCCCTGCCCGGTTCCGGCGGCGGCGGTACGGACGGCGGAGGCACCACCACCGGCGGAAGCGCCTCCGGAGGCGGTACGGCGAGCGGAGGCAGTGGGACGACCGGGGGCACGGCCACGACGAGCGGCGGCGGGCAGGCCACGCAGCCCGCGCCGGCCTGTCACTCCCGGGGCGCGGGGAAGTACGACTGCCAGGTGTGGCGCACGGCGACGTCGTACAGCCACTCGGGAGCCGAGATGGGCATCCTGAACGCCGGTACCAACTACTTCTACTGCCAGAGCGATCTGGGGCGGCGTGAGACGCACGGCGAGTGGACCAACGTCTGGTGGGCCAGGACGGACGACGACAGCGGCAACACCGACGTGTACGTCAACGTCGTGAACCTCAAGGGCGGCGACAACGACCAGCCGGTGCCGGGCCTCCCGGTCTGCTGAGCGGCCGACGCCGGCGGCCCAGGGCCTACGACGGCGGCGCGATCTCGCCCGATCCCCGGGGTATCAGCGTCGTCTCCAGGACCACCCGGGCCGGTGCCTCGTCGGCGCCGTCCAGACGGCGGAAGAGGCGTTCCGCCGCCGTACGGCCCAGCGCCGCCGCGTCCTGGGCGATGACGGTGATGCCGAGCAGGTCGGCCAGCTCGATGTCGTCGAACCCCACCAGGGCCACCGGGTGCCGGCGGCCGGCGAGCGCGCGCACCGCCGTGACCGTGACGCGGTTGTTCCCGGCGAAGACCGCGGTGACCGGCTCCGGGCCCGACACCATCGCCGTCACCGCGTCCCGTACCCGCTCCGGGTCCGTCGGCCCCAGCGAGACCCAGGAGTCCTCGATCGCCAGACCCGCGTCCTCCATCGCCGCGCGGTAGCCGCGCAGCCGCTCGGTCGCGGTGTGGATGCGGGGCTGGTCGCCGATGAAGCCGATCCGGCGGTGGCCGTGGGCGATCAGATGGGCGACTCCGGCCCGCGCGCCGCCGAAGCTGTCCGAGAGGACCGTGTCGGCGTCGATCCGGCCCGCCGGGCGGTCGACGAAGACGGTCGCGACCCCCGCCTTCATCTCCGGTTCCAGATAACGGTGGTCGGAGCCGGCCGGAATGACGATGAGCCCATCGACCCGGCGGGCGCAGAGCGCCAGCGCCAACTCCCGCTCCCGGTCGGGGTCCTCCGCGCTGGAACCGTTGATGAGCAGCGCCCCGTGGGCACGGGCGACCTCCTCGACGGCACGGCTGAGCGGGCCGTAGAAGGGGTCGGCCAGATCCTCCAAGACCAGCCCGACCGAGGCGGTGCGGCCCTTGCGCAGGACGCGTGCGCTGTCGTTGCGGCGGAAGCCGAGGGAGTCGATGGCCTCCTGGACCCGCCGCTCGGTGTCGGGAGTGACCCCCGCCTCGCCGTTGACCACCCGCGAGACCGTCTTGAGTCCGACACCGGCCCGGGCCGCGACATCCTTCATCGTGGGCCGATTGCCGTAAAGGTGTTCGGGGCGGCGGGCGTTGTCGGCCACGGTGCGCAGATCCTCTGTCTCGTCGGGCGGCTCGGCGGATGCCGTCGTGATGTTGTCGAGCATAGGCCCTGGACAACGTTGTCAGAGGAGAGGAGACTGTAGGTCACACCCATTACCGCCCTCGCCTGCCCTCCGGGAGACCCCGCGCCATGCAAACCGACCTCGTCGCCGGCCTCGTCGTCGCCCTGGACATCGGCGGTACCAAGATCGCGGGCGCGCTGGTGGACGGCGGCGGCCGGATCCTCGTACGGGCGCAGCGGCCGACCCCTGCGCGGGAGAACGGCGAGACGGTGATGCGCGCGGTCGAGGAGGTGCTCGCCGAGCTGGCGGGCTCGCCCCTGTGGGACGCGGCGCACGCGGTGGGCATCGGCAGCGCCGGCCCGGTGGACGCCTCCGCCGGCACCGTCAGCCCGGTCAACGTCCCCGGCTGGCGCGGCTTTCCGCTGGTGGAGCGGGTACGCCGGGTGGCCGGCGGCCGCCCCGTCACCCTCGTCGGCGACGGAGTCGCCATGACGGCGGCCGAACACTGGCAGGGCGCGGCCCGCGGTCATGACAACGCGCTGTGTCTGGTCGTCTCCACGGGCGTCGGTGGGGGACTGGTGCTCGGCGGGCGGGTGCACTCGGGTCCCACCGGAAACGCCGGCCACATCGGCCACATCAGCGTGGATCTGGACGGCGACCTCTGCGCCTGCGGCGGACGCGGCTGCGTGGAGCGGATCGCCAGCGGGCCCCATATCGCGCGCCGCGCCCTGGAGAACGGCTGGCGCCCCGGGCCCGACGGTGACACCTCGGCCGCCGCGGTGGCCGCCGCGGCGCGGACCGGTGACCCGGTCGCCGTGGCCTCCTTCGAACGCGCCGCGCAGGCGCTCGCGGCCGGAATCGCCGCCACCGCCACGCTGGTCGAGATCGACATCGCCGTCATCGGTGGGGGAGTGGCGGGGGCCGGAGAGGTCCTCTTCGCCCCGCTGCGCCGCAGCCTGCGCTCCTACGCCACGCTGTCCTTCGTCCGCGACCTCGTGGTCGCTCCCGCCCTCACGGGCACGGACGCCGGCCTCCTCGGCGCGGCCGCGGCGGCGGTCCCCGCCCCTCGGAACGGAGCACCGGTCCCGGGCTGACCGGGCCGGCGCGCGATGGCGCCCACCGGTACGGCGATGGGGCGGAACGTCCACGTCCATGCCAGTGGCCGCTGACGGGCGGTCAGCCGCAGCTCTGTACCGATGCCGATGCCCGTGCCGACACCCTCGCTCCGGCCGGCTTCGCCGGCCGAGCCGTCCGCTGTTCCACGATCACCAGGAACGCGTCGGCCTCCAGGTCCATGACCACCTTCGCCGGGAGCCCCTCGTCCCGGCGCGCGCTGGCGAACTCCTCGGCCGGCCAGCTGCCCCGCGGCCCTCCCGCGGGAAACTTCTCCAATACCGTTCGCTTCATCTCGCCACCCCTTGCCTCACCCGTCCAACGACAGTTCGCCTCGAAATGTCACACATCGGCCCGTACGCGCGTTCGTTCCGTGAGGCGTCCTGTACTCCGCGTACCCCCACCCGGCAGACTCAGGCCCCCGTGACGACCGGATCACCCGGTTTCCCACGGCGGTTTCCGTGGCAGGGTGTTGCGGGCAAGCCACTGAGGGCTACCGAAGAGGGGGAATCGTGATCGTCTGGATCAACGGTGCGTTCGGCGCGGGGAAGTCGAGCACCGCGCGCGAGTTGGTCGATCTGATCCCGAACAGCACCCTGTACGACCCCGAACTCATCGGCGGCGCGATGAACTGTCTGCTGCCGCAGAAACGACTCGCCGAGGTCGACGACTTCCAGGACCTGCGGATCTGGCGCCGACTGGTCGTCGACACCGCCGCCGCTCTGCTCGCCGAGGTCGGCGGAGTGCTCGTCGTCCCCATGACCCTGCTGCGGCAGGAGTACCGCGACGAGATATTCGGCGGTCTCGCCGCCCGCCGGATCGAGGTGCTGCACGTTCTGCTCGCCCCCGACGAAACGATCCTGCGCGAGCGGATCACCACCCGCACACCCGACGACTCCGACCCCGAAACCCTCGAACGCGTCCGCCGGTGGTCCCTCGACCACATCGAGCCCTACCAGGCCGCCCGGGCCGACTGGCTCGCCGCCGACGCCCACACCGTCGACACCTCGGCCCTCACCCCCGCCGAGGCGGCCGCCGCCGTCGCCGAAGCCCTCCACACCGGCGCCGCCGGTTCCTGCGGCATCGTCCAGACGCCCGAGCCGACCGGTGAGACGCTGGCCGCCGGTGTCCTGCTCTTCGACGAACGGGACCGCGTCCTGCTCGTCGACCCCACCTACAAACCCGGCTGGGAGTTCCCCGGCGGCGTCGTCGAACCCGGCGAGCCGCCCGCCCGCGCCGGCATGCGCGAGGTGGCCGAGGAGATCGGGCTCCAACTCGACGCCGTACCCCGTCTGCTGCTCGTCGACTGGGAACGTCCCCAGCCTCCCGGCTACGGCGGCCTGCGGCTCCTCTTCGACGGGGGCCGGCTGCCCGCCGCCCGGGCCGACCACCTTCTGCTCCCCGGCGCCGAGCTGCGCGGCTGGCGCTTCGTCACCGAGGAGGAGGCCGCCGACCTTCTCCCGCCCGTCCGCTACCGGCGCCTGCGGTGGGCCCTGCGCGCCCGCGAACGCGGCACCGTACTGAACCTCGAGGCCGGCGTGCCCGTCGGCTGAACCGTCGGCCTATCCCAGCGCCGCCGACAGCTGCCGCGCCGCGTCCGCAGTCACCGGATCCCCGTGGCCGCAGCAGATCACCGAGGGCCGCAGTTCCGCCAGCCGCCGCATCGAGGCCATCGCACGCTCGCGGTCCACATGGAAGACGCCGAACGACACCCCCCGCACCGATGCCACCGTGTCCCCGGTGAACAGCACGCCGTGGCGCGGCACATGGACCGCGAGCGAGCCGTCCGTGTGCCCCGGGGTGTGCACCACCACGGCCCCGCCGCCGAAGTCCAGCACGTCTCCGTCCTCGAGCTCCCGGTCGACCCGGGTGGGCGGCGCCTCGGGCACGGTGAGGCCGTGCTCGTAGAGGGGGACCTCCCAGTCGAGCAACACCGGCTCGGGGATGGGGGCCTCGCCCCGGATCACCGGGGCGTCCAGGCGGTGGGCCAGGATCTCCGCTCCGTACCGGTCCGCGAGCTCCCCGGCCGACCCGACATGGTCCCGATGGCAGTGCGTGAGCACGATCCGGCGCAGCCGGGCGGGATCCAGCCCCGCTTCCCGTAGCGCCGCTTCCATCTCGTCGGCCGAGCCCGCCCACCCGGCGTCGATCAGCGTGGACTCCTCCCCGTCGCGCCACAGATACGCCTGGCCGATGGAGAAGCGGAGCATGTGCAGCCGTGGGGTGATCTCGATGAGGTCCATACGGCGAACGTACGCAGCCGCGCACGTCCGCCGTACGCCTCTACGCTCTCGGCGAGTTCGCCGAACGCTGAAGGCGACGCCCCAGGGGTGTCATCGCCCCCGGCTCAGACCTGCTTCGAGCGCGCGTAGTTGACCAGGAAGTGCGCCTCCGCCACCGAGAGCCGCTCCAGCTCCTCCGGCGACACCGACTCGTTCACCGCGTGGATCTGCGCCTCCGGCTCGCTCAGACCGATCAGCAGGATCTCCGCCTTCGGGTAGAGCGCGGCGAGCGTGTTGCACAGCGGGATCGAGCCGCCCATGCCCGACGCCTGCATCTCCTCACCCGGGTAGGCGATCCGCATCGCCTCGGCCATCGACGTGTACGCCGGGCTGGTCACGTCCGCGCTGAACGCCTGGCCCTGGCCGACCTGCTCGAAGCTCACCCGGGCGTTCCACGGCACCCGCTTCTTGATGTGGGCGAAGAGCAGCTGGGTCGCCTCGGCGGCGTCCTGGCCCGGCGGCACCCGCAGGCTGATCTGCGCGCGGGCGGTCGACGGGATCGAAGGGGTCGCGCCGGCGACCGGGTGGCAGTCGATGCCGATGACGGTGACGGCCGGACGCGCCCAGATGCGGTCCGCGACCGTGCCGTGGCCCGGCAGACCGACACCGTCCAGGACCCTGGCGTCCTTGCGGAAGTCCTCCTCCGGGTACTGCAGGCCCTCCCACACCGCGTCGGCCGGCAGCCCGTCGATGACCGTGGAGCCGTCCTCGGCCCGCAGGGTGTCCAGTACGCGGATCAGGGCGGCCAGCGCGTCGGGCGCCGCCCCGCCGAACTGGCCGGAGTGCAGGTTGCCTTCGAGCGTGTCGATCCGGACCCGGATCATCGTCATACCGCGCAGGGTCGCGGTCACCGTCGGCAGGCCGACTCGGAAGTTGCCGGTGTCACCGATCACGATCGCGTCGGCGGACAGCAACTCGGGGTGCGCCTCGGCGTACCGCTCCAGGCCGCCCGTGCCCTGCTCCTCGGAACCCTCCACGATCACCTTGACCGTGACGGGCACCCCGCCGTTCGCCTTGAGCGCGCGCAGCGCCAGCAGGTGCATGATGAAGCCGCCCTTGCAGTCGGCCGCGCCACGCCCGTACCAGCGCCCGTTCCGCTCCGTCAGCTGGAACGGCGGGCTCAGCCACGCCGACTCGTCGAGCTTCGGCTGCACGTCGTAGTGCGCGTAGAGCAGGACGGTCGGGGCCCCGACCGGGCCGGGCAGCACGCCGTACACCGACTGGGAACCGTCGGGGGTGTCGAGCAGCGCCACCTCCTGGAAGTCCTCCGCGCGCAGTGCGTCGGCCACCCACTCGGCGGCGCCCTCGCACTCGCTCCGCGGCGCCACGGCCTCGTCCGCCACCGACTCGAAGGCCACCAGCTCCGCGAGCTCCGTCTTGGCGCGGGGCATCAGGCCGGCGACGGTCTCGGCGATCGGATTCGTGGTCATGGGCACGCTCCTGGTGGGTGCGACGTTGTGAATGACGTCGCCGTATGTGGGTTGTACGGCGAACGTACGGCCGATCCTACGGCGCGGGCCGCCGGAGGCCGCGCCGTAGGATGCCGTACAGAGCACGGACCACCGGTCGGATCAGGAGCAGAAGCACATCGTGAGCAGCGAGAACGCAGACGCCGGAGCGGCAGAGTCTGAAGCGGCGGAGGCCGCCCGGGAGACGCGCACCGGGGCCGGGGCCCCGGAGGCGTCGGCCGGTACCGAGGCCCAGGAGACGTCGGCCGGTACGGAGGCCGGGGCGGAGGCGCTGTTCCCGGAGGGCTCCGCGACCGTCTGGGACGTGGTCGTCGTCGGGGCGGGCCCCGCCGGAGCGTCCGCGGCCTACGCGGCGGCCGTCGCCGGCCGCCGGGTGCTGCTTCTGGAGAAGGCGGAACTGCCCCGCTACAAGACCTGTGGCGGCGGCATCATCGGGCCCTCGCGCGACGCGCTGCCGCCCGGCTTCGAACTGCCCCTGCAGGACCGGGTGTACGCCGTCACCTTCTCCCACAACGGACGCTTCGCCCGCACCCGCCGCTCGCGCCGGATGCTCTTCGGGCTCATCAACCGGCCGGAGTTCGACGCCGGACTGGTCGAGCAGGCGCAGAAGGCGGGCGCCGAGCTGCGTACCGGTGCCACCGTCTCGCGCGTCGAGCAGCACGGGCCGGCGGTCCCGGACCGGCGGACGGTCGCCGTGGTCCTCGCCGACGGAGAGACGATCCTCGCGCGGGCGGTCGTCGGCGCGGACGGCAGCGCCGGCCGGATAGGAGCGCACGTCGGGGTCAAGCTGGACCAGGTGGACCTCGGCCTGGAGGCGGAGATCCCGGTTCCGGAGTCGGTGGCCGAGGACTGGAAGGGGCGGATCCTCATCGACTGGGGACCGATGCCCGGCAGCTACGGCTGGGTGTTCCCCAAGGGCGACACGCTCACCGTCGGCGTCATCTCGGCGCGCGGTGAGGGCGCGGCGACCAAGCGGTATCTGGAGGACTTCGTCGCACGGCTCGGTCTGGCGGGCTTCGAACCGGCGATCTCGTCCGGTCATCTCACGCGCTGCCGGAGCGACGACTCGCCGCTGTCGCGCGGTCGCGTCCTGGTGTGCGGCGACGCGGCGGGCCTGCTGGAGCCGTGGACCCGTGAGGGCATCTCGTTCGCGCTGCGCTCAGGGCGGCTCGCGGGGGAGTGGGCGGTACGGATCGCCGAGGCGAACGACGCCGTCGACGCCCGCCGCCAGGCGCTGAACTACGCCTTCGCCATCAAGGCGGGCCTCGGCGTGGAGATGGCGGTCGGCCGGCGGATGCTGGCGCTGTTCGAGCGCCGGCCGGGCCTGCTGCACGCGGCGATCACCGGTCTGCGGCCGGCGTGGAACGCCTTCACGGACATCACCCGCGGCTCGACCACGCTCGCCGGGTTCGTCCGTTCGAACGGGCTGGCGCGACGGGCGCTCGACCTCCTCGACCGCCGGATGGCGGCGACGGGCGGTGCGGCCGACAGGGGCGTGACGGCCCGCGCCGAGGACGGCGGCCGGAACGCCGTTCGGCGGGACGGGAGCGCGGCGGGGGCGCCGGAGCCCACCGCCGCCGAGGGACCGGGAAGCGCCGACCCGACGGCACCCGAAACGCCCTGAGAGATCACTTCCCGCGTCGGTCCCGAACCGCGCGCCCGGGCGGGGGCGGTGGGCCCGCGGCGGGCATTGTCGCCGCACGGGCCGGGCGCGCCCTCGCCACCGAGGCCGCCGCCCTACCGCACGTCACGAACGCCGACGCCCGCCTCCACCGCCGCATCGGCCCGGGCGAGGAACCACCGCCGCCGACGCGGACACCGGACGGCGTACTCCGGCGGGAGTACGTGTGATCACCACGCTCGGCTGACGCCCCTGCGGCCCGCCCGCGTCTAGCGTGGCGGACATGGACGCAGATCGGACACACGGCCACGGCGGTCCACCCCGTGCACGCCGCGCGCAGGGCGGACCGCCGTGGTCGCGCGGTCCCGAGGGCGGACCGCCGTGGTCGCGCCGCGCGCAGGGCGGACCGCGGTGGGCGCTCCGGTGGGCGGACCGCGAGCCCGGCACCGGGCTGCCCTGGCGGTCCACCCTGCTTCTCGCCGTCTTCGTGACCGTCGGCTCCGGCTTCGCCGCGCGAAGCCAGCCGGACCGGGAGTCCCTGGACGCGCTGGGGCGCGCGCTGCTGCTCCTCGGCTCGGCGCTCCTCCTGCTGCGGCACCGCCACCCCGTTCCGGTCGTCCTCGGCGTGGCGGCCACCACGCTCGGCTACTTCGCCGCCGGCTACCCCTACGGCCCGGTCTTCCTCACCGTCGCGGTCGCCTGTTTCGCCGCGATCGTGCACGGCCACCGGCGCGCGGCCTGGTGGGCGCTCGGTTCGCTCTGGCTGGGGCACCTGCTGCTCGCCCACTGGCTCTACCGCCATCTCCCGCCGGACGGCGACCCGCCCGGGCCCTGGACGCAGGAACTCCCCGTCGCCGCCTTCGTGGTCGCCATCCTCGCCGCCTCCGAACTGGCCCGGGTCCGCCGCGAGCAGTGGGCCCAGCAACGTGCCGAACGGGCCGCGGCCGAGAAACGCAGGGCGGACGAGGAACGGCTGCGGATCGCCCGCGAACTGCACGACGTCCTCGCCCACTCGATCTCCGTGATCAACGTCCAGGCCGGGGTCGGCCTGGCTCTCCTCGACAGCGACCCCGAGCAGGCCCGTACCGCGCTCACCACCATCAAGGCGGCGAGCAAGGAGGCCCTGGGGGAGGTGCGGCAGGTGCTCGCCACCCTGCGCGCGCCGGGAGAAGCGCCCCGTACGCCCGCCCCCGGACTCGACCGGCTCCCGGAGCTGGTCGAGCAGGCCGGGTCCGCCGGCCTCACCGTGGAGACCGTGATCGAGGGGGAGCCGGTCGCGCTGCCGCCCGGAACCGACCTCGCGGCCTTCCGGATCGTCCAGGAGGCGCTGACCAACGTGGTCCGGCACTCCGGATCCCGTACCGCCCGGGTCGTGATCGGCCACCGCCCCGGCATCCTGGAGCTCCGCGTCGACGACGAAGGACCGGCCACCGCCACCGACGCGGGCGGCAGCGGCCACGGACTCGCCGGGATGCGGGAGCGGGCCGCGGCGCTCGGTGGCACGATCGAGGCGGGCACCCGGCCGGACGGCGGCTTCCGGGTGCGCGCCGTCCTCCCCGCCCGGCCCGAGGAGACCCCGTGATCCGTGTCCTGCTCGCCGACGACCAGTCGCTGGTACGGGCCGGCTTCCGGGCGCTCCTGGACGCTCAGCCGGACATCGAGGTGGCGGGGGAGGCGGCGGACGGCGCGGAGGCCGTGGCCCGGGTGCGCGAACTGCGCCCCGACGTCGTCCTGATGGACATCCGGATGCCGAGGCTCGACGGCCTCGCCGCCACGCGCGCGATCACCGGCGACGAGGAACTCGGCGCGGTGAAGGTGGTCATGCTGACCACCTTCGAGCTCGACGAGTACGTCTTCGAGGCCATCCGCTCCGGTGCCTCCGGCTTCCTGGTCAAGGACACCGAACCGGCGGAGCTGTTGCGGGCCGTCCGCGCGGTCGTGGACGGGGACGCGCTGCTGTCGCCTGGGGTGACGCGCCGGCTCATCGAGGAGTTCGCGGCCCGTTCCAAGGCCCCGGCGTCCGGGCGCGAACTCGGTCGGCTCACCGAGCGGGAGCGGGAGGTGATGGCTCTGGTCGGCATCGGTCTGTCGAACGAGGAGATCGCCCGACGGCTCGTCGTCAGCCCGTTGACCGCCAAGACCCATGTGAGCCGCGCGATGGTGAAACTGGGGGCGCGGGACCGGGCCCAACTGGTCGTGCTGGCCTACGAGTCGGGCCTGGTGCGCCCGGGCTGGCTGGGCTGAGCGGCCTTACGGGAACGGCTGACGGGGAAGGGGTACGCCCGTGGACCGGCCGTAACCCCGCACCAGGTTGTCACTCGCGGTCCGGCGCCGGGCGAGCCTATGACCAGGTGATGCCGGAGTTCTCCCGCCACAGCCGGGCGAGCGAGGCGTCGCCGGTGACGGACACGGCCGAGTCGGGAAGCCGGTTCCAGAGCGTCAGATAGAGGCGGCCGGCGGGCCCGCTCAGCTCGCAGTCCGCCGGGCCGTCGGTGGTCCGTTCGGTGCGCGGCGCCCCCTGCGACAGGTGCGTCGTCCATACGTCATCGGTGTCCGTCGTCCGGACCCGCAGGGTGCGGGGCTCCGGCGTCCGCACCCGGCTCCGGTCGCGGGCGTGGAAACCCCGCAGCAGCTCGTCGATCCCGTCCACGGCGACGATCGGGTCCACCGGTCCCGGCCGCCCCTCGAGCGACGCCGATTCGGCGTCCGCGCGGTGGACCGTCGTCTCGTGGGCCTGCCGGCGGGCCCAGAAGGCGAGCGGGGAGGGCGCGGGCAGGAAGGTCCAGCACTCCAGGTCCGCGGGCGCGGCCCGCAGAGCGGCGACGAGGTCCGCGTGCCCCGCGCGGTAGTGGGCGACCAGTGCGTCGCCGTCGAGATCGGGCTCGCCGCCGTCGGGGTGGTAGGAGGTGTGCCCCTCGGCGACGAAGGTGGTCGCCCAGCGGTGCACCATCGTCGTGTGCCGCAGAAGATCGCGCACCCGCCACCCCGGGCAGGTCGCGACCTCGGCGTCCGGACCCGCTTCGGCGGCGGCGTCGGCCAGGGAGCGGCCCGCCGCGTCGAGGGCCTCGATGTGCTCAGCGACCTTCATGATCTCCATACGTCGGAATTCTGCCAGTCGCCAGAGCCGGTCGGCGACTGTTTCACGCCTTCACGCCTTCACGCCTTCACGCCTTCACGCCTTCGCGCCGACCGGGCCGTCCGCGACCGGCGCGGCACGAGTACGGCTGCCGGACTCGCCGCCGGGCGGTCAACTCGCCTCGGGCGCCCGCGCGTTCCGGGCCGCGTAACCGATCACCGCGGCGCCCGCCGCGAGTGCGGCGACGGTGGTGAGGGCGACCGGGAGCGAGAACCAGTCGGCGAGGAAGCCGATGGACGGCGGGCCCAGGAGCATGCCGCCGTAGCCGAGGGTGGAGGCGGTGGCGACACCGCTCGGACCGGCCAGCGCGCCCGCGCGGGCCACCGCGACCGGGAAGATGTTGGCCAGACCGAGGCCGGTGACGGCGAAGCCCAGCAGGGCGGCCCAGACACTGGGGGCGAGCGCGCCGAGCAGCATGCCGGCGGCGGCCGTGGCACCGCCCGCGACCAGCGTGCGGGTCTGGCCGAGGCGTTCGAGGAGCGCGGTGCCCGAGAGCCGTCCGGCCGTCATCGTCAGCGCGAAGACGGAGTAGCCGGCGGCCGCCACACCCGGGTGCGCGTGAAGGTCCTGCTCCAGGTGCAGGGCGCCCCAGTCGGCCAGGGCGCCTTCCCCGTACGCGGTGCACAGCGCGATGACCCCGAACACGACGACGAGCCCGCGCGAACCGGTCTTGCTCCGCGGCCGGTCGGCGGCGCGGTCCTCCTCCGGCGGGGCGGGGGAGGGCGTACGGAGCAGGACGGGGCCGGCGAGGGCCGTCAGGAGCAGGCCGACGACCGTGAGGCCGAAGAGATGCGTCGCGGGGGAGAGGCTTCCGGCGACGAGTCCGCCCAGTCCCGCGCCGAGCATGCCGCCGAGGCTGAAGGCGGCGTGGAAGCTGGGCATCACGGGGCGGCGCAGGGCGGCGACGAGATCGACGGCCGCACTGTTCATGGCGACGTTGATGCCGCCGTACGCCGCGCCGAAGAGGAGCAGGACGAGACCGAGGGAGAGCGGGGAGCCGGTCAGGGCGGGCAGGGCGATCGAGAGGGAGAGCAGGACGGCCGTGAGGACGGTGACGGCATGGCTGCCGTAACGCCGACACAGGCGTCCGGTCAGCGTCATCGTCACCACGGCGCCGGCGGAGACGCCGAGCAGCGCGAGTCCGAGGTCGCTGGCGGTGGCGCCCGTCTGCTGCTTGATGGCCGGGATCCGGACCACCCAGCCGGCGAAGAGGAAGCCGTCGAGGGCGAAGAAGAGGGTCAAGGCGGAGCGGAGGCGGGACAGGGAGCGATCGGCGGTGTTTCCGCCGGGACCCCCCGGTACGGCCGTCCTTACTTTGTTTAGTAGCGGCACAAACTCAGGATAGGGGTGCGACGGCGCGCTTTTCAACCGGGGAGTCCGCGCGGACTGCCCGGAGGGGAGGGGGCGCGATCGCCGCTCAAGGACCAATCCGTCCCTGATCCACCGGACAGGCCCAGGTGCTGTCGTCAAACCCCGGCGAACGCCAGGGCTGGTAGAGCTGTCGCAGCAGCAGCAGCAGCAGCAGCAGTTGCGGCGCGGTCCCGGGAGGTCTGCAGTCAGAGGCGTGTGTCAGAGTCTGCGCATGCTCGCGATCGTGGTGAAGACGGAGAACTGGGAGCGGCACGTTCGTGTGTCCGCCGAGGAGCTGGCAGGGCTGGTCCGGCGGATCGGCGGCGACGGTGACCGGTTCCTGGTGGTCCAGCGGATACCCGACCTGCCCGACGTCTTCGCCCAGGTGTGGCACGAGGCCGATGGTGACTACACGCTGGAGTACCGCGACGGTGCCGCTGACCGGCACTTCCAGGCGATGGTCGACGGGCCCGAGGTCGTGATCGCGGCGATGACCGGCTGGGCCCGTCAGGAGGCCGGATGGGACGGTGGTTCGGCGTGGTCGCTGCTGGACATGGGCCCCGCTCGCGAGGTGCCGCCGCTCGACCTCGACGAAGACGAGCGCACGGAGTTGGAGAAGCGCGTCCGCGAGGTGTTGGTCGGCGGCTACACCTCCCGCGCCGGACTCGCCGAGCTCGCTGAGGACTACCTGGTCACCAACGACCGCCGGCCCGTCTCGCGCGAGCAGGCACAGGCGCTGGCCGACCGACTATGGCTGGAGCGGGTCGCGGAGCAGGTCGAGTGGCAGGGCGAGACCGACCCTGAGCGGCTGACCCGCGCGTTTACCGTCCTGCAGGATGCCGGGATCACCGCCCGCGAGAACTTCACCTGTTGCCGTAGCTGCGGCCAGTCCGAGATCGGCGGCGAAGGCGGACCCGACGCCCGCGGCTTCGTCTACTTCCACACCCAGTGCACAGACTCCGCCGCAGCCGGCCACGGACTGATGCTCCTCTACGGCGGCTTCGACGGCTCGTCCGAGACCACTGCAGCCATCGGCCACGAGGTCGTGGCCGCACTCGAAGCAGTCGGCCTCCACGCCGAGTGGGACCACGACCCCGCCCAGGCCATCACCATCACCCCCCTGGACTGGCGCCGCCGCCTGGTCGGCTAGGGACTGACCGTCAAAGATCACGCCCGCATGAGGAACAGCCCCTTACGTTGTCGTTTAACCACCAGCAACCGCGTCCTGTGAGCGCGCATATGTCGTCAACTGGGAGCAACCGCGCCTACGTTCAGCAGACAGCGCCGTCCACCCGTACTCAATGCTTCCTGAAGTGCTCGATCAGACGCGAGTAGCTGTCATTGGCATGGCCGTCTTCCACGGCCTTGTTCACGAGGCCGAGGGTGTAGCCGGGGAATTCGACGTCGATGTTCCGCGCCCCGCTCTCGCGGACCAGGTCCTCGACCGAGGGCCGGTGGTGCTGGAGCGCTCCGTACTGCGTCGCGTACTCACCACGGTCGACCTCGTCGGCGATCACCGGGAAGGACGCCAGTAGTGCGGCAACGGATGGGCCAGCGTCGTCCAGGAACCGCTTCACCTCGATGCCCTCGCTGGACAGCAGAGCGGCCGCGTGCAGGAATCCGTTGAGCGTGCCCCACATAGTGCCGTGCACGGCCATTCCGTACAGGGCCGGCACGCCAGCGTCGGCCGAGATCAGCGTTCCCCGGCCACCGATGAGCTGGAGCGTTGGACGAAAGTGGTTGAACACGGCCTCGGAACCGCCATAGAAGATCACCGTCTCCGCTCCCCCGATGCCCGGAGCGATCGTCATGATCTGCCCATGGAGATACTGCGCGCCCTGGTCCCTGACCCACTCGGCCACGGCCCTGGCCTCTGCGGATGTCCCATCCGTGAGGTTGAGCACGGAGCGGCCGGAAAGCGCGTCGCGCGACGATTCCAGAACCGCGCGGGCCGTCGCATTGCCCTTCACACTGACCACCACAAGAGGACTGGCGGCAACGGCGTCGCGGACAGTTGCGGACCGCTCAGCCCTCCTGGCGACCAGAGGGTCGGCCTTCTCCGGCGTACGGTTCCACACCGTGGTCGGGTGCCCGCCATCCAGGAATGCGCCGGCGAGTGCGAAGCCCATCTCGCCCAAACCGATCACGGTCACGGCCAGCTGGGCATCGGTTCGTTCTGAGGCAGTGTTCATCAAAGTCGCTCTCTCCTCGGTTGCAGTGCTCCAGCCCATCCAGGGCCGCCACTGGTGCTGCGCGAAACGTCACGCTAGAACCTGAACCGAAGTTGAGGTCAAGGGGGATCTCAGGCCGTGCGCTCACCGGCGGGGGCTTGATTGGTCCGGCGTCGAACGGGGCTCGAACTTGATCGGCGTTTTCGCGTTCAGCGGACACGTAGGCGGCCTTCGTCTGATCCTGTGCTCCGTCACAGAGGCATGGGAACAGCACGAAGGCCGTGGTCGTGAGTTTTGTGCATCAGAGCGCCCTGCGGGATGCGTTCGCGGAAGTGTCACACTTCCGGTCGGAGCTGTACGCGTGCATGACCGCGCGGGGCGACGCGTTGTTCGAGTTGTACGACGCGCTGTTGTGCACGGACGGGCCGGTACGCACGCTGGTCGATCTCGCGCTCGCGCCCGAGCACCGCCGCGGCCACGGAGCTCTGTAACGGCGGGCTCAACCGAGGCAGGATCGATGTTGCCCGACTGCGTCGCGCCCTGTCCGGGATGCCGCTGCCGAGGGCGGCGGACGGCCGGCTGGTGCTGGCGGTGGATGTCTCGCCGTGGCTGCGGCCGGACGCCAACACCTGTGCTGACCGGGCCTTTTGCCACACATTCGGCCGGGGTGAAGGCAAGCGCCAGATGGTGCCCGGCTGGCCGTACTCGGTGGTGGCCGCGCTGGAGACCGGCCGCACCTGCTGGACGGCGGTGCTGGACGCCGTCCGCCTGGAGCCCGGCGCCGATGTCGCCGCGGTGACCACCGTCCAGATCCGCGAAGTGGTCGAGCGGCTGGTCGCCGCCGGCCAGTGGAAGCCGGGTGACCCGGAAGTCCTGGTCGTGCTGGACGCCGGATACGACGCCCCGCGCATCGCCCACCTGCTGTCCGGACTGCCCGTCGAGATCCTCGGCCGACTCCGGTCCGACCGCGTGATGCGACGGCCGACACCACTGCGGGTCTACGACCCCAAGGGAGGTCGGCCACCCAAGCACGGCGGCGAGTTCGTCTTCGGCGACCCCGGCACCTGGGGCACCGAGCAGGCCGTGACGACCACGAAGACCCGACTCTATGGGAAGGCGACAGCGCAGGCGTGGGACCGGCTGCACCCCAGATTGACCCGGCGGGCGGCCCGGCTTGACCACGACGGGCCGCTGCCCCTCATCGCGGGCACCGTCGTCCGGCTGGTCGTGGAGAAGCTGCCCAGTGGCGGGGTCAACAAGCCGGTATGGCTGTGGTGGTCGGGCACCGGCGCCACCCCCGACGACGTGGACCGCTGCTGGCAGTCGTTCCTGCGTCGCTTCGACGTGGAGCACACGTTCCGCCTGTTCAAGCAGACGCTCGGCTGGACCAAGCCCCGGCTTCGCAGCTCGGAAGCGGCCGACCGGTGGACCTGGCTGGTGATCGCCGCCTCTGCCCAGCTCCGGCTCGCCCGACCATTGGCCACGGACCTGCGGCGCCCCTGGGAGAAGCCGGCCGCGCCGAACAAACTGACACCAGCCCGCGTCCGCAGAGGGTTCAGAAACCTGCACGCGAAGACCGGTTCCCCAGCCGGTGCACCGAAACCGTCCCGGCCCGGGCCCGGTCGGCCACTTGGTTCGAAGGACCGCCGCCCGGCCACCCGTCATGACGTGGGCAGAGTCCTTGCCACCGGCGAGGCGTTAAGCCGTCCCGCCCACCACAAGGTGGGCACGAAACCGCGTCGAACTGGATGAATGACAAGCTTAGGCAGCCACCCGAGGGGTGTCCTTGGTGTCCCGCTCCAGGGAGACCCGTACCAGGGCCGCCGCCAGTGCCGGGAGGTCCTTGCGGGGCACCAGCTCCGCCAGGGCGTCGCGGTCGGTGGGGAGGTGGGCGCGGCGGGCGCCCTCCAGTGCGCGGTCATCCAGGAAGGGGCCCACTTCCGGCCAGATTCCCTGCACCTCGCGCAGGAAGATGTCCGCACCGGCCGGACCGATTCCCGGCATCTCCCGAAGAGCCGCGCGCAGCGCGTCCACGTCGCCGTCCGCCCCGGCTCGCATCCGGCGCAGATCGCCGCCGTACTTCTCCAGGACCAGCTCGGCCTCCTCGCCCAGCTGGGTCGCCGTCCGCTCGTCGTAGCGCCGGTAACCGCCCTCGCCGAGCGCGTCCACCCGCTCCTGCCAGGTCGCGTCCCGCATCCGCCGCGGACTGCGCATCCCCGCCTCGAACAGCGCCCGCGCCGCCGCGACCGCCGTCGCCGCCCGGATGCGGGCGCTCAGCAGATGGGTCAGGACGAGGAGCTGGTACAGCGGCTGCGGTGTGTCCTTCAGATGGACGCCCGCCTCGTCGGCGTACGTCCGGCCGGTCTCGTCCTCCAGCAGGGCCCGCACGCGTGTCGTCGCCTCGGAGCGTGCCATGACGCCTCCCGTACACCGCTCGCACCGCTCGTTTCGCCGCGCCGTTACCCGCTCGGCCACCGCCGAAACCGGGCCGCTGCCCGATCATGGGAGACTCGCCACCATGAACGGCAAGGCGACGACGGCCAGGACACGGCTGGACAGGGGGCGCGGCGCGCTCGGGCCCGCACTCGAACTGGTGCACACGGGCCGCGCGCCCACCCGCGCCGTCCTGACCGCCGAACTCGGAGTCACCCGGGCCACCGCCGGGGCCGTCGCCGCCGAGCTGGAGGCGCTCGGACTCATCCGGGTCGACTCCAACCCCGGCGCCGCCGCCGGCTCCCAGGGGCGTCCCTCGCACCGCCTCGCCGTCGCCGACAAGGGGCCCGTCGCCCTCGCCGCCCAGGTCCACTCCGACGGCTTCCGGGCCGCGCTCGTCGCGCTCGGCGGCACCATCGTCGCCACCGCCCCCGGCTGTGTCACCGTCTCCGCCGATCCCGCCCAGGTGCTCGGCGCCGTCGTCGACGCGGGCGCCGCCCTGCTCCGCGAGAGCGGGCGCCGCTGTGTGGGGGCCGGCCTCGCCGCGCCCTCCGCCGTCGCCGAGCCCGAGGGCACCGCCCTCAACCCGCTCCATCTCGCCTGGCCGGCCGGCGCGCCGGTCCGGGAGATCTTCGCCGAACGCGTCCGCGCCGCCGGGATCGAGGGCCCCGCCTTCACCGGCAACGACGTCAACCTCGCCGCCCTCGCCGAGCACCGCCACGGCGCCGGCCGCGGTGCCAGGGATCTGCTCTGCGTGGCCACCGGCCACCGGGGCGTCGGTGGCGCGCTCGTCCTCGACGGCCGTCTGCACACCGGCAGTTCGGGCCTCGCCCTCGAAGTGGGGCACCTCACGGTCAACCCCGAGGGCCGCCCCTGCCACTGCGGCAGCCGGGGCTGTCTGGACGTCGAGACCGACCCGCTCGCCTTCCTCACGGTCGCGGGGCGCGCGCCGGGGCCGGAGGTGTCGCTGCTCCAGCAGGCGCGCGATCTGCTCCGTACCAGGCCCGACGACCCGGGCGTGCGGGCCGCGACCGAGGAGCTGATCGACCGTCTGGGCCTGGGCCTCGCCGGCCTGGTGAACATCCTCAACCCGGACCGGATCATTCTCGGCGGTCTGCACCGCGAGCTGCTCGACGCCGACCCCGAGCGGCTGCGGGCGGTCGTGGCCGACCGCAGTCTGTGGGGCCGCAGCGGCGGCGTACCGATCCTTCCCTGCACTCTCGACCA
Organism: Streptomyces sp. NPDC006551; assembly: GCF_040611675.1. Classification (NCBI taxonomy): domain Bacteria; kingdom Bacillati; phylum Actinomycetota; class Actinomycetes; order Kitasatosporales; family Streptomycetaceae; genus Streptomyces; species Streptomyces sp. NPDC006551. Next base: position 349,570 of record NZ_JBEXOT010000002.1, read on the forward strand.
CAACAGCCTGGTCGGGGCGGCGGAGCTGGCCTGGCAGCCGGTCCTCGACGACCCGCTGGCGGCTCTCGGCAGACCCGAGGAGTAGGGGGCGTTCCGGGCCGCTCTCCCTGGCCGGCGGACCGGTGAAAATCACGGGCGGAGAGGCGAGACTGGAACTACCGTCCGACCATGACCGAAACCGATCTTCCTCCACGCCTCGGCAGCCTCACCTTCCACGGTCCGCTCTCCGAGACGAGAGCCACCCGCATGATCGAGCGGCTCGCCGCGTCCGAGCCCGCCACCGTGCTCGACATCGGCTGCGGCTGGGGTGAACTCCTGATGCGTGTCCTCGAGGCCGCGCCCGGCGCGACCGGCGTCGGCCTCGACATCAACGCCGAGGACCTGGCCAGGGGCCGCGTGCTCGCCGAGGAGCGCGGGCTCGCCGACCGCGTGGAGTTCGTCGAGGAGTCGGCGCGTGGCACCACCCGGGGCCCCGTCGACGCGATCCTCTGCCTCGGTTCGAGTCAGGCACTCTGCGACCCCGAGTTGCCGCACGACCCGGCCGCCGCGCTGCGCGAGCTGCGCCCCCTGGTCAGGCCCGGCGGGCGGGTGGTACTGGGCGAGGGGTTCTGGGAGCGTACGCCGACGGACGAGGAGCTCGCCGGGATGTGGCCGGGCGCCCACTCCGGGGACCACCTCCCGCTCGCCGGGCTTGTGGACCTGGCGATCCATGCGGGCTTCCGGCCCGCCTGGATCGAGACGGCGAGCCGCGAGGAATGGGAGGAGTTCGAGTCGGCCTACCGCCACGACACCGAGCTCTGGCTGGCCGCCCACCCGGACCACCCCCTCGCCGCCGAGACCCGCGACCGCGTCGACCGCCAGCGCTCCGCCTGGCTGGCCGGCTACCGCACCGTGCTCGGCATCGCGTACCTGACCCTGGTCCCGGTCGGCTGACGCTCGGCGGTGGCGTAGCTGACCCTGGTCCAGGTCGGCTGACGCTCGGCGTGGCGGGCGGACCACTGCTCACCGACAGGGCGTGGCCCCCAGGTTCGCCCGCTCCGGTGCCGAGAGGCGCAGCACCTGGAACCGCTCGCCCGCCTCAGCGGGCACGTCCGTCCCGCTCCCCGCCCACAGGGTGAAGCGCAGCAGCTCCCAGTGGCGCGGGTCCACGGCCAGCGCGCTCGCCACCACGCCCTCGGCCTTCGCCTCCCGCGCGTGGAGAGCGAGCGCCTCCGTCACGGCCTCCGCGGGTGCGACGTCCCCCGGCATGGGAAGTCGGCGGCGGGTCGCGGTCCGCGGCGCGGCCGTGGACGCCGGGCCCTCCTCGTACGCGAGTCCCACCCAGTGCCGCACCACTGGCCTGCCGAAGTCGTTCACGATGCCCTGGAAACCCGGGCCCCAGAGGAAGGAGTTCATACCCTCGGGAGTGACCCAGAGGTAGAACGGCGCGTACGCGTTCACCGGCGAGCCGTCCTCGCGCTCGCGCAGCAGATACGCCTTGAGGCCGAGGCCCGGGAAGTCGTCGAGCAGGTGCCCGCGGGTCGCGACCCGCTTGCGGATGATCTCCATGTCGTAGTCGGCGGGCAGAGTGATCTCGTACTGCATGGCGTGCAACGGGGCGGTCTCCGGTTCTCTCAGGCGGTACGGGGAGCCAGCAGGGCGAGCAGGCCGCGGACGGCCGTGTCGAAGGCGCTGGAGGAGCCCGACGCGCGGGCCAGCACATAGCCACCCTGCACCGTCGCCACGATCGCGGCCGCGAGCTCGGCCGGATCCGCCGGTCCGGCCAACTCGCCCTTCTCCAGGCCCTCCTGGACGACTCCGGCGAGCCGGTCGCGCAGCCAGTCGAGGGTCTCGTCGACCGGGGCGCGCAACTCCTCGCTCGCCACCACGTCCGGGTCCATGGTCAGCCGCCCGACCGGGCAGCCTCTCAAGACGTCGCGCTCGCGCAGCAGATACGCCTCCAGGCGGGCGTACGCCGTGCCCTCGGTGGCCAGGGCGGCCTCGGCCGCCGCCCGCATCTCCTCTGCGGTGCGCCGGATCGCGGCGAGCGCCAGATCGGGCTTGCCCGCGAAGTGGTGGTACATGCTGCCCTGCCCGGCCCCGGCGGCCTGCTGGATCGCCTTGGGGCTCGTGCCGACGTAGCCGCGCTCCCAGAGGAGCTCCCGGGTGGCCTCGATCAGTCGCTCGGACGTACTCATGGCAGCAGTGTACATACCAGTAGGTACAGCCGCCGTGCTCCGCCCGTACTCCGCCCGTCGTACAGGCGGAGCCGCCGGCGGTACGACGACCCGGACCCCTCCCCGAGCGACCCTCGAACCATTCGAACCATCGACCTGACATCGATGGACGTAGGAGGAGCTGATCGATCATGAACACACTCGCCCACACGGGTCCCGGCCCCTGGGTCCTGTTCTTCCCCCTCGTCTGGGCGGCGGTCGTTCTCGCCGCGGTCGCCGTCCTGCGCCGCACCGGATGGCGCGGACGCCGCGGTCCCGGCCCCCGTCCGGCCTATGACGAGCAGTCCCCGATCGCGCTCCTCGGCCACCGTTTCGCGGCCGGTGAGATCGACGAGGACGAGTACTGGCGGCGACTGACCGTTCTGGAGGAGCAGTTCGGCCGCGCCGCCGGACCGAGGAGGAAGGCGGCGTGACCAGGCGGCCCCATCCGGCCCGGCGCCCACGCGGCGCCGGGCCGGTGGGCGGCCGGGTGGGCGGCCGGGTGGCGCCGGTCAGCCCGCGAGGGCCGATCGGGCGACGACGGGTGCGCGCACCGGCTCCGCCGGGGTGCCGAACGGGACGCCCTCCAGAGTCGTGCCATGGGCACCGTGGAAGCGGCTCTGACCGGCGAAGGGGCCGTCGGTGGTCGCGCCGTAGACGGCGTGGGAGCGGGACGGGATCGCCACGGCCGGCGTCGGCGCCGGCAGCGTGAACCACACGACCTTCCCCGTCTCGCCGTGCGGGCGGATGCCCCAGCTCTCGCTGACCGCCTCGATGATGGCCAGACCGCGGCCCGAGGTGGCGAACTGATCGACGTCGTCGGGGTTCCTCGACCCCGCCGTCACGTCGACGCACGGTATCCGCGGATCGTTGTCGCGGACCGAGACCGTGAGACGGTCGAGCAGCAGCTCGATCTCGACGGTGCACATCTTGTCCGGCTGTGCGTGCCGGTGAACATTGGTCAGCAGCTCGGTGACTCCGAGCGCCGCATGGTCGATCAAGGCATCGAGATGCCAGTAGCGCAGATGCGCCGATACGATTCTGCGGACCTGACCGATCCGCGACGGCAGGGCCTGGAGCTCCACCGTGCAGTGCCTGCTTGGCTCGCTGATCACGGCTGCGACTCCCCGAAGTAGGTCCGGAAGAAGACGAAGGATCGGATCTTTCATGCGCTGTGCACAGCGGCGGCGGGCTGGATCACACCGATCACAGCGATCACAGCGTCACCGCCGGTAAACCCTCGGTGAGGTGGTTACAGCGTGAACCAGTGGTGACCGCCCCGCAACTCGCGGCGATGCCCCGCTGGTCAGCGACGCCTCACCGGCACTTCACCCGCCCGTCCCCGCGGGCCCTTCCTCACCGGCCCTTGGACGCCCTCTTCAGCGCCTCCAGGAAACGGCCCGGCCCGGACGCGCGGTCCTGCGGGCCGTCCATGGTCAGGCGGTAGCGGGTCCCGTTCACCTTCGCCACCGTCTCGTCCGGCTTCGCGAACCACGGCCGGCCCGCACGGACCGCGTTCACCGGCGCGCTGTCGATCTCGCTGCCGTAACTGGTCAGCAGCGACAGCCGGCCGTCCTCGATCCGGACCTCGCCCGCCCGGGTCAACGACCGGGGCCACCGCTCGATCCGTACGCCCGTGGCAGTGAACTCGGGCTCCGCCATGTCACTCCGCCCCCTTCGCACCGGTTGTTCCCTCCAGTGTGCCGGGCCGGCGGCGGGCGCACCAGGGGCCCTCCTGCAAGCGAGTCCTATGGACCCCCAAAGCGAACGTTTGCGCAGGTGAGCGGGTTATCGTCGGCAGTGGGAACCGTGTGGGGACCGAGGAGAGGGACGAGGGACGCATGAGCACCACGGAGAACACCGTGCCGGACGCCGCACCGGGCGCCGCCGCCACCATCGACGTCGACCGGAGCGACCCGGCGTACCGAGCCTGGCTCAAGGAGGCCGTCCGCAAGGTGCAGGCCGACGCCAACCGCTCCGCCGACACTCACCTGCTGCGCTTCCCGCTCCCGGAGAAGTGGGGCATCGACCTCTACCTCAAGGACGAATCGACCCACCCCACCGGCAGCCTCAAGCACCGTCTCGCCCGTTCGCTCTTCCTCTACGGCCTGTGCAACGGATGGATCCGGCCCGACAAGCCCGTCATCGAGGCCTCCAGCGGCTCGACGGCCGTCTCCGAGGCGTACTTCGCCAAGCTGATCGGCGTGCCCTTCATCGCCGTGATGCCCCGCACCACAAGCCCGGAGAAGTGCCGGCTGATCGAATTCCACGGCGGCCGCTGCCACTTCGTCGACGACTCGCGCAGGATGTACGAGGAGTCCGCCGCCCTCGCCGAGCGGACCGGCGGGCACTACATGGACCAGTTCACCTACGCCGAGCGGGCCACCGACTGGCGCGGCAACAACAACATCGCCGAATCGATGTACCAGCAACTCAGGTTGGAGCGATACCCCGAGCCCGCCTGGATCGTCGCCACCGCCGGCACCGGCGGCACCTCCGCCACCATCGCCCGCTACGTGCACTACATGCAGCACGACACCCGGATCTGCGTCGCCGACCCGGAGAACTCCTGCTTCTTCGACGGCTGGACCCACAACGACCCGCTGGCGACGGCCGATTGCGGCTCGCGTATCGAGGGCATCGGCCGGCCCCGTATGGAGCCCAGCTTCGTGCCCGGCGCCATCGACCGGATGATGAAGGTCCCCGACGCGGCCAGCGTCGCCGCCGTCCGCGCCTTGGAAACCGCGATCGGCCGCAAGGCCGGAGGGTCCACCGGAACCGGACTGTGGAGCGCCCTGAAGATCGTCGCCGAAATGGTCGAACGCGGCAGCACCGGCAGCGTCGTGACCCTGATCTGCGACCCGGGCGACCGCTATCTCGACAAGTACTACTCCGACGCCTGGCTGGCCGACCAGGGTCTGGACATCGCGCCCTACGCGGCCGCTATCGACCGGTTCCTGGCGACGGGTGTCTGGCCGGAGTGAGCCGCCGGTCCAGACGGCGCATCGCGTCCCGGAAGGAGCGGCCCACGCCCGGGCGGGCCAGCCGCATCGCGAACAGGTAGGGGGCGGGGCCGTCCACGGCCATCGTCCAGCGGACCCGCGTGCCCGGCCCGACGGGGGAGAGGACCCATTCCTCCACCATGGCGCGTACGGCCGGCGCGTTGGTCTCGTCGACCCGGTAGGCGTACCGCGTATCCGGGTCGGCGGCCATGACCGTCTCCTGGAAGCGGACCCCGCCGCGCAGCCGGACCGTACGGCCCGCGCCGCCGCCGGTCGGGGCCGCGGAGACGACAGCGGGGAACCAGGAGGGCCAGCTGCCGGCCTCCTCCGCCAGCGAGCGGTAGACCGCGGTCGGGGGCGCCGCCAATGCGGCCGTGAACGCCAGGCGCAGCGGCGCGGACGAGGCGAAGTCGAGTTCCACGAGCCGGAGTCGGCGTGCCATGGACCGTTCCTTCCAAGGGCCGGGGCTGAGGTCCGCACACCATAGCTGGCGGTCCGTCAGATGCCCAGGAGTCCGTCCATGGCACGGCCGAACAACCGCCTCCCCGCGAGAGCCAGTACGGGATCCAGAGCGCGGGGCACCCCGCGTACCCGCAGCTCCTCCGTCCACACCGCCCGGGATCCGCCGCAGGGCCCGGCGTACACCTCGATCCGTGCCCGGCCGAGCACCAGGCGGCCGCGCTTCTCCAGCAGGCACACCCCGGGCCGCTCCTCATGTCCCGGCTCGGGCGGCTCCCAGCGCACGACCTCCATCGGATCGTCGAAGGCCAGCCTTCCGACCCCCGTGCGCGCCACGAACCGGGTCCCCGGACCCGTGGGGCCGGACGTCAGCACCCGGACCCGGGTCAGCGGCACCCGGGCGCCGTGGGCAGCCCAGTCGGTGAGCCGCCGCCACGCCTCGGCGGCCGGCAGGGCCGTCGTGCGTTCGATCCGGAAGACGCTCACCCGCTCACCCGCTCACCCGCTCACCCGCTCCCGCGCCCCCACTCACTCCTGGTCCTCGCCCGCCACCACCAGGCCCGGCAGATGCTCGGTCATCTCCGCCCGGACCCGGGGCGAGAGCCCGCGATCCGTCACGAGCGTGTCCACCTCGTCGAGCCCGGCGAACGAACTGAGGCCCACCGTCCCCCACTTGGTGTGGTCGGCGACCACCACCACCCGGCGGGCCGAGCGCATCAGCAACCGGTTCGTCTCGGCCTCCGCCAGATTCGGCGTCGACAGACCCGCCTCCACCGAGATCCCGTGCACCCCGAGGAACAGCACATCGAAGTGGAGCGAGCGGATCGCCTGGTCGGCGACAGGGCCCACGAGCGCGTCCGACGGCGTGCGCACCCCGCCCGTCAGCACCACCGTCGCCGCGCCGGGACGCGCCTCGCCCGTGGAGCCGGCGCGGTGCGCCGCGTGGAACACATCGGCGACCCGGACGGAGTTGGTCACCACCGTCAGATCCCGCACGTCCAGCAGATGTCCCGCCAGCGCGAACGTGGTCGTACCACCCGACAGGGCGATCGCCGCACCGGGCGGCACCATCCGCGCCGCCGTCCGGGCGATCTCGTCCTTCGCACCCGACTCGAGGACGGACTTGGCCTCGAACCCCGGCTCGTGCGTACTCGCCTCGACCACGGGCACCGCACCGCCGTGCACCTTCTCCACGACACCCTGCCGGGCCAGCGCGTCCAGGTCCCGGCGGACCGTCATGTCCGAGACGTTGAGCCGTCGTGTCAGCTCGTTGACCCGGACACCGCCGCGGCGCCGGACCTCGTCCAGAATGAGGGCGCGCCGCTGCTCCGCGAGGAGATTCTGATGGTCGCTCACCGCCGGGGCCGATCCTTCCGAAGGGGACAGGGGGAAATGGTGACGGATTACGTGAGAGGTCCTGCGCAGCCGCACGGCCTTCCGCGATCCTGTTGCCTGCCGACGAATCCTCCCATCCAGAGAGCGAGTCACCGAAGTGTCCCCTGCCACACCCGTCCCGCAGAGCGGTGGCGCGGCGCTCGAACTCCTCGTCCACGGCGTCGGCGGAGCCACGCCGCAGGACATGCTGGAGGACCCGCGTACGGTACGGGTCACCGGAGACACGACCGCCGCCATGCACCGGCGCGCCGACGACCTGGACGCGGAGGACCACCCCGAGCGTTACGCCGAACGACCGGTCCCGGAGGCGTACTGCTGGTCCAACCTCACCTCCGGCAACGGCGCCCGCGCCCTGTGGCTGCTGCTCCTGCCCTTCATGGTGGCCAACCTCGCCCACTGGATGCGCCCGCCCGCCCGCGGCCGGGCCGGCCTCGTCCGGACGTACGGCGTCCTGGTGCGGCTCGTCGCGCTCACCCTCACCGTGCTGCTCACCGCCGCCGCCTGTGAGGTCGCGCTCGATCTGACGGCCTGGCAGTGCGCGGGCGTCGCGAGCTGCGCGGAGGACCGCTCCTGGCTGGGGTTCCTCTCCGCCGAGCGCGGCGGCTGGTGGTCCCAGCCGGGCCGCCGGCTCGCGCTGGCCGCGGTGGTCCCGGCGGCCCTGGTGGGCCTGCTCTGGTACCTCTCCAACCGGACCTGGAGCGCGTACGAGGCGCAGCGACCGCCCGCCGGGTACGACGACGCCCCCGAGACGCCCGCCGAGACGCACGGCACGGCCGTGGCCGAGGTCCCGCTCGCGCCCCAGCCGGACGCCGACTCCTCCGAGGACGAGCTCGCCACCATCGATCCCGCCGAGGCCGACGCGGCGACCGGCGCCGAACCCCCGCCCCGGTTCCGTCCCGCCCTCGGGCGCCCCGGCTTCTGGTACGGCCGCCGGGCCGTCGCGCGGCTCCGCGCCGCCCATACGGCCGCCGGCCTCCTGACCGTGGCCGCCGCCCTCGACGGCGCCGCCGCCCGGTACGACCGCGAGGCGGCCTTCTCCCTCAGGGAGCCGCTCGGATGGGCGCTCCAGGCCGCCTGCGTCGTCTTCGCGGCCGTCATCCTCTGGGTGGTATGCCGCCGCGGCCGCAGCGAGAAGCGACTCGACCTGCGGATCGAACGCGCCCTCGTCACCTGGCTGCCCAGCGCCGCCCTCGTCCTGCTGCTGCTCTCCGTCCTGTACGCCGGATGGTCCCGCCCCGCGTGGCGGTCCGCCGGCACCCTGCCCGGGGACATGACCTTCGGTGTCCTGACGCTGGCCCAGGGCGGGCTCGTCGTCGCCCTCGGGTTCGTCGCCCTCCTGCTGCACCGGCCCCACCGCCACCCGCGCACCGCCATGTTCGGACTCGGCGGGCCCGCCGTCGCCATGCTCGCCTGCGCCCTCGCGGGGGTGATGACCGGCGGAGTCGCCCAGCGCGTCGCCGACTGGCTGGACGGGCCCGCAACCCCCGGCATGGGGGAGGGGCCGCTCATCGGCCCGCCCGTGCTGCTGAGCTGGCAGGCGTCCGTCATCCCCGTTCTGCTGTTGATGCTGCTCGCGCCCGGCGCCTTCCTCGTCCTCCGGACCGCGCGCACTGCCCGCCGCCTCCGGTCGGTCGTCGAGACCGACTACGGCACGGAGGACCCGGACCCCGTCCGTACCGGAACGATCGCCTCGGGCCGGGCCCGCGCCGGTCTCACCGACGCCGCGCCCGCCCTCGTCGGCATCGTCTCCGGCGCCACGCTGCTGCTCGGCGCCCTCTCCGTGGCGGGCGCCTGGGCCAGCGAGAACGTCCCCGGCCGCGCCTTCGACGGAGCCCACCCCGCGATCGAGTCCGCCGCCGACACCGCCCAGGCCCTCGGCTCCTGGATGATCGGCTTCGGATTCATACTGTTCGTCACCTGGGGTCGCCGCGCCTACAAGGACCGCTCCGCCCGCCGTACCATCGGCATCCTCTGGGACGTGGGCACCTTCTGGCCGCGCGCCGCACACCCCTTCGCCCCGCCGTGCTACGCCGAACGGGCCGTTCCCGACCTGACCTGGCGCATGCGCTCCTGGACCCGGCACACCGGCGGCCGGCTCGTCATCTCGGGCCACTCCCAGGGCAGTGTCCTCGCCGCGGCCGCCGTCTGGCAGCTTCCGCCCGCCACGCGAAAGCGCGTCGCGCTCCTCACCTACGGCTCCCCGCTGGAGCGTCTCTACGGCCGCTGGTTCCCTGCCTACTTCGGCCCCGACGCCCTGCGCGGACTGCATCGCACGGTGCACTGCTGGAGCAATCTCTACCGCTCCACCGACCCCATCGGCGGCCCGGTCCGGGTGCCCGCCGAAGGCGACAAGCCCGCCGTCGACTGCCCCGCCCTGCTCGACCCGATCGTGTACGGCCGCACGCACGCGCACCCGTTGCCCGAACCGATCCTCGGCCACTCCGACTACCAGGCCGACCCGGCGTTCGCCGCCGAACGCACCGGGCTCCTCGACCGGTTGCCGCCCGCCCTGCCCCGCCAGCGGACCGACGACGCCGACGAGGTGGTACGTCAGGGGAGTTCGGGCAGATCCTCCGGATAGAGCAGGGTCAGGTCGTCCGTGCTCGCCTCGGCGAGCCCGGCGACCCGGCCGGCGTGCCGCTCCACCATGGACTCGAACGTCTGGCGCGCCGTACGGCCGTTGCCGAACGCCGGCCCCTTGGGCAGCTCGGAGAAGTACTTCCGCAGGGCCTCGTCCGTACCCGGCGCGAGCCGGTACTCGTGCTCGTCGGCCTGCTGCTCCACGATCCGCACCAGCTCGTCCGGGACGTAGTCGCTGAAGGTGATGGTCCGTGAGAAGCGGGACGCCACCCCGGGGTTGACGGTCAGGAACCGCTCCATCTCCGCGGTGTAGCCGGCGACGATCACCACCACGGCGTCGCGGTGGTCCTCCATCAGCTTCACCAGCGTGTCGATCGCCTCCCGCCCGAAGTCCCGCCCCGAGTCCTCCGGGGACAGCGCGTACGCCTCGTCGACGAAGAGGACCCCGCCGCGCGCCCGGTCGAACGCCTCCTGAGTCCGGATCGCGGTCGAGCCGATGTGCTCGCCGACCAGGTCCACCCGCGACACCTCGACCAGATGACCGCGCTCGAGGACGCCGAGGGAGGCCAGGATCTCGCCGTACAGCCGTGCCACGGTCGTCTTGCCCGTGCCGGGGTTGCCGGTGAAGACCAGATGGCGGCGGACCGAGGCCGCCTTCAGACCCGCCTCCTGCCGCCTGCGGCCCACCTCGATCATGTTGGTGAGCGTCCGGACCTCGTGCTTGACGCTCTCCAGGCCCACCAGCGCGTCCAGTTCACCGAGGACGTCATGGGAGGACCGCGCGGCGACCGGGGCCGGTTCGGCGGCCGGCACGGGCGGGGAGTCGGCGGGGGAGCGCGGCGCCGGAACCGTGCCGAGCAGCCCCGCGGACCGCGTCGCCGTGAGCACGGCGCGCGGATCCGGGGCCGGCCGCACCCCGCTCTCGTCGCTCGTGCAGTCCTCCGCGACCGGGCCGTCCTCGGGCAGGTCGTACCCGCCGCGCGCGCACCGTTCCGTACGGCAGGTGCGCAGGGTCGTACGGCAGCCGTCCATCACATGGAAGCCGTAACCCCCGCTGCCGGTCACCCGGCAGCCGTGGAACGTGCCCCGCCCCTCGGCCGAGACGTAGAACCCGGCTTCGGCGGGCGAGGTCACCACGCACCGGTCGATCGTAGGGTCGGCGCCCTTGGTGACGATCACCCCGGTCTGCACGGCGTCGATCGTGCAGCCGGCCAGCGTGCCACCGCTGCCGTGGTCGCGGAACCAGGCGCCCGTGGACGCCTCCCGGATCCGGCAGTCGTCGAGTTGGGCGGTCGCCCCGTCGCTCACCGAGACGGCCGTGTTCCGCACCTGCGACAGATCGCTGTCGACGACATCGGCGCGTGAGCCCCGGTCGAGGACGAACAGCGCGTCCGGCACGTCGTGAACCCGGCACGAGTCGAGCACGGCCGTCGCCCCGTCGCTGACCCAGACCGCCGGATAGTCGCCCGTACTGTCGTGGATCTCGCACTGGTTGGCGTCCACCCGGGTACCCGGGTCCCACACGGAGAGGCCGTTGCGTCCGAAGCGGCGCACGGTGGAGCGGGTCAGCGTCAGGACGGAGCGGGAGCGCAGATCGACGGCGTTCTCGGGGATGTCGTGGATGTCGCAGTCGGACAGGGTCAGGACCGCGTCCGTGTCCAGCGTGATGCCGTCGGCCGAGGTGCGGTGCACGGAGGAGTCGGAGAGATGGACGGTGGCCCGCGCCGCGATCTGCAGGCCGGCGCCCTTGACCTCGTACACCTCGCAGCCGATGCCCTCCAGGCCGCTGCCCTCACCGTTGACGGTGATTCCGGCGCCCGAGGCGTGATGAACTCGGCAGCGCTCGAGCCGCGGATGCGCGCCCCCGCGCACGGAGATGCCGGACTGGCCCGCCGAGACGACCTCGCACTCCTCGAACACCCCGCCCGCGCCGTCCAGTACGGCGATGCCGACCCCGGCCGGATTGTCGACGGTGCAGCGCCGGACCGTGGGCCTGGCGGCGCCGCGGATCTCGATCCCGGCGGCCGAGCGGGTCACGACGCGCAGGTCGAGCAGCTCGGGTGTGCCGTCCTCGACCAACAGCGCGGGTGCGGCCGCGTCCTGGCCCTCGATGTGCAGGTCCTGCACGGTCGCCGAGGCGCGGACGGTGAGCGGCACGCCGTCCGCGGGCGCGATCCGGACCGATCCGATCCCGCCCTCCGGTCCGCGCAGGGTGACGGCCCGTCGGATGACGAGGTTCTCGCGGTACGTGCCGGGGGCGACGGTGAGGACGTCGCCGTCCCCGGCGGCCTCCAGGGCCGCGGCGAGGGAGGCGTACTCACCTGTGCGCCTCCGCCACCGGGATGTGCCGGTGTGCGTCACCTGGACCGTGCCCTGTGCCATGGGTGTGCTCTGCCCCCGCCTCATGCGTCGCCGCTGATCCGATGCCCCACCGTAGCGCGCGCGGCGAGGCCGGGTTGACGAGTCAGCTGCCCGCGTCCGTACGTCCCCAGTCGGGGCCGGCCTTGGCCCAGGCGCGGTCGAGCCGTTCGTACCGCCGGTGCAGGAGACGTCGTACGATCCCTCGCCTCGCGGCCTCGATGAACACCGCGGCCAGGGCGGCGGCGAGCAGTCCGACGACGACCGCGTGGGCACGGGCCGTCTCCCACCGCATCGGCGGGGCCACGGGTCGCCCGCTCCGGTCGGTCCACAGTCGGAAGGTGTCGCCGGGGTCGGAGAGTTGCCGCCGCACGGCCACCGTTCCCGTTCTGGACGCGCCGTCGGGCGCCGTCCAGCGGGCGACGACGGCCCGGCGGAGCTGTGGTTCGCCGACCGACTCCGGATTCCGCGGGCCGGCCGTGGGGGCGTCGGCGAGCCGCAGCACCTGCGCCGTCGTCTGCTGCCGCTGCTGATGCTGGGCCCGGACCGCGCTCCGCAGGGAGGCGTCGGTCCGGGCGCCGGAGATCCAGCCGGCCGCGGGTACGGCGAGCGCGAGCAGGACGACGGCCGCCAACGCGACCCATGCCTCGATCAGGTCCGTGGTGCGGCACAGGGGATTGTGCCTCCAGCGCCAGACTCCGGTGGCCGCTCGCACGCCTCGCACCCCCCTCGTTCTCGTCGCTCTCCCAACGAGTCTGCCCCGGAGGCGGGTTCCCCGCCCGTCGGGACCGGAAGTGCGGCGCGCCGCCCGCGCTCGGCGGGCGGGGGATCAGTCGAGGATCTCGACCTCGTCGCCGACCCGGATCGTGCCCGTGTGCTCGGGCACCAGGTTCTGGCCGAAGATCAGCCGGCTGCCGTCCTTGCGGTGCCGGGCGAGGGTCCGCAGCGGCTCCTTGCCGCGCTCGGCGGTCCCCTGGTCGGTGGTGGTCACGACGCACCGGCCGCAGGACTTGGCGACCCGGAAGGTGACCTCGCCGAGGGAGAGCCGGGTCCAGCCGTCCTCGGCCCAGGGCGCGGTGCCGTCCACGACCACGTTCGGCCGGAAACGGTTCATGGGCAGGGGACCCTCGTCGGCGTGATCCCCCTGGGCGATCAGCGAGTTGAGGGCGTCGAGGGAGGACGTCGTGGTGACCAGGAGCGGATAGCCGTCCGCGAAGCTGACCGTCTCGCCCGGCAGCGCGTACTCCGGGTCGATCGGACGACGGTGCGCGGGGTCGTCCATGTGCACGAGCCGGACCTCGGTCTCCAGGTACGCGCTGAACCACGCGTCCGCCGCGGGATCGGCCGGGACCGCTTCCACGGGAGTCTCGAAGACCTCCACCCGGATCGTGGACGACGGCCGTGGCACCTCGATCGTCAGCGGCTCGCGGCCGGGCGCGGACACCCTGATGTCACCGCCCGGCAGCGGTTCGGCCGAGGCCAACGCCATGCGTGGATGACGGCGTTGGGTCACGACCTTGCCCGAGGCGTCCACGACGGTCCAGCGGCGGTCGCCGGCCAGTCCCCATGGCTGGACCTCCGCCTCGGCGGGCGCGACCCCGCGCATCGCCTTGACCGGGTGGACATGGACGGAGCGCACGACAGGATTCGGCATACCGTCATCCTGCCAGCCGCCCCGGACACCGCGCCGGTCAGTACCCCCCGCCCTGGTACGGCCGGTTGTACGGGTCGTCGTACGCGGCGGGCGCCGGGGCGGGCCGTGTGGCCGCCGGGCGCATCGCCTCGTACCCCGTGCTCACCGGGCGCTGCGGTTGCTGGTGCTGGACGCCCGGGTAGCCGCGCGGACCGGCCGGCTGCTGCGGGATGTAGGGCGCGGGAGCGTGCTGCAGCGGCACCGGGGCCATCTGCTGCGCGGGCTGGGGATAGCCGTAGGAACCGCCGCCGCCGTAGGACGGCGTGGGGTGGCTGGGTGCCGCCGGGAGGGCGGGCAGAGCCGCGGGCAGCGCCGGCAGGTAACTGTTACCGGTGTCGTACGCGGAAGGCACTCGGATCGGAGCGATCTGAGGCGTGCCCCGCTCCGCGACCAGGGAGTCGTAGATCGGGGTGTCGGGGAACGACGGCGCGGTGTAGTAACCGCCGCCGTAGGTGGAGCGGGGGGAGGTCATGGCACATAAGTTAAGCCCACGATGTGCTGGTTGGGGAGACCGATAAGAGGGTTGTTTGACGGGTTCTGAGGGACCGTCGATCCACAATGCGAGCGAACGCGACAAATACGGTCGCCCGAGGGAACGTGGATCTTGAAAAGCCGAGCTGGGGAGGGGTTACCGGCGGGTCGCCCATCGTGCGTCCGGCATGCCCGGCATGAAGTCCGCGTAAAGAAATCCTGACGTCCCGGCGGTCATGATCGGAACGAGCATGTCCATGCTTAAAAGGAGACCTTACTTCCGCGCGCCCGCGCGGAGTGCGCGGGGAATTGGCGCGGCGTTCAGATGCCGGTGCGCCGGAAGTACGCTTCGTTGCTACTCCTCGTGTCGGAGAAATCGCGCTCCGGGGCGGATGTCGTTTCCGGGACCGTCCGGAACGCCCCTCGGCTCCCCGCGCCGACGCCTTATCGGTCGGGTGCCGCCTCCGGGCGGGCGTACACGCGCCCCTTCCAGGCCGCGCCCCGGCCGCGGTAGTGCCGCACCGCCGAATCCACCGTCATCAGGAGGTAGAGCAGCGCGGTGAACGGAAGCGTCGGGGCGAGCCAGAGGGGCTGGCGGTAGTAGCGGAGCATCGGAAGGTACGTTCCGGCCATCACCGCCCAGGCGAGCCCGCCCGCCGCGCCCGCCACCGCGTCGCCGGCGAACGCCCCGGCCGCCACCGCGACCGGGGGAGCGAGGTAGACCACCGCGAGCCCGGCCACCGTGCCGGCCAGCACGACCGGGTTGTGCCGCAGTTGGGCGTACGCGCTGCGCGACACCATCCGCCACAGGTCGGCGAGGCGGGGATACGGCCGGACGCTGTCGACCCGCTCCGCGAGCCCCAGCCAGATCCGCCCGCCGGCCCGGCGCACCGCCCGGGCCAGCGACACGTCGTCGATCACCGCCTGCCGGATCGCCTCGGGGACCCGGGCCCGCTCGGCGGCCTCCGTCCGCAGCAGCACACAGCCGCCCGCCGCCGCCGTCGCGCGGGGGCGGCGACCGTTGATCCACCGGAAGGGGTACAGCTGGGCGAAGAAGTAGACGAAGGCCGGGACGACCAGACGCTCCCACCCGCTCGCCACCCGCAGCCGGGCCATCTGGGAGACCAGGTCGAGACCGTTCGCCGTCGCCGAGGTCACCAGCAGGCGCAGGCTGTCGGGCTCGTGCGCGATGTCCGCGTCCGTCAGGAGCAGGAATTCCGGTTCCCGCGCGCGTGCCAGCGCCGTCCCGTGGCGCAACGCCCAGAGCTTCCCGGTCCAGCCGGCCGCGGGCTCGCCCGGTGTGACCACGGTCAGCGGCAGCCCGCCGTACCGCCCGGCCAGCTCACGCGCGAGCTTCCCGGTGCCGTCCGTGCTGTTGTCGTCGACGAGCAGCACCTCCGCATCACCCGGATAGTCCTGGGTGAGCAGCGACGGCAGGCTGAGCGGCAGCACCTCCGCCTCGTCCCGCGCCGGTACGACGACGGCGACGCGCGGCCAGTTCCGCGGCTCCGCGCGCGCGTGGGCGGCGTTCGGGGGGAGGCGCTGGTCGGTACGCCAGAAGAACCCCTGTCCCAGCAGCAGCCACCCCCAGGCGGCCAGCGAACCCGTGGCGATCCAGGCAATGGCGCTCATTCGCCGCAGTCTGCCCCAGATCGGCGGGGACGCAAGGGTGGTCGGCTAGGGTGACCGGGTGAAGATCGCGCTCATGGACTCCGGAATCGGCCTGCTCGCGGCAGCGGCCGCGGTTCGCCGCCTGCGGCCGGACGCGGATCTGGTCCTCTCCTCCGACCCCGACGGCCTGCCCTGGGGCCCGCGTACCCCCGAGGACCTCACAGCCCGCGCGCTGGCCGTCGCCCGCGCCGCCGCGGCGCAGCGGCCGGACGCCCTCATCGTCGCCTGCAACACCGCCTCGGTGCACGCCCTGCCCGCCATCCGCGCCGAGCTGGAACCGCGTATCCCGGTGATCGGCACCGTCCCCGCGATCAAGCCGGCCGCCTCGGACGGCGGGAAGATCGCCATCTGGGCGACCCCGGGGACCACCGGCAGCCCGTACCAGCGCGGACTCATCCGCGAGTTCGCCGAGGCGGCCGAGGTCACCGAGGTGCCCTGCCCCGGCCTCGCCGACGCCGTGGAGAACGCCGACGCGGCCGCCGTCGAACGGACCGTCGCGGCCGCCGCGGCCCTCACCCCCCGCGACATCCGGGCCCTGGTGCTCGGCTGCACGCACTACGAACTCGTCGCCGAGCAGATCCGTACGGCGGTTCAGCACTCCGGTCTTCCCCCGGTCGTTTTCCACGGCTCGGCCGGGGCAGTCGCCGCACAGGCGCTGCGCCGGATCGGCGCCGCACCCGCACCCGCCGCGGCCCCCGTGGGTGGTCTGACCGTGATCCACAGCGGCCGGCCCTCCCGGCTCACGGACGCCGCCCTGAGCTACCCGGAAGGCCGTCTGCTCGGAGTCGCCGCCGCGGCCCGCTGACGGGACGACCCCGGTGCGCAGCGGGCGCCGCGCGAGCGGAACGTGAGTAGGCTGCGAGCCATGAGGGACCCCTCTCGTCATCCCCACCACCCCCGGCCACTGGACACCGACGAACCGGTACCGGAGGTGTGGACCGGCCGCGCCACCAACCGCGTCCAGTGGGTGCTGGCCATCGCCGGCGCGCTCTTCGTCGCGGTCGGCATCGCGCTGGCCGTCGACGCGCCGTGGACGCCGGGCATCATCCCGCTGCTCATGTCGGTGATCGGGTGCGTGGCGGCGGGACTGCTGATGATGTTCGGGACGCTCGCGTTCGTCCATGTGGCGGTGAAGGTCGACGACCGGTCGTTGGAGGTCCGCTGCGGCCCCCTCGGTCTGCCGCGCCGCCGGATTCCGCTGTCCCAGGTGGTCGGCGTCGAGGCCGCCCCGGTCACGCCGCGTCACTGGGGTGGCTGGGGGTACCGCTGGCGCCCCGAGAAGGGGACGGGAGTCATCGTCCGCCGGGGCGAGGCCGTGGTCCTGGAGCTTCGTGACGGGCGCGCCTTCACGGTCACGGTGGACGACGCGGAGACCGCAGTCCGCGTCATCCGCGACCGCCTGGGCCGGGCGGAGGGCGCGGCGCGGAACGGGGCGCCACCGCCCACCCCGCCGACGGGAGCCACCCCGCCGACGGCGCCCTCCTCGCCCACGCCGCCGACCGGGCCTCCGGCGCCTCCCGTGCCGCCGACGACGACGGGGCCGACGAGCGCCTGACTCCCCGGTGAACGCCTGAGCCCGTGCGCCTTCGCGTTCCCCAGCCTGGACGTCCGCGCCCGGCTTCGCGGGCTGGAGGTACCTCTGAGCGCGGCTCCGGGGAGAGACCTCACGGACACGACCTACGGCCCGCCGGTGTCGGTCGTGGCCGAGCGAGCGGTGGCGAGGCCGGCCAGAAGCCCGGCGCCCGCCGTGACGGGGGCGAAGCTCAGCGCGTTGCCGACGGTGGCCAGGACGGCGAGGCCCGTCAGCGTGGCGCCCGCCGTCAGGACCACGGCGTTCGTCCGCGGCGAGAGCCACAGGCCCCACAGCAGCCAGCCGTAGGCCGCGCCGAGCAGGACGACGCCCGGCACCCCCTGCTCCGCCGCCTGCTGGAGCGGCGCCGAATGCGGTGTGCCGTCGGCGGCGAACGTCTCCCAGGACGTCGCGCTGAGCGCGCCGAAGCGGTCCGGTCCGGCCCCAAGGAGCGGGTTCTCCTCGGCCAGCGCCACAGCGTCCCGCCACAGCAACACCCGGTGGCTGGTCAGCCCGTCCTCCGCGAAGACCGTCAGCCCCTCGGGCAGCGCCTCCTCCGCCACCGCCCAGGAAGCACCGACGACCAGGCCCGTCACCAGGGCGAGCCCCGCGAGCCCCAGGCCCCGGCGCCGTGTCCGTACCGTGGCGAGCGAACAGAGCAGGACGCCCAGCGCCGCCACGCACCCCACCACCGAGCCCAGCGCCAACGCCACCCCCGCCACCGCCGCCGCGAGCAACCGCGGCAGCAGCCGCCCGTACGCCGAACCGGCCGCCGCGGCCGCGCAGCAGGCGGCCCCGGACGCCAGCACGAGCAGCGCCGCGGCCGCTCCCGCATGCCCCGGTGGTACGGAGGCGGCCGGGGCGGCGCCGGGAACTCCCGGCCCTGAGGCGAGCGCGAGGCCGAGCGCGGCGAGCGAAGCCGTCGCCGCGGCGGCGACGGGAAGCAGCGTGCCGAAGATCCGGCCGCAGGCGTATCCGGCGGAGACCGCGAGGACGGCGAGAAGGATCCCCTCGGGGCGCGCCTCGCGCCCGGCGGCGCTCAGGAGCGACCACGCCGCGCAGGCGCCGAGGACCAGCACGCCGGCGACATCCGGTGTCCGGCCGCGCTCGCCCGAGGCCCCGCGCTCAGCCGCAGGTGCAGCCATCCCCGTCGACCCCCCGATCAGCCTGGCCGACACCGTAACGGGGTGGGCGGGGTTTGTGGAGGGACAGCGCGAGAACGTGGCGGCGGGAGTGGGGGAGCACCCCTTCGTACGCGAGGAGAGGTCTGGACCGGACGCCGTCGGCCTGCGGACCGCGCCGTAGACTCCGCATGTGAGCACCACCATCGCGCCCGTCGACGCCTCCGGCCCCACCGCCGCCTCCGAGACGGGGGCGGGCCGCCGGCTCCGGCGCCTCGTGCGGCCGGGCGCCGCCGCCCTGTCCGGGATCCTGCTCTTCCTGAGCTTCCCGCCCCGCCCGCTGTGGTGGCTCGCGCTGCCCGCCTTCGCACTGCTCGGCTGGACCTTGCGGGGGCGCCGCCCGCGCGCGGGATTCGGTCTGGGCTACCTCGCCGGGCTCGGCTTCCTGCTGCCGCTGCTGATCTGGACCGGCGCCGAGGTCGGACGGTTCCCGTGGATCGCGCTCGCCGCGGTGGAGGCGCTGTTCGTCGCCGCCGCCGGCCTGGGCATCGCGGTCGTCTCCCGGCTGCCCGCCTGGCCGGTGTTCGCCGCGGCGGTGTGGATCCTGGCCGAGGCGGCACGCGCGCGTGTCCCGTTCGGCGGCTTTCCCTGGGGCAAGATCGCCTTCGGGCAGGCGGACGGCGTCTTCCTGCCGCTCGCTGCCCTCGGCGGCACCCCCGTACTCGGATTCGCCGTGGCGCTCTGCGGTTTCGGACTGTACGAAGCGGTCCGGCAGGTCCGCGCCTACCGGGCGACCGGCACCGTTCCGCGCGGCCCCCTCGCCGCCGCCGTTCTCGCCGTCCTCGTCCCGGCCACCGGCGCCCTGGCCGCGCTGCCCCTGGTCGACGACTCCGCGCAGGACGGCACCGCCACCGTCGCCGCGGTCCAGGGCAACGTGCCGCGCCTCGGCCTCGACTTCAACTCCCAGCGGCGCGCCGTCCTCGACAACCACGCCAACCGCACCAAGGAGCTCGCCGCGGACGTCAAGGCCGGCGAGAAGCCCCGGCCCGACTTCGTCCTGTGGCCGGAGAACTCCTCCGACATCGACCCACTGGCGAATCCCGACGCGAGGGACGTCATCGACGAGGCCGTGAAGGCGATCGGCGTCCCGACGGTGATCGGCGCCGTCCTCACCCCCGACACCGGCAAACTGCGCAACACCCTCATCGAATGGGACCCGGAGGACGGCCCCGTCGCCACGTACGACAAGCGGCATGTCCAGCCCTTCGGCGAGTACATCCCGATGCGGTCCTTCGTGCGCCTGTTCAACAGCAACGTGGACCGGGTGAGCCGCGACTTCGGCCCCGGCGACCAGGTCGGCGTCTTCGACCTCGCGGGGACCCGGGTGGGCCTGGCGACCTGCTACGAGGCGGCCTTCGACTGGGCCGTCCGGGACACCGTCACGCACGGCGCCCAGCTCATCACCGTACCGAGCAACAACGCGACCTTCGGGCGCAGCGAGATGACGTATCAGCAGCTGGCGATGTCGCGCGTGCGGGCGGTCGAGCACAGCCGCTCCGTCGTCGTACCGGTCACCAGCGGCGTCAGTGCGATCATCATGCCGGACGGCAGGATCGTCGCGAAGTCGGCGATGTTCACCCCGGACGTGCTGGTCGAGGAGGTGCCGCTGCGTTCCTCGCTCACGCCGGCCACGCGGATGGGCACCCTGCCGGAGGCGTTCTTGGTGGCGGTCGCGGCCGCCGGTCTCGGCTGGTCCGCGCTGCGGGCCGTCCGCGCCCGCCGGAACTCCCCGGCCGCCGGTTCTTGATCCGTGAGGCTTAGGGTCGGGACATGGGTACTCCTGACTTCATTCGCGACCTGCGGGCCAGCGCCGGCCACCAGTTGCTCTTCCTGCCCGGCGTGAGCGCGGTCGTCTTCGACGACCGCGGGCGGGTGCTGCTCGGCCGGCGGGCCGACAACGGCCTGTGGTCGATCATCGGCGGCATCGTCGAGCCCGGGGAGCAGCCCGCCGACTGCGCGGTGCGCGAGGTGTACGAGGAGACCGCCGTGCGGTGCGAGGCCGAGCGGGTCGTGCTCGTCCAGACGCTGCGCAAGCCCGTCGTCTACCCCAACGGCGACCAGTGCCAGTTCGTGGACATCTCGTTCCGCTGCCGGGCCGTCGGCGGCGAGGCGCGGGTGAACGACGAGGAGTCGACGGACGTCGGCTGGTTCGAGGTGGACAAGCTCCCGGAGATGAAGCGGTTCTCGCACTTCCGGATCGAGCAGGCGCTCGCCGATGAACCCACATGGTTCGACACCATGCCCCAGGGCTGAAGTATGGGTCCAGCGCACATCGGGCGAGGGTGGTGCGCTTCATAAGGTGCGGAGCATGAGCGCCTCCACCCCACCAGGTCCCGCGCCGGCTCAGGTACCGGTCCCCCCGTCCCGCCCGGCACGGATGCCGGCCGCCACGCCGGCCCCCGCACCGAGGCCCGCGCCCGGATCGGTCACGCTCGACCTCGCCGGCCGCACCGCGCTCGTGACCGGCGCGGCCGGCGGCATCGGACGCGCCTGCGCGCTCCGGCTCGCGGCCGCCGGGGCCCGGGTCAGAGCCGTCGACCGGGCCGCCGACGGCCTGGAGGCCCTCGCCCACGAGGCCACCGGCCTGCCCGGCGCGGTCGAACCGCGGCTCCTGGACCTCACCGATCTCGCCGCCGCGGAGGCCGTGGCGGCGGGTGCCGACATCCTGGTGAACAACGCCGGACTGCAACTGGTCCGGCCCATCGAGGAGTTCCCCCCGGACGTCTTCCACACCGTGCTCACCGTCATGCTGGAGGCCCCGTTCCGGCTGATCCGAGGCGCCCTGCCCCATATGTACGGACAGGGCTGGGGCCGGATCGTCAACCTCTCCTCCGTGCACGGTCTGCGCGCCTCTCCGTTCAAGTCCGCCTATGTGGCCGCCAAACACGGTCTCGAAGGACTCTCCAAGACCGCGGCCCTCGAAGGCGCACCCCATGGGGTCA
Source organism: Streptomyces sp. NPDC006551 (assembly GCF_040611675.1). NCBI lineage: Bacteria > Bacillati > Actinomycetota > Actinomycetes > Kitasatosporales > Streptomycetaceae > Streptomyces > Streptomyces sp. NPDC006551. The sequence goes on from NZ_JBEXOT010000002.1 coordinate 371,087, forward strand.
CCTCCAACTGCGTCAACCCCGGCTATGTGCGTACCCCCCTGGTCGAGCGGCAGATCGCAGACCAGGCGGCCGCCCACTCCATCCCGCCGGACCGGGTCCTGACCGAGGTGCTGCTCAAGGACTCGGCCCTCAAGCGGCTCATCGAACCGGAGGAGGTCGCCGAGGCGGTGCTCTACCTCTGCACGCCGCAGGCCTCCTTCATCACCGGCACCTCCCTGACGCTCGACGGCGGCTGGACCGCCCACTGACGTTTTCCCCAGGTGGTCGTCCACAGGGCTGGTGCGACCACCCGTACGGCAGGTATCCCTGTGTCCATGTCCCAGGAACAGGTCTCCTACCTGGAGCTCCTCGCACGAGGAGCCGCGGTGGAGGCGTACGACCGGCCCGTGCTGCTCGCCCGTGCGAGCGGCGCGGGCCCGGAGGCGCTGGCCGAGCTCGAACAGGCCAAGCAGCTCGCCCTGCGCGTACGGGCCGAACTGGAAGGGCGGCGGCGCCGCGAGGCCGAGCTCTCCGCCCTCTTCGAGACCGCCCACGACCTCGCGGGGCTCCGCGACCTCGACGCGGTGCTCCGCGCCATCGTCCAGCGCGCTCGCTCCCTCCTCGGCACCGAGGTCGCCTACCTCAGCCTCAACGACCCCGTCGCGGGCGACACGTACATGCGCGTCACCGAAGGCTCGGTGTCCGCGCGTTTCCAGCAGCTCCGGCTCGGCATGGGGGAGGGGCTCGGCGGACTCGTCGCCCAGACCGCCCGCCCCTATGTCACCGACGACTACTTCGACGACCCGCGCTTCCAGCACACCCGCACCATCGACTCCGCCGTCGGCGACGAGGGCCTCGTCGCCATCCTCGGGGTACCGCTGACCCTCGGCAGCCAGGTCATCGGCGTGCTGTTCGCGGCGGACCGGCGCGCACGCGTCTTCGAACGGGAACAGGTCGCCCTGCTCGGCTCCTTCGCCGCGCACGCCGCCGTCGCCATCGACACGGCCAATCTGCTCGCCGAGACCCGCTCCGCCCTCGCCGAGCTGGAACGCGCCAACGACATCATCCGCGAACACAGCGGCGTCATCGAACGCGCCTCGGAGGTCCACGACCGGCTCACCGAGCTCGTGCTGCGCGGCGGCGGAGTCCTCGACGTGGCCGGCGCGGTCTCCGAAGTCCTCGGTGGAACCGTCGAGTTCATCGAGGGCGAGCACGGCACCGCCCCGCTCGCCGGCGGCCACGCGATACGGGACGGCGACCACTGGGTGGCCGCCGTCTCGGCCGGCGGCGAGACCTTCGGCGCACTCGTCCTGCGCGGTCAGCCGGACCTCGACCCGGTCGACCAGCGCACCCTGGAGCGCGCCGCCCTGGTGACCTCCCTGCTGCTGCTCGCCCGCCGCTCGGCGGGCGAGGCCGAACAGCGCGTACGGGGCGAACTGCTCGACGACCTCCTCGACGCCCCCGACCGCGACCGACGCCTGCTGCGCGAGCGCGCCGCCCGCCTCCGCACCGACGTCGACGCGCCCCATGTGGTGCTCGCCGCCCGCATCGACCGGGCGGAAGCCGGGGGCGGGAACGACACCGGCGTACGAGAGAGCGCGGACCGTCAGCGACTCTGGTCGGCCGCCTCCCACCTGGCCGCCACCCGGCACGGCCTCGCCTCCGCGCGCGACGGCGGGACCGTGCTGCTGCTCCCGCTCGGCCCCGGCGAGAGCGCCGCCGAGCTGGCCCGGCAGACCGCGAAGCACCTCGGCGGCGCCCTGCGCGAGCCGGTCACGGTCGGTGCCTCCGCCCCCGTCGAAGCGCCCCTCGCCCGCCCCGGCGAGGTCGCCACCGCGTACGAGGAGGCCCGCCGCTGCCTGGCCGCACTGCGCCTGCTGCACCGCTCGGGACAGGGCGCGGCCGCCGAGGACCTGGGCTTCCTCGGTCTGCTGCTCGCCGACAGCCGGGACATCGAGGGCTTCGTCGAGCGCACGATCGGTCAGGTCCTCGCCTACGACCGGCGCCGGGGCACGGACCTGGTGCGCACGATGGAGGCGTACTTCGCGAGCGGCATGAGCCCCGCGCGTACCAAGGACGACCTCCATGTCCATGTGAACACCGTCGCCCAGCGCATCGAACGGATAGGCCGCCTCCTCGGCCCGGACTGGCAGTCCCCGGCCAGGGCGCTCGAGATCCAGCTGGCACTGCGCCTGCACGCGATGTCGACGGCGGTCACCCTCTGACTCCGCGCCGCCGTCACGGGGCGCGAGATCAGCCGTCGCCGCGGGTCGCGTGTGCCTCGGCCAGGAGGAGGTAGCCGCTGGCGGTCCAGGTGTAGGCGCGGTCCCGCAGTCCCGTTCCGGTCAGGGCGTCGAAGTTCTCGGCGAAGCCGTGGTTCTCGCACAGGGCGCGGAAGCGGGCGCTGATCTCGTCCGCCAGCCGGTGATGACCGGCGCGGCGCAGCCCGTCCTCGACGAGGACCGTGGCGGGAGCCCAGATCGGGCCGCGCCAGTAGCCGTCGGAGAGGTAGTGCGGCGAGGCCGGCAGTTCGGTGGCCAGTCCGTACGGGGTCAGATGGGCCTCGATGCGGGCGGCCAGCACGCCGCTGATCTCATCCGGCAGATGCTCGCCCAGCACGATGGGCATCAGATCGAGGAGGCCCGCACTGTGCCAGGTGTTGCCGCTGTCTACTCCTCGGGCGACGAACCGGTCGCCGCTCCAGAGCTGTTCGAGCATCGCCTTCTGCGTCGCCTCGGCGGCTCGTGACCACCGGCGGGCCTCATCCGGTTTGCGCACGAGCGCGGCCAGTTCGGCGAGTTCACGGAGTTGGAGGACGAGGAAGGCGGCCAGGTCCGCGGTGACGACCACCCGCTCGGGGTCGAAGACGGTGGCGTTGTCCCAGCCGCTGTCGTTGCCGTGCTCGTAGTGGGGCAGTGCGGCGCCGGGGGCACGTCGTGCGGTGAGCCAGAAGTCCGTCCAGCGGGTCAGCCTGTCGTACGTCTCCGCCAGTTCCACCGGGCCGGGAGGCGTGGACAGCCGACGCCGCAGGTGGCCGAACGCCCAGCCGTGGATGGGCGGTTTGACGAAGTTGCGGAGGACCTCCGAGTGGGTGACCGAATCGGGCAGTGCCCCGGTCCCGTCCTGGTGGTCGAAGGGCAAGTGGTACTGGTCCCAGGCCAGTCCGGGCTGTCCGGGCGCCAGGGCCAAGGCGTTGAAGCAGTGGTCCCAGCTCCAGACCTTGTCCATCCAGTGCTTGGACATGAGGACGCCGGGCCGGGTGACGAGACCCGCCGGGTGTACGGTCGCGGACCACACGACGTAGGCGGCGAGTTCGGCGGCAGGGGTGGCGGACGAGCGCCAGGGGGCCACCGTGTCGACAAAGTCCGCGAAGGAGTTGCGCGCTGCTTCGACGACCTTGTCGAAGACCGTCGCCCGGACGTACGCGGGGCGGGCCGTGTCGAGTTCCTCGATCGCGATCTCCCAGGGGCCGTCCGAGTCGGCGGTGACGGTCAGACCGCGATCCCCGCTGCCCAGGGCCTGGCTGCCGAACGTGTCGGCCACCGTGCCGGAGAGCACGGTGACGCGGTAACGGCGACCGGTCTCGTACGAGGTGAACACGTGCGCGTCGGTGGCCGCGTCGTGGAAGAAGTAGGTGCCGCTGAACGGGGTCAGCGTCCGGGCCGCCGCGGAGACGCGCAGCGGCAGCCCCGCGCCGCGCAGGCGCACCGTGTCCGGCGACTCGTAGGCGAGATCGACACGGCCGGCGTCGCCGATCCAGCTCAGCAGGCCCGGAGTCGCCGTCACGCGCGTCTCGGCTCGCCCGCCCGTCGCTGCGTCCAGCGGTACGAGGCTCACCACCGCGTGCATGCCGTTCTGGTGCGAGACGAGGTGGAGGTCCTCGGCCGTGGTCTTCTCCGCCACCACCGGGGAGATGCCGAACCAGGATCCGTAGGTGCTGAACGGAATGTCGTGGACGGAGAAGGCCGGGCCGGATCGGTCGGCGGTCATGTGAGGTCACTCGTTTCTCGGGCAGGGGCGGCCGGCCGTGCCGTCCGGTGGACGGACGACGCGGCCGGGGCGAGGGGCGGGAGCGGTGGAAGGGGTCAGTCCTTGACCGCACCGGCGGTCACGCCGGCGGCGACGTAGCGCTGGGCGAGGACGAGGATGACCGCGGCCGGCAGCGAGGCCACGACCGCGGTGGCCATGATGGCGTTCCACTCCTGGTTGTTGTTTCCGATGTAGTGGTAGACGCCGAGGGTGATCGGCTCGTGCGGGCCGCCGTTGACGAGCGTGCTCGCGAAGACGAAGTCGGACCAGGACCACAGGAACGCGAACAGGGACACCGTGACGAGGGCGTTGCGGCTCATCGGCAGGACGATCGACCAGAAGGTGCGCAGGGGCCCGGCGCCGTCCGTCTTCGCCGCCTGCAGCAGTTCGCCGGGGATGCCGGACATGAACGCGGTGAAGATGAGCACCGCGAAGGGAACGGCCAGGGTGGAGTCGGCGATGATCAGGCCGGGGACGGACTGGAGCAGGCCGAGGCTGAGGTAGATGGCGTAGAAGCCCATCGCCATGATGATGGCGGGGATCATCTGGGCGACCAGGAGTAGGAAGCCGAGGACGCCGCCGCCGCGCGGACGCAGCTTGGCCAGGGCGTAGCCGGCGGGGGCGGACAGGGCCACGGTCAGGGCGACGGTGCCCAGGCCGATGACGAAGCTGGTCCCCAGATAGGGCAACTGCTCGTCGAGGACGGTGCGGTAGCCGGCCAGGGTGCCGTCGGTGGGGAACAGGTCCGGTGGGCTTTTGCGCATGTCCTGGTCGCGGGTGAACGACACGTTCAGCATCCAGTACACCGGGAAGAGCATGATCCCGGTCAGGAAGAGACCGACGACCGTCTTTCCCCACGTACGCCTGCCGTTTCGGCTCATCACAGCGCCTGCTTTCTCTGCACCCGCACGTACACCAGGCCGAAGACCAGGGCGGCGACCACCAACAGGTTGCCGACGGCCGCACCCGGGCCGAAGGCGGGCAGCATGTTGCCGAATCCGAGTTGGTAGGACCAGGTGGCGAAGGTCGTGGACGATTCCGCCGGGCCGCCCTTGGTCATGATCCAGATGATGTCGAAGACCTTGAGCGTGTAGACAAGACCCAGGAGCAGGGTGATCGCGGACACCGGCCGCAGCAGCGGGAAGGTGATGCTCCGGAACCGCCGCCAGGGGCCCGCCCCGTCCAGGGCCGCGGCCTCGTACAGACCGGCCGGGATGGACTGCAGGCCGCTGTACAGCACGACCAGGTTGAACGGGACCCCGATCCAGATGTTCGCGACGATCACCGAGGTCAGCGACCAGGTCGGCGAGGTCAGCCAGTTCACCGGGTCGATACCCACCGCGTGCAGCGCCGCGTTGACGATGCCGGAGTCGCTGTTGAGCATCCACGACCACGTGGAGGCCGACACGATCAGCGGCAGCAGCCAGGGCACGAGGAACAGGGCGCGCAGGGTGGCGGAGAGCCGGAAGTGCTGGTGGAAGAAGACCGCGAGGGCCAGGCCGATGGCGTATTGGAAGGCCAGGCACACGACGGTGAACAGCGCCGTGTGGAGCAGGGCGGGGAGGAAGGTCGGGTCGTCGAAGACGGTCCGGTAGTTCTCCAGGCCCGCGAACGGGGCGTCACCCCGGACGAAGGAACGGACGGTGTAGTCGCGCAGGCTCAGGTCGATGTTTCGGTAGAGCGGATAGGCGTAGAAGAGCGCGAGGTAGAGGGTCACAGGGGCGAGGAAGGCCCAGGCGGCCCACTGGGGGGAGTGGGAGCGGTGACGTGTCCGGGGCGGTGCGACGGGTGCCGCTCCGCCGTGGCCGGGCTCGGCCCGACGGCTCGCCACGTGTGTGGTGTGACTCATCAACAGGACCTGGACTTCGGCTATTCGACGGCGGACTGGGCGGCGGAGAGCGCGTCCTTCGGAGACTTCGAGCCACTGAGCGCGGACTGGACGGCAGACCACAACTGCTCGGAGATCTTCGGGTACGTGGTGCCCAGGTCGTCGCCGGTACGGCCCTTGGCCGCCTTGACCGCCGCCACCCACGGCCTGAGCTCGGGGTCGGCCGCCACCTGCTTGTTCTGTACCTCGGAGGTGGGGGCGACGTAGGAGAGGGTGGTGTCGGTGTCGTACAGGCTCTGGGCGCTGGTCAGACAGGCCGCGAGCTTGTGAGTGGTGGCGTAGCGGCCGGTGTCGCCCTGCACCGGGACGGTGACGAACTCGCCGCCGGTCGGGGCCGCGGCGGCGCCACCGCCGGCGCCTGGGATGGGCAGGACACCGTAGTCGAATCCCGCCCTCTTCGCGCCGGCGAGCTGCCAGGTGCCGTTCTCGGCGAACGCGTAGTCACCGGTCGCGAACTCCTGCCAGCTGGTGGTCTGGGTGTTGTTGAGTACGGAGTTGGGGGCGTAGCCCTCGGTCAGCCAGTCCTTCCACAGGGTCAGCGCGGAGACGGCCTCGGGAGAGTCGAGATCGGTCAGCTTCGCGCCCGAACCCCAGAACCACGGCAGGAATTGGAAGCTGCCCTCCTCCGTGCCGATCGCGGCGAAGGTGATGCCCTTCTTGCCCGCCTTCTCGACCTTCGCCAGCGCCGCCGTCAGGGACGGCCAGTCCTTGACCGAGGCGATGTCCACCCCGGCCTCCTTCAGGATCTTCTTGTTGTAGTAGAGGGCGAGGGTGTTGGCGCCGATCGGAGTGCCGTAGGTCTTGCCTCCCGACCGGCCGGCCTCGAGCAGGTTGGGGTCCACGCCCGAGGTGTCGAGCTTGTTGTCATCGGTGGTCGTGAGGACGCCCGCCTCGGCCAGGGTCGACACCACCGGGTTGTCGACGATGAGGACGTCCGGAGAGTTGTCCTGCTGTGCGGCCAGCAGCGCCTTGTTCGCCAGGTCGCCGGTGTCGAAGCCGGTCCGTTCGACCTTCACGCCCGCCTTGGCGCCGCAGGAGTCCAGCAGCTTGGCCCACGCCGAGCCTTTCGCGAACTGCGGGTAGGGGTCCCAGACGGTGTACGTGCCGTCGTCCGCCGCCTTCGTCCCCGCGCCGCCCGAACCGGAGCCACAGGCGGTGACACCGAGGGTGACAGCCAGGGCGGTCACGGCCGCGGCCTTCAGAGGGCGCTTTCTGGAGGAGCTGTTCATCGCGGGTTCCTTTGTCCGGGGCATGCGGGTGCCGAGGGCGGTGAGCAGGGGGTGAGCGCGGGCATGTCGAACTGCGTGGGTGAGCGGTTCGGGCGTCCGGTGGGGGAAGACGCTCGCGTGGGGTGCGGTGGTGGGGGGGGTGATGCGGTGCGGTGGTGCGGTCAGGGCGTCGTAGGGGGTCCGGCGTCCGCCGGGGGCACGGCGCCGACGGGCCCGGTACTGGCCCGCAGCGAGACGGGTGGCACGAGGAGGTGGTGCCGGGGCGGCACGCCGGGGTCGTCGAGCCGCTCCACCAGGAGGTCGACGGCGAGACGGCCCAGCTCCGCCGCCGGCACGTCCGCCGCGGTGAGCTGCGGGGTCACCGTCTCCGCCCAGCGGGCGGCCACCACGCCGGTGACGGAGAAGTCGCGCGGCACATGGCGGCCGGCCTCTGCCAGCCCGCGGTAGAGGCCGCCGAGCGCGGCCTCGTTCAGCGTGACCAGGGCCGTGGTGGCCGGGTCGTCGTGCAGGATCCGTTCCAGACACCTCTGGCCCGAGGCGGGGTCGTCCCCACAGCAGTACGTCCGGACGGTCAGTCCACGCTCGGCCGCGGCTTTCGTGAAGCCGTCCAGGCCCCGGTGCGCGGACTCGTAGCCGGTCCGCAGCAGTTGCTCGGGACGATTGACGAAGGCCACACGGCGGTGGCCGAGATCCGCCAGATGGTGCACGCAGGCCTCCACCAGCGCGGTGTGGTCGAGCCCCACCCACCAGCCGTCTTCGGGGCGAGCGGTGCGACCGATGGCGACGAAGGGGAAGCCCACCGCGGCCAGATGGTCCACCCGATCGTCCTCCAGCCGGATCTCCATCATGATCGCGCCGTCGACCCGCCGCTCGCCGAGGAGTCGCTGGAAGGAACGATCGCTGTCCATGCCGCTGGGGGACAGCAGCACGTCGTAGTCGTAGGCCGCGGCGGCCTCCACCACGCTGCCGATGAAGTCCAGTTGCATGCCCGTGTAGTGGTTCCCGGCGGGCGGGAAGACCAGCCCGAGGGTGCTGGTCCGTCCGTTGGCGAGGGCGCGTGCGCTGGCACTGGGCCGGTAGCCCAGCTCGTCGACGACCTGCTGGATCTTCCTGCGCGTGTCCTCCGAGACCGGACGCTTGCCGCTCAGGGCGTAGGACACGGTGCTGCGCGAGACACCGGCCCGCCGGGCGATCTCACCGATGTTCACGGCGACTCCTTACTCGAACCGGTTCGACACCATCGAGGGCGACACCTCGGAGGAGGGAAGACCTGCCGGTCGTGCTCCGCGGTGGGGCGAGAGGCGAGGGCCGGTCATCGAACCGGTTCGCGTGAAGTGAAGGTAGGAACTCCCCGAAGGCCTGTCAACACCCTGGACGCACCTCGTCAAAACCCTTCAGGGCGGAGCCATTTGCTCATGACCGAGGGATTGCTGGCCGCGTTCCCCGGTGCTAGCTTCGCCGAACCGGTTCGATGAAGCGATTCTTCCGGCGAGCGACGGGGCAGGAATCCCCGGGCCCGGGCCCGATCCGCACCCTTCCCGCACGGGGAACGCCCTCCCTCCTCCCCGGAGCGCCGCTGACCGAACCGGTTCGACGTACCTCCCCGGACTCTCGCCGACTCTCCGCACGAGAACGGCACATGGACGAGCGGCCGGCCGAGGAGGGCCGACCGGAACCCCTGACTCAGGATTGAGGACGCGATCCATGCCATCCGCTGACGGATCCGCCCGGCGCCGAGGCACGGCCGCCGTGGCCCTGACTCTCGGCGCGGGCCTGCTGGCCCTGCCCGCCGCGCCGGTGCAGGCGGCCGACGCACCCCGGCCCGCCGCCCACTACACCTTCGACCAGGACGACCTCGCCTCCGGCGAGATCACCGACAGTTCGGGCAACGGTCTGACCGCGAGCCTGCTCAACGGATCCACCGCCCAGTCCGTCGAGGGCGCGGCCGGGGGCAAGGCGCTCGCCCTGCCCGGGGGCGCACCCGGCTCCAACGGTGCGTACGTCCGTCTCCCGCGCGAAGTGCTCGGTGACGCTGCCGACTTGACGGTCTCCGCCCGCGTGAAGTGGAGCGGCGACAAGTCGTCCTGGCAGCGGATCTTCGATCTGGGGACCAACACCACCAAGTACCTCTTCGCCACCCCGTACAGCGGCGACGGGACGCTGCGCACCGCCATCACCGCCGGCGGAGGTGAGGCACAGGTCAACGGCTACGCCATGCTCCCCGCGAACGAGTGGCGGACCGTCACCCTCACCCTCGACAGCTCCGCGGGCCGACTCACCACCTACCTCGACGGCGTGGCGGTCTCCTCCACCGCGACCGGCATCAAGGCCGAGGAGATACTGGACAGTTCGGCCACGGCCGCCGGGTACCTCGGCAAGTCGTTCTGGCCGGATCCCCTGTTCAAGGGCGCGATCGACGACTTCACCGTGTGGCACGCGGCGCTCAGCCCCGAGCAGGTGGCAGGCACGGTGGAGACCCCGCCCACCCCCAGGGAGCTCTCACGGACGTCCTTCGAGGTCCGTACGACGACCGGCACCGCCCCCTCCCTGCCCGCCGCCGTCCGCTCCACCTTCTCCGACGGCTACGACCGCGACACCCCGGTCACCTGGGACGCCGTACCGGCCGACGGGTACGCCCGGCCGGGCACGTTCACCGTGGCGGGTACGGCGGCCGGGCGTGCGGTGAAGGCGACCGTCACCGTGGTCCGCGAGGGGCAGCTCACCGTCGACCTCGGCTCGGACACCGGCGCGTTCCACGGCGGCGCCTCCGGCACCCTCTACGGCGTGTACGGACCGGACGTCCCCACCAACAACCTCATGGAGGGCATGGGCCTGCGCACGGTCTCCACAAAGGCACAGGACGGTCCGCAGCACCCCGGCGCCGACGCGCTGGAGGTGGTCAAGCCGCTGGCCGATTCCACCGACGGTGACGTGTACATCTACATGACCGACATCCACCGCGGCTTCCCGTACCAGTGGCCGGGCGACACCCCGGAGGAGAAGCTCAAGCTCTACCGGGAGAAGATCGTCAAGCAGGTCGACCAGGTCCTGAAGCTGCCGAAGGAGTACCAGGACAACGTCGTCTTCGTGCCGTTCAACGAGCCCGAGGGCAACATGTTCGGCACCGGTGAGTGGAGCTACGACAAGGTCAGCTGGCTCGACGACCCGGACGACTACTTCGCCGCCTGGGACGACTTCCACCAGCTCATCAAGAGCAAGATGCCCGAGGCCCGCATCGCCGGCCCCAACACCAGCATCCTCTTCGACCAGGTGAAGGGCTTCCTCACGCACACCCTGGCCGCCGGCACCCTCCCGGACGTCATCACCTGGCACGAGCTGAGCCACCCGGAGGCGGTGCGCGAGAGCGTCGCCACGTACCGGGCGTGGGAGCGGGACCTCTTCAAGGGCACCACCCGCGAGGGCACCCGACTCCCCGTCAACATCAACGAGTACGCGTTCAACTACCACACCTCCGTCCCCGGCCAGATGATCCAGTGGGTGTCCGCGATCGAGGAGTCCAAGGTCGACGCCGACATCGCGTACTGGAACATCGACGGCAATCTCTCCGACTCCGCGGTGCAGTCCAACCGCGGCAACGGCCAGTGGTGGCTGCTGAACTCGTACGCCTCGATGAGCGGGCGCACGGTGAGCGTGGCCCCACCGTTCCCCGGCGAGAACTACACCATGCAGGGCGTCGCCACGCTCGACGAGAAGAAGAGGCAGTCCCGGCTGATCTTCGGCGGCTCCACCGGCAAGGGCCACATCACCTTCGACAACGTCCCGAAGAAGCTCTTCGGCGACCGGGTGCACGCCTGGGTGCGGGAGATCGAGTGGAGCGGCCAGCTGGGAGACTCCCCCGGGCCGCGGCTGCTCGCGGAGAGGGACGTGCGGGTCGGTGACGACGGCACGGTCGTCCTGGACTTCGGCGACGGCGGACTGCCCAAGCTGAAGGAGTCCTCGGCGTACGAGATCGTCCTCAGCCCGGCCGGGAAGGCCACGGGCACACAGGCGCCTTCCACGCGCTGGAAGGCGACGTACGAGGCGGAGGGCGCCGCCCACACCGGCTCCGGTTACTCGAAGAACGGCCCGGAGGGCTCGCCCCGAGACGTGTCGAAGTTCTATACCTCAGGCGGCTACGACGTGGGCGGCCTGCGCACCGGCTCCGACCTCACGCTCGACTTCACCGTGGACGTCCCCGAGGACGGCACGTACGACCTGAGTGTCTTCGCCAACTCCCTCAACACCTTCGACAGGGTGAGGGAACAGGGCCCCACCAACGTCTTCCTGCGCGTCGACGGCGAGGCGGACGGTGAGCAGGAGGTGCACCTGCCGCTCGGCTACAAGTGGGTGGTGTGGGACCACACCGACACCAAGGTGAAGCTCACCAAGGGCAGGCACACCCTCACGCTCGCCGCGAAGAGCGCCGACGGCAAGCGCGCCACCCGGGGCGACGCCATCGTCGACCGTCTCGTCCTCTCCCTTCCCGAGGCCTCGGCCTCCACCCAGGTGCACGAGGGCGAACTGGCCTGGCTGGAGGGCGGGGCGCGTCCCGTCTACGACCTGCCGAAGCGGGTGGCCACCGGCTCGGGTGCGGCCCGGCTCGCCAAGGGCCAGACCGCCACATTCTGGGTCTACTCACCCGCCGACCGCGAGGCCACCCTCAAGGTCGACACCCTCGGCGGCGCGAACGCCCGGCTCGCCGTCAACGGGCACGATGTCCTCCACCTCTCCCCGGGCAGGAACAGCCTGGCGGTCTCCCTCTCGGGAGGCGTCAACAAGGTCACGCTGACTGGAGGTTCGTCCGCCACCCTCGTGGACCGACTCACGGTCACCCCCACGCAGGGCGTTCTCCCGGTGCGTACGTACGAGGCGCAGGACGCCGAGCTCGCGGGCTCGGCCACGCTCACCCCGCTCTCCCTGGCCACCGACAGCACGGCCATCACCGGAATCGGCGGCGAACCCGGAAACGGCAACACCGCGACGTTCACCGTCGACGCCGACCGGGCCGGCCTGTACGCGCTGCGCGTTCGCTACTCCAACCCCGAACAGTCCGAAGCCACCCACTACAACCCGGACCCGCTCGCGCGCCACGCCGACATCACCGTCAACGGCGGCGAGACACGACGTGTCGGCTTCCCGCACAGCTTCCACCGCAACAACTTCTGGGAGCTGACCGTCCCGGTCCGCCTCGAGAAGGGGCAGAACACGATCGCCTTCAGCGCCGAGGAGCTGCCGAACTTCGACGGCACCACTTACGCCTCGGACACCTTCCCCGGCGTGCTGCTCCGCTCCCGCTACGCACCCCTGATCGACCGCATCACGGTCGCGCCGTACGCGCGGGAGGCGCGGGAGGCGCGATGAGGTCATCACCCCCTGCGGCACGGTGACGCGCACGGGGGCCGGGTAACAGAGACGGGATGAGGGACGATGTCCCTCATCCCGTCCGGCAGGGCAGCGGCACGCGGCGGATGTTCTGATGGTCTTCGGGCACTCCCCGCGCGCACTCCGGCTCGCTCGACGCTCCGAGGGCGCACTCCGCGTCCACGGCGCGCGGACCACCACCCGGCACCGACTCTTGTGCCGAGGTCAGAGACGCGTACGCCTGTTTGATCGGTGCAATCTCTTGACGTACCGAGTTCAAGTCGGCACGCTCCGTGCTCGGACAACGGCGGAGTCGGGCACATCGGCGTGCCTGTCTCGCTGCTCCGATTCCTTGGGGGGAATCAATGAACGCGTTATCCACGCGTATGCGCATGCCCTTGCCCATACGGGCGCTCCTGGCCGGACTCGCGGTCCTGGCCCTCGCCCTGACCGGCATAGTCGCCTTGGCGCCCAGCGCCTCGGCCGCACCCGTGCCCGACGCCTCAGCCAGCCCCACGGCCGTCGCCCGGTACGGCACCTCCACCGTGAAGCTGAGACTCGACGGCGAGTCCAGCACTCAGTCGACACCGACCGACCTGGTCCTCGTGCTCGACGAGTCCGGCAGCATCGACGCAACCGAGTGGACCCAGCTGAAGGACTTCGCCAAGAGCGTGGTCAACGGCGTGGCGGCCCACGGGTTGTTCACCAACGGCGGCAGGGTCGGCGTCGTCGGATTCGCCGACGGCGTGACGCCGCCGGTCAGCGCGCTCAGCGGTGACAAGGCCGCCGTCCTGAACGCCATCGACACCAACCCCAAGCAGAACACCGGCACCTGCATCGCTTGTGGCCTGGCCGAGGCCAACGCCGTCATGGGGGCCGACGATCCCGCCCGCAACCAGCTCGTCATCGTCATCACCGACGGTGAGGCGACCAGCGGCAACACCGCCGCCGAGGCCGCCGCCCTGCAGGCCAAGGCCACCGTCTTCGCCGTGGGCGTCGGCGGGGGCATCCAGCAGGCCACCCTGGAGGTCGTCGCCAGCGGACCCGGCGCCGACAACACGTTCTCGGCCGGTGACTTCGGCGATCTCGACACCCTCCTGAAGCAGATCGTGGAGGCCGTCGTCGTGCCCGGCGCCACCCACCCGTCAATCGCCGTCACGCTCGACGCGCCGTGGCAGCTCGTGGCCGGCACGGTGACCGCCAACCTCGCCGGATCGGTCGTGAACAACGTCACCACCGACGGATTCACCTGGTCCCGGGACGATCTCGCGGACGAGGACCTGGAGATCACCTACCAGGTCAAGCACCGCGGCGCCCCCTGCGGGCCGCTGGACGTGAACAAGTCCGTCGTCTACCACGACGACCAGAACGCGTTCGTCACCTTCCCGAAGGTCGTCGTCACCGTCAACTGCCTGCCGCCCGTCGCCGAAGCCGGGCCCGACAAGACCGTCGACGAGGGGTCCGCGGTCATGCTCGACGGTTCCGCCAGCCACGACCCGGACGGCACCGTCGTCTCGTACGCCTGGAGCGGCGCCGATGCGGGGACCGGCACGCTGGCGAACGCCGGCGCGGCGGTGGCCACCTACAACGGTCTCGACGACGGCGGCGACGCCGTGACGCTCACCGTGACGGACGACAACGGTCTGACCGACGACGACTCCACGACCGTGACGGTCAAGAACGTCGCCCCGGACCTCACCCTGACCGCCTGTCCCGTAGACCCCCACGCGGTGAACACCGACGTCTCCATCGCCGGTACGTTCACCGACCCGGGCACCCTCGACACCCACACGATGTCCGTCGCCTGGGGCGACGGCACCACTACCGATGTGCCCGGCGTGAACTCCCCGGTGGGCAGCACGCATCAGTACGCGGCCGCGGGCATCTACGACATCGCCGTCACCGTCACGGACGACGACGGCGGGTCCGACACCCAGCACTGCGGCTTCGTCGTCGTGTACGACCCCAACGGCGGCTTCGTGACCGGCGGCGGCTGGATCAACTCGCCGGCCGGCGCCTACCCGGCCGACCCGGGGGCTACCGGGCGCGCGAACTTCGGCTTCGTGTCGAAGTACAAGAAGGGCGCGACCGTACCCACCGGCAGCACGGAGTTCCAGTTCAAGGCCGGGAACCTCAACTTCCACTCCGCCGACTACCAGTGGCTGGTCGTCGCTGGTGACAAGGCCATCTTCAAGGGCACGGGCACGGTCAACGGCGCCGCCGGGTACTCGTTCATGCTCACCGCAACCGATGGCACGCCGGATACGTTCCGGATGAGGGTGTGGAAGACCGCGGGCGACACCCTCGTCTACGACAACCAGATCGGCTCGGCGCCCGACGCCGACCCGACGACCGCCATCGCGGGCGGGTCGATCAAGATCCACAAGGGCTGACACGCCCCGCCCGGCCGGCGACCCCACCCGTCGCCGGCCGGGCACGGGCGGACGGCGTATCGCAGCGTCGTCATACCGAGTGCGTACCGCCCACTGCTCCCAGCAGGGCGCTGGGCTGACGAGTCGAGAGTCCGTACGGTCCTGCACGCCGCACACGTGTAGCGACCCCCTGACTTTCGCTGCCGCCGGCACGGGAGTCGGCACCGCCCCCTCAGAACGGGGGCGCACCACGCAGATCCGTCCCGGTCAGCGCCTTCCGGCTTCGATTCGCGGGGCTCGCCCAGCCTGACATAGTGGCCGCGCGCACCCCGGCACCCAGAACTATGGTGTCCCGCCACATACGACGGTGACCTGCGTGTTTCTACGGTGTGGCGACACGAACCCGTCCCCGTATCCCGCTCGGAAGTGGTGCACATGGCCGCCGCAACAACCGCTCCCACACCCCCCGGCTCCCTCAAGCGCATCGTCGCCGCCAGCCTCATCGGCACCACCATCGAGTGGTACGACTTCTTCCTCTACGGCTCGGCCGCCGCGCTCGTCTTCAACAAGCTGTTCTTCCCCGAGTCCGACCCGTTGGTCGGGACGCTGCTGTCGTTCCTGACGTACGCGGTCGGGTTCGCCGCGCGGCCGCTGGGTGCGCTGGTCTTCGGGCACTACGGGGACCGGCTCGGGCGCAAGAAGCTGTTGGTGCTGAGTCTGCTGCTGATGGGCGGGGCGACCTTCGCCATCGGTCTGCTGCCGACCCACGCCACCGTCGGCTCGGCCGCGCCGCTGCTGCTCACCGCGCTGCGGCTGGTACAGGGCTTCGCGCTCGGCGGTGAGTGGGGCGGCGCCGTGCTGCTGGTCTCGGAGCACGGGGACGCCAAGCGGCGCGGCTTCTGGGCGTCGTGGCCGCAGACCGGGGCCCCGGCCGGGCAGCTGCTCGCGACCGGAGTGCTGTCCGCGCTGACCGCGCTGCTCTCCGAGTCCGCGTTCGTCTCGTGGGGCTGGCGCATACCGTTCCTGCTCTCCGGTGTGCTGGTGATCGTCGGCCTGTGGATCCGTCTCTCGGTCGACGAGTCGCCCGTCTTCAAGGCGGCGCTCGCCGCCGCCGCGGAACGCAAGGCCGCCGCCGGCGTGGTGGAGAAGATGCCGCTGGTCGCCGTCCTGCGCCACCACTGGCGCGACGTACTCGTCGCCATGGGCGCCCGCATGGCGGAGAACATCAGCTACTACGTGATCACCGCGTTCATCCTCGTCTACGCCACGACCTCGGCGGGCCTGAGCAAGCAGACCGCGCTGAACGCCGTCCTCATCGCCTCCGCCGTCCACTTCGCGGTGATCCCCGCCTGGGGCGCGCTCTCCGACCGGATCGGCCGCCGACCGGTCTATCTCATCGGGGCGGTCGGTGTCGGCGCCTGGATGTTCCCCTTCTTCGCCCTCATCGACTCCGGCAGCTTCGGCGCCCTGCTGCTCGCGGTCACCGTCGGACTGGTCCTGCACGGGGCGATGTACGCGCCGCAGGCCGCGTTCTTCTCCGAGATGTTCGCGACCCGGATGCGCTACTCGGGGGCCTCCATCGGAGCGCAGTTCTCCTCCGTCGCCGCGGGTGCCCCGGCGCCGCTGATCGCGACCGCGCTGCTCGCCGACTACGGCAGCTCGACGCCGATCGCCCTGTACGTGATCGCGGCCGCGCTCCTCACGGTCGTCGCCATCGCCTGCGCCCGCGAGACCCGCAACCTCGACCTCGCCGAGGTCGCGGAGGACGCCCCGGCCACGGCCCCCGTCCGCGCCGACGTCTGATCCGAGCACGTCTGGACGGGCCCCCTTCGCCGCGTCGGTGGAGGGGGCCCGCCGATGCGCTCGGGCCGACTTCAGACCGCGGTCTCCGTGTGGACGACGCGTCTCGTGGCATCGACGGGGCGTCACCGGGTAAGCGGACGGTACACGGCCCGAAGGAGGAGACATGTCCGGATTGATGGCACGTATCAAGCAGTTCACCCGCAGCCCGCAGGGACAGCGGGCGATCGCGTCGGCACGGCGGGCTGCCGCGGACCCGCGCAAGCGCGCTCAGGCCCGCAGCCTGCTCGGCCGGCTTCGCGGGCGGCGGTGACGAAGAGGCGATGACGAGGAGCGGAGGGCAGGCGTATGGCCAGGGGAAGGCTGACCCGGTGGGAGCGATCTCTGGAGCGCTGGCAGAGCGCGCTGCTCTCCAAGGCCCGCGGTCGCGAGCCCGTCGAGCTGCTCGACGCGCTGCGCCGTGAGTGCGACGCCCACGCCGTGGTGTGCAGCGAGCGCAGAGTGGTCGTGCCCAACGCTTACGAGGTGGAGCTGGACGCGAAGGTGCACGAGGAGTTGATGCGTCATGGCGGCGCCGACGTGGGGCAGGCGCTGACGGACGACCTGGCTCGCCACGGCGAGCGGAACGGATATGAGTGGGCGGGGCCGCTCGCCGTACGGGTCACCCCGACGCCGCGCCCGTCCGACGACCCGTACCGCGTGAGCAGCGGTCCCATGCCGCACGTGCGCGCCGACGACTTCCCCGCGGCCGACTGAACGCCCAGGGCGCGGCGGCGTCGGCCGGGGCAGGGCGCCGGTCGACGCCGCCGATCGAGGAGAACCTGTGAAGAATGTGGGGAGCCCGGGATTGGCGTTCCGTCTTTCGGCGGCGGATTCCGCTCAGAGGTGGGGCGGAAGGTCTGTGCCATCCGTTGAACCCATGGGTAACTTCCGGTAATGCCCGGGTTTCTCGGCGATGAGAGTCCGGACAACCGGGACACAAAGGTGGTTTGCGCCGCCGAAGATCCCGTTCATGGATTCGAGCGGGCGGGGTAGGGTCGAGCCCGCGAAGAGCGACCGAAAGACGTTCGAGGCGAGGCAATCCGATGGACGGCAGTAATGGGGGCGGGGGCTGGTTCAGTCCAAGTCCGAGCAGGAAATCGACCGGGACGGCGCAGGGAACTCGGACGGAGGAGGGCCCGATACCCGGAAGCCCCGGTGCCGGCGGAGCCGATGGCCGGATACCCGACGGCCCTGTTCCCGGCCCTCCCAACGGCCCCGTAGCCCGCGGTCCCGTTCCCGGCCGTCCCGGAGGTCCCGCAGCCAACGGCCGCCCTGTGTCCCATGGCCCCGTTCGCGACCCTGGCCCGAGACCCGACGGCCCCGTTCGTGACTCCGGCCCGATACCCGACGGCCCCGTTTCCGACCCTCTCGGCGGCCAGGACGAAGCCGGTTCACCCGAGGCCGTCCTCATTCGCCGCACCATGGCCGAGATCGAGCCGATCGCCGACAAGGTCACGTCCTATTTCTACGCGCTGCTCTTCCTCCAGCACCCGGAACTGCGCGGCCTCTTTCCCGCGGCGATGGACGCCCAGCGCGACCGCCTCTTCAAGGCGCTGCTCACCGCCGCGAGACACGTGGACGACGCCGACACCCTCACCACGTACCTCTCCCACCTCGGGCGCGGGCACCGGAAGTACGGCACCCGCCCGGAGCACTACCCGGCCGTGGGGGAGTGCCTCATCGGAGCCCTCTCCCGCCACGCCACGCAGAGCTGGAGCCCCGAGACGGAGGCCGCCTGGGTCGGCGCCTACACCGCCATCTCCCAGATCATGATCGACGCCGCCGCCGAGGACGAGCTGCGCGCCCCCGCCTGGTGGGAGGCGGAGGTGGTCGCGCACGAGATGCGGACGCCCGACATCGCGGTCGTGACCGTGCGCCCCAACCAGCCGTACCCCTTCCTCGCCGGGCAGTACGCGGCGCTCGAGACGCCGTGGTGGCCGCGCGTCTGGCGGCACTACTCCTTCGCCTCCGCCCCCCGCTCCGACGGGCTGCTCTCCTTCCACGTCAAGGCGGTGCCGGCCGGCTGGGTGTCCAACGCCCTCGTGCACCGCGCCCGCCCGGGTGACGTGATCCGCCTCGGTTCCCCCGCCGGCTCGATGACCGTGGACCACACCACCGACAACGGGCTGTTGTGCGTGGGCGGCGGCACGGGCATCGCGCCCATCAAGGCCCTGATCGAGGACGTGGCCGAGCACGGCCGCCGCCGCCCCGTCCAGGTGTTCTACGGCGCCCGCCGCGACCACGACCTGTACGACATCGACACGATGCTCCGGATGCAGCAGTCCCACCCCTGGCTCTCGGTCCGCCCGGTCGTCGACGACGGCCCCGGTGGCGATCTGTGCGGCCAACTGCCCGAGGCCGTCTGCCAGTACGGCCCGTGGCACACCTACGACGCCTATCTCTCCGGCCCGCCGGCGATGATCCGACGCAGCGTCGACACCCTGGTGGGGATCGGCATCCCCTCCCACCGCATACGGCACGACTCCATCGAGGAACTGGTCGGAGCAAGGAATTGAGCACTTTCGAACAGGCCGGGCAGCAGCAGGCGGCGATGGTACGCACGACACGTCCCGGCAGCGACGGCGAACACCTCGTCCAGCAGCGCATGGGGACGACCGAGCGGGCCGACAAGTTCTACGCCGAGCAGGTCCTCGACCGGCTCAACGCCCGGATGCGGGAGTTCGCCGCCCGGCAGGAGATGTTCTTCCTGGCGACCGCCGACCGGCACGGGGAGTGCGACAACACGTTCCGGGCAGGCCCGCCCGGCTTCCTCCAGGTCCTCGACGAGCTGACCGTCGCCTACCCGGAGTACCGGGGCAACGGCGTGCTCGCCAGCATCGGCAACATCGAGGAGAACCCCCACGTCGGCATCCTGATGGTGGACTTCCTCCGGGACCGCATCGGACTGCACATCAACGGAAGGGCGCGGATCGTCGCCGACGACGTCATGCGCCGGGCGTACCCCGCTCTCGCCGTGGATCCCGTACCCGGCCGCCGCGCCCAGCTGTGGGTGGAGGTCACGGTCGAGGAGGCGTACATCCACTGCGCCAAGCACATCCCGCACCTGCAGAAGGTGCCGGTTCAGGGCGGCAGCCGCGCGTGGGGCACCGACGACTTCAAGCGCAAGGGCGGCGACTTCTTCGGAGCCGGGGCCGAGGCGGCCGAGCGAGGGCCGTTCCTTCCCCCGCCCCGTGCGGACGCGGCGGCGTGGCGCGAGGAGGCGTCGAAGGTGCTGGCGAGGGCCGAGCGGCGCACGGCCACCCCGCGGGACGAAGTGTTCAGCGGCTGGTTCAACAGAAACGTGTCTGTCTGAGTCGCGCGACCGGCGCCCCCCTCGGCGCCCCCGGGCTCCGGGGGCGCCTGGCGGCACCGCACCCGCGGGGTACGGCATGCCGGACCGGCCCGGCGACGCCGTCTCAATTTTCTCGGACGTTCACAATACGCGGGACCCCATTCCGTGCTACAGTCGAAGCAGTTGCAGTTGTGGTTCCCATAAGACTTACAAGTGCCCGAGACGATTTCGCATCGTCGGGCACTTTTGTATTTTCGGTGCTTTTTCCGGACGGGGTAATCATCGCGGCGACGCCGGGATTCGCACAGTGCGGGCCCGGGTAATGCCCCGAAGGAGATATGGCATGGCTACTGGCACCGTGAAGTGGTTCAACTCGGAAAAGGGCTTCGGCTTCATCGAGCAGGAGGGTGGCGGCCCCGACGTCTTCGCCCACTACTCGAACATCGCCACCCAGGGCTTCCGTGAGCTGCAGGAGGGCCAGAAGGTGAGCTTCGACGTCACGCAGGGCCAGAAGGGCCCGCAGGCGGAGAACATCGTTCCCGCCTGACACGCGCGCTGAGGCGTACGACGCAGCTGGGGTCCCCACCGCGAGGTGAGGGCCCCGGCTCGTTCGTTTTTCCACGGTCTGACTCCCGGAGTCGGATCCGCATTCCACCGGGGCCCCTTTTCTCGTAGTGGCCCCGTTCATTCCCCGTGCATTTTGTCCATGGCTGCATCGAATTCCCCGAAACCGCCATGTCGAGGAAGGTGTCCATGAACCGCTCGTCCGCGACGAACCGTCCCTCCGTGAATCGTTCGGCCCGCTCCGACGAGTTCGCGCTCCCGGAGACCCTGACGCCGGCGCTTCCCGCCGCGGCGAGCTTCGGCGACATGGAGCTGCCCACCGCCCTGCTGAACGTGCTCGCGGAGCTCGGTGTCGAGACGCCCTTCCCCATCCAGGCGGCCACCCTGCCGAACGCCCTCGCGGGCCGTGACGTCCTGGGCCGGGCCCGCACCGGATCGGGCAAGACGCTCGCTTTCGGCCTCGCGCTCCTGGCGCGGACGGCCGGGCAGCGGGCAGACGCCAGGAAACCGCTGGCCCTGGTCCTCGTCCCCACGCGCGAACTGGCCCAGCAGGTCACCGAGGCGCTCACCCCCTACGCCGGCGCGCTGAAGCTGAGGCTCGCCACCGTCGTCGGAGGCGTGTCGATCGGGAGGCAGGCGACGGCCCTGCGCGCCGGCGCGGAGGTCCTCGTCGCCACCCCGGGCCGCCTCATGGATCTCGTCGAGCGCAAGGACTGCCGCCTGGACCGGGTGAACGTCACCGTCCTGGACGAGGCCGACCAGATGGCCGACATGGGCTTCATGCCGCAGGTCACCGAACTGCTCGACCAGGTGCGCCCCGACGGTCAGCGGATGCTGTTCTCGGCCACACTCGACCGTAACGTCGACCTCCTGGTGCGCCGCTACCTCCACGACCCGGTGGTCCACTCGGTCGACCCCTCCGCCGGCGCCGTCACCACCATGGACCACCACGTCCTCCAGGTGCACGGAGCCGACAAGTACGCCACCGCCACGGAGATCGCCGCCCGGGACGGGCGCGTGCTCATGTTCCTGGACACCAAGCACGCCGTCGACCAGTTCACCCGGCACCTCCTGGGCAGCGGGGTACGGGCCGCGGCCCTGCACGGCGGCAAGGCCCAGCCGCAGCGCACCCGTACGCTGGAGCGGTTCAAGACCGGCGAGATCACGGTGCTGGTGGCGACGAACGTCGCGGCCCGCGGCATCCACATCGACAGCCTCGACCTCGTCGTCAACGTCGACCCGCCGGCCGACCACAAGGACTATCTGCACCGCGGTGGCCGTACCGCCCGCGCGGGCGAGTCCGGCATCGTCGTCACGCTGGTGACGGCGGGCCAGCGCCGCGACATGGCACGCGTCCTGTCGGAAGCGGGCATCCGCCCCCGGATCACCCAGGTCCGCTCCGGCGAGGCCGAACTGAGCCGCATCACCGGCGCCCAGGCCCCCTCCGGCGTCCCCCTCGGCGGCAACGCACCCGCCACGGACCGCACGAAGCGCGGCGGCGCCGCCTTCCGGGGCATGGGAACCGTCCCCGGGAAGCCCGGTCGCGCCAAGAACGAGTCCCGGCGGGCCGCCGAGGCCCGGCAGACGGCCGAGGCCCGCAAGGCCGCGCGGATCCGCCGCGGCGCGTGAGTCCGGGGGTGTGAGTCCCGACGTAGGCCGGCAGACGGCCGAGGCCCGCAAGGCCGGGCGGATCCGCCGCGGCGCGTGAGCCCGGGGGTGTGAGCCCCGACGTATGAACCCCGATGGCTCCCGGGGCATGAGGCCGATCCGTTCCCCCGGCGGTGAGACCGACCCGCCGCCGGGCCGTTCGGCGTACTCGTAGGTCCCCACGACAGCGGGCATGGACTTCTCGTACGACTCCATGGACTCTTCGTCGCGCCCCGCCACGACCGGCCCGCCCACCCCTACGGTGAATCCGGCCGTGAGGACGCCCCCTTGGTTCCGCGTTCATGACCTGTACCGCGCCCCCACGCGCCGACGACACACCCCGTTCCCTCACCCCGCTGATCTTGGGCTCGCTCGGACCACCGTCCCCCCATCCCGCAGAGGTGCTCGGACCCATGACTGAACTCCATCGGCGCCGCTTCCTCCAGATCGCCGGCGCCACCGCCGGCTTCGCCGCGCTCGGCGGCAGCATCGCCCGGGCCGCCGCCATCCCCGCCGCCCGGACCTCCGGCACACTGGCCGACGTCGAGCACATCGTCGTGCTGATGCAGGAGAACCGCTCCTTCGACCACTACTTCGGCTCGCTCAAGGGCGTCCGCGGCTTCGGCGACCCCCGCCCCGTGACCCTCCCCAGCGGAAAGCCGGTCTGGTACCAGGCGGACGGCAACAAGGAGGTGCTGCCGTACCACCCGACCGCCGACGACCTCGGCATGCAGTTCATCGCGGGCCTCAACCACGACTGGGCCGGCGGCCACAAGGCCTTCAACAACGGCAAGTACGACCAGTGGATCCCCGCCAAGTCCGCGGGAACGATGGCGTACCTCACCCGCGACGACATCCCGTTCCACTACGCGCTCGCCGACGCGTTCACCGTCTGCGACGCGTACCACTGCTCCTTCATCGGCGCCACCGACCCCAACCGCTACTACATGTGGACGGGTTACACCGGGAACGACCGCACCGGCGGTGGCCCGGTGCTCGGCAACGACGAACTCGGCTACGGCTGGACGACGTACCCCGAGCGCCTGGAGCGGGCGGGGGTCTCGTGGAAGATCTACCAGGACATCGGCGACGGCCTTAACGCCGCCGGCCACTGGGGCTGGATCGACGACGCCTACCGCGGCAACTACGGCGACAACTCCCTGCTGTACTTCAACACCTACCGCAACGCCCAGCCCGGGAACCCGCTCTACGACAAGGCTCGCACCGGCACCGACGTCAAGAACGGCGACGGGCTCTTCGACATCCTGCGCGCGGACGTCGCGGCGGACCGGCTGCCGCAGATCTCCTGGATCGCCGCCCCGGAGGCGTTCACCGAGCACCCCAACTGGCCCGCCAACTACGGCGCCTGGTACATCTCGCAGGTTCTCGACGCGCTCACCTCCAACCCCGAGGTGTGGAGCAGGACCGCGCTGTTCATCACGTACGACGAGAACGACGGCTACTTCGACCACGTCGTCCCGCCCTACCCGCCGGCCTCGGCAGCCCAGGGACTGTCCACCGTCGACACCACCCTCGACCACTTCCCCGGCGACTCCCGCTACGCCGCGGGCGTCTACGGCCTCGGCCAGCGCGTCCCGATGATCGTCGTCTCGCCGTGGAGCAAGGGCGGTTACGTCTGCTCCGAGGTCTTCGACCACACCTCGATCATCCGCTTCATGGAGCGGCGCTTCGGGGTCACCGAACCCAACATCTCGCCCTGGCGCAGGGCCATCTGCGGCGACCTGACGTCGGCCTTCGACTTCGGCCTCGAGGACACGAAGCCCGAGGCGCTGCCGGACACCAGCGGCTACCGGCCGCCGGACGGCGACCGGCACCCCAGTTACGTACCGAAGCCGCCCGCCAAGCCGGTTCTGCCTGTGCAGGAGCCTGGCGCCCGCCCCACCAGGGCGCTGCCCTACGACCTCGTCGTCGACGGATCGGCCACGCCGTCGACCGGCCGCTACACGCTCACGTTCGGCGCCGGGGCCAAGGCGGGAGCGTTCTTCCACGTCACCGCGCGAGGCCGCACCGACGGCCCGTGGACCTACACCACCGGGGCGGGCAAGACCCTCTCCGATACTTGGAACAGCGCGTACTCGCAAGGAGTCTACGACCTGACGGTGAGCGGCCCCAACGGATTCCTGCGTACCTTCAAGGGGCCGGGCAAGACCGCGGGGCCGGAAGTGACGGCGCGTCATGACCGGGCCACGGGAAGCTTGTCGCTCACCATGACCAACCCGGGCGCTGTCGACGTCAACCTGACGATCACTCAAGCACGGGCGTACGGCGGTCAGTCGCAGACTTTCAAGGTGGCCAAGGGGGCCACCGTGCGCCACACCATGGATCTGCGGGGCAGCAGGCGCTGGTACGACGTCTCCGTCGTCTCCGACGGTGACAGCGCCTTTCTGCGGCGCTTCGCCGGACACGTCGAGACAGGCGCCACCGGCGTCAGCGACCCCGGGATCGTCACGGGCTGAGCCCGTGACGAGGTGAGGAGTCGGTGCGGCCGGTCACACGGTGATGACCTTCACCCCGGCGTCCGTGAGGTGCCGCATCGACTCCGCCGGGATCGCCGCGTCCGTCACCAGGACGTCCACCCGGTCGAGGCCGCAGATCCGGGCGAAGGCGCGCCGGCCCATCTTGGAGGAGTCGGTGACCACCACGACCCGGCTCGCGTGTTCGGCGAAGAGGCGGCTGATCGCCGCCTCGTCCTCGTGGTGGGCCATGACGCCCAACTCGGGGTCGACGCCGTCGACCCCGAGCACGGCGACGTCGAGCACCACTTCGTCGAGCACACCGGCGGCCAGTGGCCCGACCAGTTCGTAGGTCTGCGGACGGGCCACGCCGCCGGAGACGACGATCTTGATCTGCGGGCGTACCGCCAGTTCACCGGCGATGTTGAGCGCGTTGGTGACCACGGTCAGCGCGGGGGCGGGCGACGCCCCGTGCGTCTCGGCCCGGCCGGTGCCGAAGCGCAGCGCCAGCGCCCGGGCCACCTCGGTCGTCGTGGTGCCGCCGTTGAGTCCCACGACCTCGCCCTCGTGGACGAGGCCGGCCACCGCGGCGGCGATGCGCTGCTTCTCGGAGGCGTGCCGCGACGACTTGTAGCGCAGCGGCAGTTCGTACGAGACCCCCTGCGGCACGGCCCCGCCGCGGGTGCGGACGAGGAGGCGCTGCTCGGCGAGCTCGTCCAGGTCCCGGCGGATCGTGGCGGGGGAGACGGCGAGCGCCGACGCGGCCTCGTCGACCTCCAGCCTTCCGGTGGACGCGAGCAGTTCGAGGAGCGTGTTCCACCGCTCGTGTTTGGACATGATCGCGATTTTAGCGCCGTACGCCACCGGGAGCCCTGGACCGTACGGCTCGGCTCATGGATACTGCGCACCATGTTGTTGCTCGAAGGTGCTCGAAACGTCGAGTCTGTGAGCAAGATCGAGCATCGTTCGTCTGTGAAGGAGCCGTACGTGCCCACCTCGGGACCCTCCCGCACCGCCGCCGAGATCGCTTCCCAGCCCGCCACCTGGCGCCGGGCCGCCGAGACCCTTCCCCGGCACCGCGCGGCCCTGCCCCAGCGGGGAGAGCGCGTCGCCGTCGTGGGCTGCGGCACCTCCTGGTTCATCGCCCAGGCCTACGCACAGCTGCGGGAGACCGGCGGGCACGGCGAGACCGACGCCTTCGCCGCCTCCGAGTTCCCGCTCGGCCGCGGCTACGACCGGATCCTGGCCATCACCCGCTCGGGCACCACCACCGAGGTCCTCGACCTGCTCGGCAAGGTCAAGGGGTCCCTCGCGACCGGCGCGCTCACCGCGGACCCGGCGACGCCCGTGATGGCGGCGGCGGACGCCGTGGCCGTGCTCGACTTCGCCGACGAGGAATCGGTGGTGCAGACCCGTTTCGCCACCACCGCCCTCGCCCTCCTCCGCGCCCACCTGGAGGCCGAGTCCGCCTTGCCCGCCGGTGTCCGTACGGTCCAGGAGGCGGCCCGGGACGCCGAACGGGCCGTCACCGAACCGCTTGCCGACGCGATCACCGAAGCCGAGCAGTTCACCTTCCTCGGCACGGGCTGGACCTACGGCCTGGCCCTCGAAGCCGGTCTCAAGATGCGCGAGGCCGCCGGCGCGTGGACGGAGGCGTACCCGGCGATGGAGTACCGCCACGGGCCGATCAGCATCACCGCACCGGGCCGCGTCGCCTGGGTCCTCGGCCCCGTTCCCGCCGGCCTCGCCGACGACGTGGCCCGCGTCGGCGGCACGCTGGTCGCGGAGTCGGGCGCCGCGCACGGCGACCTCGATCCGCTCGCCGACCTCGTCCGCGCGCAGCGCCTCGCCGTCGCCCTCGCCGAGGCCCAGGGCCAGGACCCGGACCGGCCCCGCAACCTCACCCGCTCCGTCGTGCTGCCCTCCGCGGACGGGGAGAACGGCTGATGCCCCTGACCACCACCGGCGCCGTCGTCCTCGGCGCGCGCGACGGGAACGCCGGAGCCGGCGCGTTCAACGTCGTCCAGATCGAACACGCCCAGGCGATCGTCGCCGGAGCCGAGGCGGCAGGCCGGCCGGTCATCCTCCAGATCAGCGAGAACACCGCCCGCTACCACGGCTCCCTGGAGCCCATCGGGCTCGCCAGCCTCGCCATCGCCCGCCGCGCGACGGTTCCCGTCGCCGTCCACCTCGACCACGCCGAATCGCCCGCGCTGGTCCGTGAGGCGGTCGAACTCGGCTTCTGCTCCGTCATGTTCGACGCGTCCAGGCTTCCGTACGAGGAGAATGTCGCCGCCACCCGCGAGATGACGGACTTCTGTCACCGCCACGACGTCTGGGTGGAGGCCGAACTCGGCGAGGTCGGCGGCAAGGACGGCGCCCACGCCCCCGGCGTCCGCACCGACCCCGACGAGGCCCGCGCGTTCGTCGCGGCCACCGCCGTCGACGCCCTCGCCGTGGCCGTCGGCAGCTCCCACGCGATGGTCACCCGTGACGCCGTCCTCGACTTCGCCCTCATCACCCGGCTGCGCGAGGCGGTGGGACGTCCCCTCGTGCTGCACGGATCGTCGGGGGTCGGCGACACCGATCTCGCCCGGGCCATCGGTGCGGGGATGACGAAGGTGAACGTCTCCACCCACCTCAACAAGGCGTTCACCCGGGCCGTACGCACCCGCCTGGAGGAGCAGCCGGGGACGGTCGACCCCCGCCGCTATCTGGGCCCGGCCAGGGACGCGGTCGCCCGGGAGGTCACCCACCTGCTGCGGGTCCTCACGGCGGACGCGGAACTCATTCGCACGTGACGCGGTCGCGCGGGGTGTAGTGCGTGCGGAACGTCTCGCGCCCCACCTCCGCACCGCCGTCGCGGAAGACCCGGTCGACCGTGATGTCGAAGCCCTCCAGCGGGGTCTGCGGCTCGCAGTGCGGGCCGGTGCCCTTCCGCTCGGAAGGTTCCGTGAGTTTCGTACGAGGGCCCTCCACGGCCTCCACCTCGTCGTACTTCTTGGTGCCGTAGAAGGTGACGGTCACCGAGGAGTCCGTGGAGGTCGCCTCGATGTAGATGCCGTGGCCGGAGTCGTTGCGGAACTTCAGGTCCAGCGTGCCCCACGCGACCGTCGCCTCCCGGCCGGCCGGGTAGCGCTCGATGTAGAAGGAGTGCGCCCCGTACTCGACCGGCTTCACCCCGGCGAAGAAGACCGCGTTGAAGACGGTGGTGGCGACGGCGGACACCCCGCCGCCCGGAGCGGAGTGGTACTGCCCGTCGAGGATCATCGTGCCGTCCACGAAACCGTTGGCCTTCGTACGCTCGCCGACGGTCCGGTTGAAGCTCCAGACCTCACCGGGCCGCACGAGGGAACCGTTGATCAGCTCGACCGCCCGGCCGATGTTGATCGTCCGGTACGGCGCCGTGGGGTAGTTGACCGTGAAGGTGGACATCCGCTCCTTGATCCCCAGCTCCTCCACCGCCTTGGCCGTCAGTTCCGGCTGGATCAGCTCGGTGGCGACGGGGGCGGTGCGGGCCGCCGCGCCCGTCTTCGGCAGCAGGGGGAGCACGGCGTCCTTCAGCGCCTTGGCGGACACCTCGTGGCCGGGTCGGCCGTCCGACTCCACCACCACCCGGCCGTCGCGCACCCCGAGCTTCGCGTCGACCGGACCGTCGGCGATCGACTCGAGCGGTCGCGCGACGTCCGGGTCGCGGATCAGCGCTTCCCCGTCGAGCGTCGCGCCCAGCCGGCCCTTGTCGTCCGCCTTCACCTTCAGATGGTCGCCGAGCGTCACCGGAGTGATCCGCAGCGGTCTGCCGACGGCGGTGAGCGTGACCGGCCCGGACATGGCCGGGGTCGCGAAGTCCTTCATGAACCGGGCGACCTCGGCCGGGCCGACCTTGGGCCGGGACATGGCGGCCGGCAGCGCCACAGGATCGTGGCCGGTGGCGGGATAGGCCGCGCGCAGGGCGTCGACGGCCCCGTCCGTGTCCAGCTTCAGCCCGTCGCGCGGCGGGGTCGCGACCGCCTTGCCGGCCTTGAACGCGACGGCCCCTTCGACCGTCGTACGGTCGTGGCGCTTCGCCACCTCGGCCATCGCCGCACGGGCCTTGGCCTCGTCGAAGGCGACGACGGGTTCGATGTCGCGCTCGCCGGAGGAGAAGAGACGGCCGATCACCGTCACCGGATCGCGGGCGGGGTCGGCGGCCCGCTCGGCGGTCCTCGCCGCGTCGACCGTCAGCCCGGCGGAGGCCGGAGCGATGGTGTCGGTGCGGTCACCGACGAGCACGGGGAGGGGGGTGGTCCAGGAGGCGGGCGCCGAGGCGGTCAGCCGGTCCCGCGCCTCGGCACGGCTCATTCCACCGATGTCCACCCCGCTGACGCGCGTGCCCTCGGATATGTCGTCCCCGGTGGCGACGAGCCCGGCGACGTACAGCCCGCCCGCGGCGACGACGACCGCTCCGGCCGCCGTCGCCGCGATCCGTATGCCCTTGCGCTTGCGCCTGCGCCTGCCGCGAGGTGAGGAGGCCGCGGCCTGACCGGTCGTGGAGCGACGCACACACCCTCCCGCAGCAGTCGGAGTCCCGGTACACCGGCGACGGTACGCCGGGTGATCGCCCGGCGCACGTCAGACCTCTCCGACCTGCGCCGATGCGCTCGCCGAGCCCCTCGCCGCTCAGATGGCGGCGAGGGCTCAGTCCTCCGCCGGGCCGTCCAGCAGGTCCTCCACCGGGTCGACGAGCTCGCCGGCCCGCGCCACGTGCGCGTACCAATGGGCGCTCGACTTCGGGGTACGGGCCTGCGTCGCGTAATCGACATGGACCGCGCCGAACCGCTTGGCGTAACCGTACGCCCACTCGAAGTTGTCCATGAGCGACCACAGGAAGTAGCCGCGGACGTCCGCCCCGTCGGCGATGGCCCGGTGCACCGCCGCCAGATGGGCGTGCACATAGGCGATCCGGTCCGGGTCGTGGACCGAACCGTCCGCGCCCACCTCGTCCTCGTAGGCCGCGCCGTTCTCGGTGATCAGCATCGGAAGGCCGGGGTAGCGGGCCGAGATCCGGGTCAGCAGGTCGTACAGACCGCTCGGGTCGACCGACCAGCCCATCGCCGTGCGCTCGCCCGGCGCCTGGTGGAACGCGACATCGTCCGCCCCCGGCCACGGGGAGTGCTCGCTCGCCCCGTGCCCGTCGTCCTGAGGCTTCTCCATCTCTCCGGTGACCGCCGACACGACCGTCGGCGTGTAGTAGTTGATGCCGAGCGAGTCCAGCGGCTGCCGGATCGCCGTCGTGTCGCCGTCCCGTACGAACGACCAGTCGGTGAGGGAGGCCGTGTCGGCGAGCAGGTCCTCCGGGTACGCGCCGTCGAGCAGCGGCCCGAGGAAGATCCGGTTGCCGACCGCGTCGATCCGGCGGGCCGACTCGCGGTCGGCCGCCGAGGGGGTGAGTGGCCGGATCTCGTGCAGATTGAGGCTGATGGAGAGCCGTGCCCGGCCGGGCAGCGCCGAGTGCAGCGCCTGGGCGGCCAGGCCGTGGGCCAGATTGAGGTGGTGGGCGGCGCGCAGGGCGGCCACCGGGTCCGTACGGCCCGGGGCGTGGACACCGGAGCCGTAGCCGAGGAAGGCGCTGCACCAGGGCTCGTTGAGCGTGGTGAAGCGGGTGACCCGGTCGCCGAGCGCGCCGCCGACGAGCGAGGCGTACGCGCCGAACCGCTCGGCGGTCGCCCGCTCGGGCCAGCCGCCGGCGGCCTCGAGCTCCTGCGGCAGGTCCCAGTGGTAGAGGGTGACGACCGGCTCGATGCCGGCACCGAGCAGCTCGTCGACGAGCCGGCGGTAGAAGTCCAGGCCCTTCTGGACGGCCGGGCCCCGGCCGGTGGGCTGGACCCGGGGCCAGGAGACCGAGAACCGGTAGGCGCTCAGGCCCAGGTCCGCCATCATCCGTACGTCGTCGCGGAACCGGTGGTAGTGGTCGACCGCCACGTCTCCGGTGTGGCCCTCGAACACCTTCCCGGGCGTGTGCGAGAAGGTGTCCCAGATGGACGGCGTGCGGCCGTCCTCGGCCGCGGCGCCCTCGATCTGATACGCGGCGGTGGCGGTGCCCCACAGGAAACCGGCGGGAAACCGGCGGACCGTGGTGAGGGGGCGGGGATCTGTCGCGGTCATGCGGAAGTACTCCCGAGTGAGAGGAGGAGGGTGAGGGGTGAGACGGGGACGCGGGACGCGTGGGGGCGCCCGCGAAGGGCGGGGCGGTCAGTTCTTTACCGCGCCCGAGGTGATGCCGCCGACGATGTGCTTGCCGAGCACGGCGAAGACCAGCAGCAGCGGCAGCGTCGAGATCAGCGCGCCGGTCAGCACGACGGCCTGGTCGACGGTGTGGTTGCCCGCGCCGAGACCGGCCAGGGCGACCTGGAGGGTCGGGTTCCCGTCCGGGGTCAGCGCGATGAACGGCCAGAAGAAGTCGTTCCAGGCCTGCACGAAGACGAGCATCCCGAGGACCGCCATCGCGGGCCGGGCCACCGGGAACACCACGTGCCAGATGATCCGCAGGCTGTGCGCGCCGTCCATCCGGGCCGCCTCGACGAGCTCCACCGGCAGCGCCTCGATGAGGTACTGCCGCATGAAGAACACCCCGAACGCGGCGACCAGCGAGGGCAGGACGACCGACTGGAGCTGGTCGACCCAGCCCAGGTCGGTGATGATCCGGTAGAGCGGGATCACGCTGAGCTGCGGCGGAATCGTCATCGTGGCGACGACGAGGGCCAGCATGGCCCCCCGCCCCTTGAAGGGCAGCTTGGCGAAGGCGAAACCGGCCAGGGTGGAGAACATCACGGTGGACAGGGCCACCAGGCCGGCGACGACGGTGGTGTTGACCAGCGCCTCTCCCATGTCGACCTGGTTCCAGGCGAAGGTGAGATTGTCGAAGAGACGGGGGCCGGGCAGCAGCGGCGCGGGCGCCTCGACCACGCGCTCGCCCGAGTGGGAGGCGGCGACGAGGTTCCAGTACAGCGGGAAGAGCGACAGCAGGGCGGCCAGGCCGAGCAGTACGTAGGTCAGCGGACCGGCGTGGTGCTGACGGCCGGCCCCGGAACGGCCGAAGCGCTTCTTACGGGTCTCTTCGCGGACGCGTGTGCGGGTGTACGTCATGAGGTCAGGCCCCCAGCTTCTTGCGGTTCGCCCGGGACACGAGCGTCTGGACAGCCCCGATCAGCAGGAGGAGCAGCAGCATCACCCAGGCGATCGCGGACGCCTGCCCCAGCGCACCGGTCACCCAGCCCTTCTCGTACATCAGCAGGCTGAGCGTCTGGAACTGGTTGCCGCTGCCGCCGCTGATGCCCAGGCTGCCGCCGAAGATCATCGGCTCTCCGAAGAGCTGGGTGGCGCCGATGGTGGAGACGATGATCGTGAAGAGGATCGTCGGACGGATCGACGGGATGGTGACGCTGAGGAACTGGCGCCACCGTGAGGCGCCGTCGAGGGCCGCGGCCTCGTACAGATCCTGGGGGACGGCCTGCATCGCGGCCAGATAGATGAGCGCGTTGTAGCCGGTCCAGCGCCAGGTGACGATCGTCGAGATGGCGATCTGCGACGGCCACTTGGACGACTCCCAGTCGACCGGGTCGAAGCCGACCCAGCCGAGGACGGTGTTGATCAGGCCGTAGTCGGTGTTGAAGAGCTGGGCGAAGACGAGGGTCGCCGCCGCGATCGAGGTGGCGTACGGGGCGAGGACCGCGACCCGGAAGAAGCCGCGGCCGCGCAGCTTGTAGTTGAGCAGATGGGCCAGGCCCAGGGCCATCAGCAGTTGCGGGACGGTCGAGACGACGCCGATGGTGAAGGTGTTGAAGAGGGCGTTCCAGAAGAACTCGCTGTCGGTGAGGGAGGTGTAGTTCTCCAGGCCCTTCCACTGCGCGTCACCGCCCAGCTCCACCCGGTGGAGCGAGAGCCAGCCGGTGTAGAGCAATGGGAAGAGCCCGAAGGCCGCGAAGGTGAGGAAGAACGGGGCGACGAAGGCGTACGGGCTCAGCCGCAGGTCCCACCGGTACAGCCTGCTGCGCCAACGGCTGGGCGGCGCCGGAGGCTTCGGGACGGTGGGGGAGGGGTGCGGGGCGGGCGGCGGGGAGCCGTCGGCCGCCGCCCGGACGGAGGTGGCCACGAGGGGCGTCCCTTCGGGTGTCGATGCGTCGGTCGTGCGTCGGTCGTGCGTCGGTGGGGCGTCGTGCGTCGGAGCGAGTGAGCCGAAGGGCGCCGCGTGTCGACAGGGGGAACGCGCGCAGGTCCCGAGGAACGAGGGACCGAGCGGGGGTACCTCCCACGCCCCCGGGGCGTAGAGGGCGGTCGACCGTCGACACACGCACAAAGGCGCCCGGAGGTGAACCGAGCCCAGAACGCGGGCGCGTTCCGCCGGGTGAGGGGCGGACGGACGGCCGCCCGGCGGGGGAGCGCCGGGCGGCTCGGGTGCGCCCGGCCTCGCCTACTGGTCGATCTTGTCCGCGACCAGCTTCTTGACGTTCTCCCAGGCCTTCGCCGGGTCGGTGCCGCGCTGCTCGATGTCGAGGACGCCGTTGTCCGTGATGAAGGTCTTCACCTGGCCGTCCCAGCGGCTGATCGGGGCCGGGGTGATGCCGGCGGCCGCCGCCGAGTAGATCTTTCCGACCGGGGTGTCGCCGAAGTACGGCAGCTTGGCGTCCTGGACGGTCGGGGAGGAGAGCGTGTCCTTGGTGGAGGGGATGTTTCCGTTCACGCCGAAGACCTTGGCGTGCTGCGCCGGGGCGGTGAGCCAGGCGGCGAGCTTGGCCGCCTCAGTGGCGTGCTTGCCCGACTTCGGGACCGCGAGGAACGAGCCGCCCCAGTTCCCGGCCACGGGCGGTGCGGCGATGTCCCACTTGCCCTGGTTGCCGGCGCCCGCCTGGTCCTTGATGATGCCGGTCATCCAGCTCGGGCAGGCGACGGTGGCGAACTTGGAGTTCTTGAAGGCGGCGTTCCAGCTGCCCTTCTCGTCGAACTGGCGCAGCTTGGCGGTGATTCCGCTCTGCGCGGCCTCGACGGCGGTGTCCCAGGCCTTCTTCACGCCGGGGCTGTTCTCGTAGTCGAGCTCGCCCTTGGTGTTGGCGTACTGGATTGGCTCGCTGGAGACGACGGCGTTGAACAGACCGCTCGCGGAGTCGTGGAAGGAGGTCCCGTCCGGGGCGCTCTTCTGGTAAGTCTTGCCTGTCGCGAGGAACTTCGCCCAGTCGCCGGCCCAGAGCGCGGCGACCTGTTCGCGGTCGGTCGGCAGCTTCGCCTTGGCGAAGAGGTCCTTGTTGTAGCAGATGGCCATGGGGCCGATGTCGGTGCCGAGGCCGATGACCTTGCCGTCGGGGGTGGTGGCCTGCTTGACCTTCCAGTCGAGGAACGCACCGAGGTCGGCGCCGCCCACGGAGCCGAGGTCGGCCCACTTGCCCGCCATCGCCGGGCCGGTCGCCTCGGCGATGTAGCCGACCTCGAGCGCCTGGATGTCGGCGAGACCGCTGTTGCGCGAGAGACGCAGCTTGAGCGTGTCCCAGTACTTCTGGCCGTCGGCGACGTTCGACTCGACGATCTTGATGTGCGGGTTCATCTTCTCGTACTCGGCGTAGAGCTTGGCGCCGGTCTTGTCGTCGTAGCCGAAGGAACCGAAGGTCCCGATGCGCAGGGTGATCTTTCCGTCGCCGGAGGCCTCGTCCGAGCCTCCGTCACCGCAGCCGGTGAGCAGGACCGTGCAGGCCGCGAGCCCGGCGACCATGGCGGTTCTCGTTCTGGAAGTGCGCATGCGACTCTCCTCGTCCAAGGCAGTGGTGGGAGCGCTCCCACTCCCATCTGGCCCGAAGGTTGCTTCCCGACGGGGGTGGGTGTCAAGAGGTCTGCGCGGATCCGGGGCCAGAGGTGTGGGAGCGCTCCCACTGTTGATAGGGTCGCGGGAGCACAGGGCTGCGAGGGGAGACGGCAGATGGTGGTGAGCGGGCGCCAGACCGGCAGGCCCACCCTGGAGGAGGTCGCGGCCAGGGCGGGTGTCGGCCGTGGCACGGTCTCGCGGGTGATCAACGGCTCCCCGCGCGTGAGCGAGCAGGCCAAGGCCGCCGTCGGCCGGGCCATCGCCGAACTCGGATACGTACCCAACCGGGCGGCCCGTGCCCTGGCCGGCAGTCGTACCGACGCGGTGGCCCTGGTGATCCCCGAGACCGAGGCGCGGCTGTTCGCCGAGCCCTACTTCCTCGACATCATTCGCGGGGTCAGCGCCGAACTCGCCGACGCCGACAAGCAGTTGCTGCTCACCCTGATCCGCAGCGACAAGGAGCGGCAGCGTTTCGAGCAGTATCTCGCCGCCCAGCGGGTGGACGGGGTGCTGCTGGTGTCGGTGCACGGCGACGACCCGCTTCCGGACCAGGTGCGGGAGCTGGGTCTTCCGGCCGTGCTCAACGGCCGCCGTACCGAGGCCGAGACCGTCGCCTATGTGGACTCCGACAACGTCGGGGCCGGCCGCTCGGCGGTCGCCCACCTCACCGGCCGGGGCCGCCGCCGCATCGCGACCGTCACCGGCCCCCTGGACATGTACGTCGCCCGGTGCCGGCTCGACGGCTACCACCAGGGGGTCGCCGAGGCCGGACTCGCCCCCGACGAAGGGCTCGTCGCCACCGGCGACTTCACCGAGGAGGGCGGGCGGCGGGCGATGCGGGAGCTGCTCGCGCGCCGCCCGGACCTGGACGCGGTCTTCGCCGCCTCGGACGTGATGGCGGCCGGTGCGCGCGGCGTGCTGCGCGAGGCGGGACGGCGGGTCCCGGAGGACGTCGCCCTGGTCGGCGTCGACGACTCGGCGGTGGCGCGGCACATGGATCCGCCCCTGACCAGCGTGCGCCAGCCCATCGAGGAGATGGGGCGGACCATGGCGCGGCTGCTGCTCCAGGAGATCGGGGAGGCCTCGGCGGACCAGCCCCGCCGGGTGCTGCCGACGGAGCTGGTGGTCCGCGCTTCGTCGTGAGGCGCGCGCACCGCGTGGGTTCGCCGGGCCGGCGGACCACCGGTAGGTCCGCCGGCCCGGCGGTCTGCCGCGGAGGTCCGCCCGAGCGCCGTTCCCCGGCGGGTCGGCGCACGGTGGGCGGGTGTTCCAGGCGGAGGTCCGCCCGAGCGCCGTTGCCGGGCGCTCAGCGCACAGTGCGCATGTGTTTCAGGCGGAGGTCCGCCCGAGCGCCGTTGCCGGGCGCTCAGCGCACGGCGAGCAGGTGTTCCAGGGCGAGCTGGTCCAGGCGCTCGAAGGCCATCGAGCGCTCGGCCGCCGCCGTCGCGTCGAAGTCCTCGTACGCCGAGCGGTCCGCGAGCAGCCCCGCGAGGCCGTCGGCGGCCGTGGGGGCGGCGAGCTCCGGCAGCCGGGAGGCGGCCAGCGCCTCCTGGACCTCCGGGTCCGCCCGGAAGGCGGCGGCGCGGTCCCTGAGGATCAGATAGTTGCGCATGCAGTTCTTCGCGGACTCCCAGACCCCGTCGAATCCGTCGGTGCGCACGGGCTTGAAGTCGAAGTGCCGGGGGCCCTCGTAGCCGGCCGTCTCCAACAGGTCGACCAGCCAGAACGCCTGGCGCAGGTCGCCCGCCCCGAAGCGGAAGTCCTGGTCGTACTTGATGCCGGACTGGCCGTTGAGGTCGATGTGGAAGAGCTTGCCCGCCCAGAGCGCCTGGGCGATGCCGTGCGGGAAGTTCAGCCCGGCCATCTGCTCGTGGCCCGTCTCCGGATTCACGCCGACCAGGTCGGGCCGCTCCAGGCGCTCGATGAACGCCAGCGCGTGACCGATCGTCGGCAGCAGGATGTCCCCGCGCGGCTCGTTCGGCTTGGGCTCGATCGCGAAGCGGAGCGCGTAACCCTGTTCGGTGACGTACTGGCCGAGCAGGTCGAACGCCTCCTTCATGCGGTCCAGCGCCACCCGTACGTCCTTCGCGGCGCCGGACTCGGAGCCCTCCCGTCCGCCCCAGGCGACGTACACGCTCGCGCCGAGTTCGACGGCGAGATCGATGTTCCTGATCGTCTTGCGCAGGGCGAACCGGCGTACGTCGCGGTCGTTGGCGGTGAAGCCGCCGTCCTTGAAGACGGGGTGCGTGAAGAGGTTCGTCGTGGCCATCGGCACCTTCAGGCCGGTGCGGTCGAGGGCGGCCCGGAAGCGCTTGACGGCGGCCTCCCGCTCGGTCTCCGAGGAGCCGAAGGGGATCAGGTCGTCGTCGTGGAACGTGACGCCGTACGCGCCGAGCGAGGCGAGGCGTTCGACCGACTCGACCGGGTCGAGCGCCGGCCGGGTGGCGTCGCCGAAGGGATCGCGGCCCTGCCAGCCGACGGTCCACAGGCCGAAGGTGAACCGGTCCTGGGGGGTGGGGGCGAAACGTACGGACATGGTCCGGCCCTTTCGGTCGAAGGTCTGGGCGACCTATTTGTTTTGTGCGATAACTAATACGGCACCCGGGCGCTCCCGCGCCAGAGTGAGTCGCGGATCCGACGCCCGTACGGCCGCACGTGACGACGACGAAAGGCGAGGCCCATGCCCGCGCAGCACCCCGTGGTGATCGGAGTGGACAGCTCCACGCAGTCCACCAAGGCCGCCGTGGTGGACACCACGACCGGCGCCCTGCTCGCCGTCGGCCGAGCCCCGCACACCGTCGACGGCACCGGCGGCGCACGGGAGAGCGACCCCGGCCAGTGGTGGACGGCCCTCGTCGAGGCGGTCGGCCGGGCGCTGAAGGAGGCGGCGGTGCCCCCCTCCGCCGTCACCGGGATCGCGGTCGCGGGGCAGCAGCACGGCCTGGTCGTCCTCGACGCCACGGGCCGCCCGCTCCGCCCCGCTCTCCTCTGGAACGACACCCGCTCCGCGCCGCAGGCGGCCGGCCTCACCGCCGCGCTCGGCGGCCCCGGGCCCTGGCTGGCGAGGACGGGCTCGCAGCCGGTCGCCTCGATGACGGCCGCCAAATGGCGGTGGTTGCGGGAGAACGAGCCGGCCACCGCCGACGCCACGGCCGCGATCCGGCTCCCGCACGACTTCCTCACCGAGCGCCTCACCGGCATCGGCGTGACCGACCCCGGAGACGCCTCCGGCACCTGCTGGTACTCCACCGCCGATCACGCCTACGACCCGGACCTCCTCGCTCTCCTCGGTCTCGATCCGGCCGTGCTGCCCACCGTCGCCCCGACCGGAGCCGCCCGCGTCGGCACGCTCACTCCGGCGGCCGCCGAAGCGCTCGGGCTCCCCGGCACCGTCGCCGTCGCCGCCGGGACCGGGGACAACATGGCGGCCGCCGTCGGACTCGGCCTCGGAGGCGCGGGGCTGCTCGACCACCCCGTGGTGAGCCTCGGCACCTCCGGCACTGTGTTCGCCGCCACCCGCACCCGCCCCGCCGCCCCCGGACTCGCCGGGTTCGCCGCCGCCGACGGGACGTACCTCCCCCTCGGCTGCACCCTCAACTGCACGCTCGCCGTGGACAGGTTCGCCGACCTCTTCGGCCTGCACCGCGAGGACACCGCACCCAGCGGCGACGGCGTGGTCGTCCTGCCCTACCTCGACGGCGAACGCACCCCCGACCTCCCGCACGCCACCGGCCTGCTCACCGGGCTGCGCCACACCACCACCCCGAACGCGATCCTGACCGCGGCCTACGAGGGCGCCGTCTTCACCGTGCTGCGCGCCCTCGACGAACTCCTCACCGCGTGCGGTGCGGACCCCGCCGACCCGGCGGTACGGGACCGCCCCCTGCGCCTGGTCGGCGGCGGCGCACGCGGCCGCGCCTGGGCCCGGACCGTCCGCAGGCTCTCCGGACGCCCCGTCGTCGTCCCGGCCGCGACCGAACTCGTCGCCCTCGGCGCGGCGGCCCTCGCCGCGGGGGCGGCGACCGGTGACGACCCGGTCGCGCTGGCCACCGCCTGGAACGCCGGCGCCGGCGACCTCCTTCCGCCCCTGACGCGGGACCGGGAGACCTGGGACCGGATCGCCTCGGTGCTCGACGCGGCCGCGCCCGCCGCGCCCGCCGTGCCCGCTTCGGACGCCGAGGGCGCCCGGACCTGGCTCTTGTAAGCCCCCGGCGTGCCCCCCGCCCCCGCGAACACCTCTCGGCGTGTCGTTCGGGTGCGCTCAGCGGGCGGACGGAGGCGTCCCGGGTTGGAATCGGGACATGGCTCCTCTACACAGGGTTGGCACGGGCAGCCGTGCCATACCGTCGATGGAGTCCGGCACCTGGTGGTACGCCGCGGTGGCCGCCGAAGCGCCGGACTCCTTCCACGGGCGCATACGCAAACGGATGCGGAACGGCGCGCTCGGCGCCGTGCTGCTGCTCGCCGTCGTCTACGCGGGCCTCGTACTGACCGCGACCGGACAGCGCTGGGAGAACACGGTTACCGCCG
The DNA here is from genome assembly GCF_040611675.1 of Streptomyces sp. NPDC006551. Taxonomy (NCBI): domain Bacteria; kingdom Bacillati; phylum Actinomycetota; class Actinomycetes; order Kitasatosporales; family Streptomycetaceae; genus Streptomyces; species Streptomyces sp. NPDC006551. The sequence continues at coordinate 410,123 of NZ_JBEXOT010000002.1, forward strand.
GCCGGGTTCCGGACGGCAGGCTCTCCGCCGACCAGGTCGCCCACTGGATCCCGTACGAGATCGCCGTCTCCACCCTCGGCCTCGCCCTGCTGCTCCTCGCCACGGTCGGCATCCTGCGCAAGCGGTACAAGCCGACCGTGGCCGCCCTCGGCGTGGCGATCGCCTCCACGGCCCTCGCCGAGCTGCTCCAGCGGTACGTGCTGCACCGGCCGGACCTCGTCGGCGCGCCGGGCCACCTCCTGGACGGCGGCTTCCCCAGCGGGCACACCACCCTCGCCATGAGCGCGACCCTCGGCTTCGCCCTGGTCGTCCCCCACCGGCTGCGCGGGATCGCCGTCGGCGTCTGCGCCCTGTGGGCCACGGCCCTCGGGTACTACACCCTGGCCGCCGGATGGCACCGGCCGGCCGATCTCATCGGCGCGGACCTGCTCGTGCTCGCCATGGTCTGCGGGACCGTCGCCCTCCTCGCCCGCAAGAGACGGGTCCGCCCCGCCCCCAGGCGCCGCGCCCCCCTCCGTACCGCTCTCGTGACCACCCCGGTGGTCCTGGGCGTGCTCGCCGGTCTCGGCGCGGGCGTCCTCCTGCTCTCCCGCTCCCTCGGCGTCCCCCTTCCCGTCGACCCGTCGATCGCGCGCCTCGCCTACGAGTCCGGGCAGCTCCTCGCGGCCGGCACCGGCCTCGCCACCGCCCTGCTCCTCCTCGCTCTGCTGCGCCATGTCGACTTCGACGACACCGCCGTCCAGCACCGCCGGATCCCCGAGGAGAGCGACGTGGAGGACGAGATCACGGGGCCCTTTCCCGTGGAGCACGATCACGAGATATCTTGATGTCGAGCAATCTCGCAGACGCAGACGTGGAGCGGAGCACCCGGTGACTGACTCGACCATCATCTACACGCACACTGACGAGGCGCCCGCCCTGGCGACGTACTCGTTCCTGCCCGTGATCCAGGCGTACGCCTCGACCGCGGGAATCAATGTCGAGACCCGTGACATCTCCCTGGCCGGCCGCATCATCGCCAGCTTCCCCGAGCGTCTCGAAGAGGGTCAGCGCATCGACGACGCCCTCGCCGAGCTCGGCGAGCTGGCCAAGACGCCCGCGGCCAACATCATCAAGCTGCCGAACATCTCGGCCTCCATCCCGCAGCTGAAGGCCGCGATCGCCGAGCTGCAGGCCCAGGGCTACGCCCTCCCGGACTACCCGGACGACCCGCAGACCGACGAGGACAAGGACGTCCGCGCCCGTTACGACAAGGTCAAGGGCAGCGCCGTCAACCCGGTCCTGCGCGAGGGCAACTCCGACCGCCGCGCCCCCGCCTCGGTCAAGAACTACGCCAAGGCCCACCCGCACCGCATGGGCGCCTGGACCCCCGAGTCGAAGACGAACGTCGCGACCATGGGCGAGAACGACTTCCGGTCCACCGAGAAGTCCGCCGTCGTCGCCGAGGACGGCACCCTGCGCATCGAGCACGTGGCCGCCGACGGCACCACCACCGTCCTGCGCGAGTCGGTCCCCGTCCTCGCCGGTGAGGTCGTCGACGCCTCCGTCATGCGCGTCGCCGCGCTGCGCACCTTCCTCGGCGAGCAGGTCGCCCGCGCCAAGGCCGAGGACGTCCTCTTCTCCGTGCACCTCAAGGCCACGATGATGAAGGTCTCCGACCCGATCGTCTTCGGCCACGTCGTGCGCGCCTTCTTCCCGAAGACCTTCGCGAAGTACGGCGAGGCGCTCGTCGCCGCCGGTCTGTCCCCCAACGACGGCCTGGGCGCGATCCTCAAGGGCCTCGACTCCGTGCCGCACCTCGGCGAGGAGATCAAGGCGTCCTTCGAGGCCGAGATCGCCGAGGGCCCGGCCCTCGCCATGGTCGACTCCGACAAGGGCATCACCAACCTGCACGTCCCCTCGGACGTCATCGTCGACGCCTCCATGCCGGCCATGATCCGCACCTCCGGCCACATGTGGGGCCCGGACGGCCAGGAGCACGACACCCTCGCCGTCCTCCCCGACAGCAGCTACTCCGGCGTCTACCAGGCCGTCATCGACGACTGCCGCGCCCACGGCGCCTTCGACCCGTCGACCATGGGCTCCGTCCCGAACGTCGGCCTCATGGCGCAGAAGGCCGAGGAGTACGGCAGCCACGACAAGACGTTCGAGATCGCCGCGGCCGGCACCGTCCGCCTCGTCGACGCCTCCGGCGCCGTCGTCCTGGAGCAGGAGGTCGCCGAGGGCGACATCTTCCGCGCCTGCCAGACCAAGGACCTGCCGATCCAGGACTGGGTCAAGCTCGCCGTCACCCGCGCCCGCGCCACCGGCGACCCGGCCGTCTTCTGGCTCGACGAGAGCCGCGCCCACGACGCCCAGCTCATCGCCAAGGTCAAGCAGTACCTGCCGCAGCACGACACCGAGGGCCTCCAGATCGAGATCCTCTCCCCGGTCGAGGCGACCAAGTTCTCCCTGGAGCGCATCCGCCGCGGCGAGAACACCATCTCCGTCACCGGCAACGTCCTCCGCGACTACCTGACGGACCTGTTCCCGATCCTGGAGCTGGGCACCAGCGCCAAGATGCTCTCGGTCGTCCCGCTGATGAACGGCGGCGGTCTGTTCGAGACGGGCGCCGGCGGCTCCGCCCCCAAGCACGTCCAGCAGCTCGTCAAGGAGAACTACCTCCGCTGGGACTCCCTGGGCGAGTTCCTCGCCCTCGCCGTCTCCTTCGAGCACCTGGCCACCACCACGGGCAACGCCCGCGCCCAGGTCCTCGCCGACACCCTCGACCGCGCCACCGGCACCTTCCTCAACGAGGACAAGTCGCCGAGCCGCCGCCTCGGTGGTATCGACAACCGCGGCAGCCACTTCTACCTCGCCCTCTACTGGGCCCAGGAGCTGGCCGGGCAGACCGAGGACGCGCAGCTCGCCGAGGCCTTCGACGGCCTGGCCAAGACCCTCGCCGAGCAGGAGGAGACCATCGTCTCCGAGCTCATCGCGGTCCAGGGCTCCCCGGCCGACATCGGCGGCTACTACCAGCCGGACGCCGCCAAGGCCTCGGCCGTGATGCGTCCGTCCGCCACCTTCAACGAGGCCATCGCCACCCTCGGCTGATCCCGGCGCACACGCGTGCCGCCCCGGCCCGGACCTCCGTCCGGCCGGGGCGGCCCCGTCGGTGGCGGATGGGCCGTCCGGGTGTGAACCTGGATGGATGAGCTGGGCATCATGGACGACCGCCGGGGTCTATACCGGGCGTGGTGGGGTGCTGACCGATGAGGTCGGCGCGCTCACCGGTGATGTGACCGTGCACACCACCTGGGCGGACGGTGAGGCACGTGTGGCCGTGCAGTACAGCGGCGCGTCCGACTGGTTCACCATGTCGGGCAGTCCGGTGCCGTGCGCCTCCGAGCCGGAGAGCCGCGAGATACACGATGCGGTCGTCGAAGCCGTACGGGCGGGCAACGCGGCGGTCGTGCCGTACCGGCCCGCCTCACCCACGTGACCGACCGCCGCCCGTAACCGTTATCGCGCCCCCTCCCACGGGTCTCCTCACCACGGGGACGGACCCAGGGACGAGGGAGCAGACACATGCACAGCGACGAGCACGCCACGGCCGAGCTGGTGGAGGCGGCCGCGGCCGGAGACGCGTACGCCCGGGAACGGCTGATACGCGCCTGCCTCCCGCTCGTCCACAACATCGTCGCCCGCGCGCTCGACGGCCACGCCGACGTCGACGACGTCGTGCAGGAGACCCTGCTGCGCGCCCTGGACGGGCTGACCGGCCTGCGCGACCCCGCGCGGTTCCGCTCCTGGCTGGTCGCCATCGCCATGAACCAGATCCGCAGCCGGTGGCGCGAACGGCAGAACGGCCCGCTGCCCGGCCTTGACCGGGTGTCCGAGCTCGCCGACCCGGGCGCCGACTTCGTCGACCTCACCATCCTGCGCCTCGGGCTCTCCGGGCAGCGCCGCGAAGTAGCCGAGGCGACCCGCTGGCTGGACGGGAGCGACCGCGAACTCCTCGCCCTGTGGTGGCTGGAGGCCACCGGAGAGCTGACCCGCGCCGAACTCGCCGAGGCGCTCGCCGTCACCCCGCAGCACGCGGCGGTCCGCGTCCAGCGGATGAAGGGCCGGCTCGAGACCGGCCGGACCGTCGTCCGGGCCCTCGCCGCCACTCCACCGTGCCCGGGCCTCACGGAGGTCGTGGCCGGATGGGACGGCCGCCCGACGCCGGTGTGGCGCAAGCGCGTCGCCCGCCATCTGCGCACCTGCGAAGTCTGCGCACCTTCCCGGTCGGGACTCGCCCCCGCGGAAGGGCTCCTGGTGGGCCTCGGCCTCGTGACACCCCTGCTGGGTCACGACTGGGCGGCGCACCCGCCGACCGCCGCGCCCGAGACGGTCGCCTGGGCCGGTCCGGCACCGGGCGCGACCGGCGCGGGGGAGGGGCTGCCGGGCTCCGCGCCCACCGTACGAGGCGTACGAGGGCGGGGCCGGGCCCGGGGTACGGCACGGCGGGCCGGTCTCGCCGGCGTGGTGGCGCTGGGTGCCCTGGGAGGCCTCATCCTGCTCGTCCCGTCACCACCGCCGGCCCGCGCCCCGGAGCCCGCCCCGACCCTGGCCGTCCCCGCCCCGGCCACCACGACCGCCCCCGCGGCGACCTCGCCGAGCGCCGCGCCCCGGGCGAGCCGGACACCCGCACCGGCCTCCGCGACGCCGGCGCGGACGCAGGCGCCCACCGTCGAGGAACGACTCACCCGGCTGGTCAACCAGCGCCGCGCGCAAGCCGGTTGCGCCCCGCTGCGGACGGACCCGCGGCTGACGGAGGCCGCGCGCGCGTACGCCAGGGACATGGTCCGACGCGGCTACTACGCCCACAGCAGCCCCGAGGGCGCCCTCGCGGACACGCGGATCTCGGCGGCCGGCTATCCGTGGAGCCGGTGGGCCGAGAACCTGGCGCGCGGGACGACGGACCCGGCCGACGTCTTCGCGGGCTGGATGGACGGCGGTGCGCACCAGAAGAACATGCTGGACTGCCGCTACCAGGACACGGGGGTCGCAGCGGTCCCCGGCCCGGACGGCACGGTGTGGGTGCAGAAACTGGCCACCACGTCGTCCTGAACCCGCACCGCCCCCGACGCGCCCGGGTCAGCGCTCGGCGGCGAAGTTCTGTACCCACCAAGGGCGGTTGGCGCTGAGCCTCACCCCGACCCCGATGTCCTTGAAGGAGCAGTTGAGGATGCTCCGCCGGTGTCCGTCGCTGCGCATCCACTCGCGCATCGCCTCCGCGGCCGTCTTCGGACCGCGGTGGATGTTCTCGGCCCAGGTGGACCAGGAGTACCCGGCCGCCGTGATCCGGTCGCCCGCGTTCCGCCCCTCGGGGCTTCTGTGGTCGTAGTAGTCGCGCTCGGACATGTCGTCCGCGTGCGCCTGGGCCGCCGACCGGAGCGCAACCCGCCTTCGCCCGCTCGGTGTTGGCCAGGGAGACCACCCGGTCGACGTACCGCGCGATCTCTCCCGCCGCCGGTGCCGCCGGTGCCGCCTCGGCCTCCGCCATCGCGCGCAGCCGGGCCGGTGCCGTGGGCGGGGTCTGCGCCGGGGTGCGGGCTGTCGCCTCCCGCCGGGCCGACGCGGGGCTCGTGGCGGAGGCGGAGGACCGGCCCGCCGAGACGGAGGCGGAGGATGTGGCCGAAGGGGTGACAGGAGCCGCCGGAGGTTTCCCTCCCGGCGCCGGGGGCGACGAGGTGGAGCCGCCGGTCATCGCCGCCACGGCGGCCCCGGGCCCGGTCGCCGCGTCCGGACGGCCCGCCGAGCCGGCCGGGGCGCCGACGGACGCCACGTAGGCGCCCGTCGTCACGGTGAGGACGATCGCGGCCGTACCCGCCACGGTCACAGCGACAGGGAAGGCCCGCGCCCGGCGCGCGTACCGTCCCTCACCACCCCCTCTGCGGCCGCGGCCGCCGTCCTGGGCCGGCTGGTCGTACGGGACACGGTCGTCGTGGTGCTGCATGGGCTCCGCTCTCTTTCGGGACGCCGGACGGTCCGGCGCGGGGGAGAGCCGCCGGGGCGACGGCGATAACACTTTCCGGCCCCGGAGCCTTCGACACACCTCGTCAATCCACCGAGTCAACCCGCCACGCCGAGCGGCCGCGCACGGTTCACTCGTCGTGCGGAACGATCGCCACCGGGCACGGCGCCAGGTGCAGCGCCGCGTGCGCCACCGACCCGATCCGGGGCCCCACGGCCCCGCGCCGGGCCCGCCGCCCCACCACGAGGAGCGCGGCGTCACCCGAGGAGGAGAGGAGCACCTGTCCCGCGCTCCCGATCTCCACGTGCTCGGCCACCGGCACCTGGGGGAACCGCTCCCGCCACGGCGCGAGAGCCTCGCGCAGCGCCTTCTCCTCGTACGGGACGAGCCCGCCGGCCTCGTCGGCGAGCGCCATCGACTCCGGGCTGTACGCGAAGAGGGGCGGCAGGCTCCATGCCCGTACCGCCCGGACGGACGCGCCTCGGGCCGCCGCCGTCTCGAAGGCGAAGCGGAGTGCCGGGGCGCTGTCCTCCGGCCCGCCCAGCTGCCCCACGACGATCTCACCGCCCTGGCGGCCCGCCCCGCCGTCGCCGTCACGTGAGCGCACCGCCACCACCGGTCGGCCGGCGGCCGCGATGATCTGCTGTCCGTACGAGCCGAGCAGGAACCCGGCGAGCGCTCCGTGCCCGCGCGAACCGATCACCAGCAGTTCCGCCCGCTCCTCGGAGCTCTTCAGGGCGGCGACCGGGGCGTCGGCCAGCACCTCGGCGGTCAGTCGCACGTCGGGGTGACGTCGCGCGAGTGTCGCCTCCGCGTCCCGCAGCACGTCCTGGGCTGTCCGCTTCTGCCCCTCCCGGTCCGGGAGGAGCGGGATGTCGAGCGGTTCCCAGCGCCAGGCGTGCACCAGCCGCAGCGGAAGCCCCCGGTGCAGTGCCTCGCGGGCGGCCCAGTCGGCCGCGGCGAGGCTCTCCGGCGAACCGTCCACTCCCGCGACGATCTCACGACTCATCAGGATGCCTCCGTAAGCTCCGTACCTCTGCGGCGAGCCTCGGCCCGTCGGCCGCGCCCTTCTTCTCCCCTGCTGTCCACCCTGGCCCCGTCGACTCGCGGACGAGAGGACCGGACGCCCCGACACGGCCCCACGTCGCACACCCCGCCCACGCGCCCGGATGCGGCGCACGCGCGGGGCGTGCGCCGCATCCGGCGGGTCCGGGGCCGCATGTCCGGGGCCGGACCCGGGTCACCAGTCCTTCCTGATCTCGAACCGGTAGTCGCGCCGGTCGAGGACGTGGCCGTCGCCGTCGACGAGCGCGGCGTAGACGTCGTAGACTCCGCGAGCCCGCGGGCCGCTGGGGACGCGCTCCGGGGGAAGCGCGAGTTCGTACGGTCCACCCCGCCGGAAGTCGCCGAGCATCACCTCTCGGACGCCCAGTTCGGCGCCGGACCTGCTGCGTACGTCGAGAACCTTCAGGCCCGTCACGAACGGTCCGTCGACACGGAAGCGCACCACCGCGCGGTACTCCGTGCCCTCCTTCAGCGTGAAGGGCGCGGCTGCCGTACCCGACGGTGGCACCGGTACCGCGATGGCGTCACGTCCGGTGAACTGGAGGGACAGGCCCAGCAGTTCCACGGCGCGCCCGTCGCGGACCGGAGCCGACTCGGCCGCATCGGCGAGGGAAACCATGAGGCGCTCGCTACTCGTGCCCGTGCTTCTTGATCCGCCGCATGGCTTCCGCGGCCTTGGACTTGGCCTTGCCGGTCGTCTCTTCGCGGCGGCCCTCGGCCTGCATCCCTCGGTCGTCGACGGTGTCGCCGACTCCCTTCTTCATCTTGCCCTTCATCTCCTGGGCCTTGCCCTTGGCCTTGCTCATGACGTCGCCTCTCTGCGCATGCCCCTCGGGGCCAGGTGGTGACGCCTCGCGGCTACCCCGATTCGCCTTCGGCACTCGCCGCCGCGTCGCCGGGAACGGTGCGGCGCATGCCCCGCCGCCGAGCGGGCACTCGGGGGGAACAGAGCTGAGAAGGGTGGTGGGACCATGTCCGGAGCGAGGGAACCGGCCGCGGACGTTCCGCGCGTGACGCCGGTCGTCGGCGGACCGCTCCTGGTCGAAGGGCCGGTCGAGATCGTCATGCCGGACGGCACCGTCACGCTGTGCGAGCGGCCGACGGTCGCGCTGTGCACCTGCCGGCGCACGCTCCGCGCCCCGTTCTGCGACACCAGCCATCGCAGCCGCTTGCGGCGCGACCGGCGTAGCGCGGACGACGGCGACGGCTGAGCGCGCCGCCTGAGCGGCGGCGGCGCGGTCGCCGGGTGGCGCGTGAGCCGAGGCGGCGCGTGAGCCGGGGTGGCGCGTGCCGGGGCGGCGCGTGAATCGAGGGAGGCGGGCCGAGGGAGGCGGAGGGAACGGCGCCACCGTTCCCTCCGC